>CAZSST010000103.1:6235-8897 GCA_964609575.1 uncultured Candidatus Cloacimonas sp.
CTAATACATCTGCCAATGCAACAATTCTGGCACTTGCTGACATGACTTCAGGATCTTTAAGCCATAATGGCGATGATGCAGTTGGGTTGTTTAGCGGAACTACTATGATTGATATAGTCGGCCCTATGGGTGATTCATCCAATTGGGGAGAAAATAAGACCTTAGTTAGAAAGGCCGCAGCGATAGTCCCCAGCACAACATATTCTGCCGGTGATTGGGATTCTTATGCAAGTGACACGACTACGTACCTGGGCACTCATACTATCAGTAGTGGAGTAACAAAAGTATATGTAACTGGCTATCAAAACAAGGATATTGGGAATGTATTGACCCACAGCGTTACCGGCCTTACACTTGGGACTACCTATTACTACGTGGTTCGTGCTTATAATGCCTACGGAACCAGCGGAGATTCGAACGAGATCGAAGTAAGCACTTTGACTGCTCCGTTGATCACAGTAAGCGGATCAATGAATATCTTTAGCTCAGTTACAGGTACGGCATCAGTCAGCCAAAGCTACAAAGTATCGGGATCGAATCTACTGGGAGATATCACTCTTAATG
Organism: uncultured Candidatus Cloacimonas sp.; assembly: GCA_964609575.1. Taxonomy (GTDB): domain Bacteria; phylum Cloacimonadota; class Cloacimonadia; order Cloacimonadales; family Cloacimonadaceae; genus Cloacimonas. Next base: position 6,800 of record CAZSST010000103.1, read on the forward strand.
CTCCGGAAGATTTCGAACTAAGTAAAACTTCAGAAGGTACTTACTCGGGGAGTTTAATATACAGCCCTACAGGAGGAATTGTTGCAGAACAAGATGTTTTTGTACGTATAGCTGCATCAGCATTAGCTGGAGAAGTAAGTGGGAACATCACTCACACCAGTACTGATGCCACTCAGGTGGATAAAGCAGTTAGTGGTTTTGTGTACAAGGCTGAACCCTCCAATCATGTAACCATTTTCGCAGCAGGCACGGCTACAGGATCTACAGTTCCCTTAAGCTGGACAGATGCTGCCAAAGTAACACCGGACGGATACCTGATCAAGGGGAGTGATGTGGACTACAGCTCTATCATATATCCTGCGGATGGCACTGCAGAGGCTAATGATCTTCTCGTTCAAAGTGTAACACAAGGTACTCAAAGTTATGTGTTTACCGGTCTTAATCCCAGTACCACATACTATTTCAAAATCTATCCATACACAAATAGCGGTACCCATATTGACTATAAGACCGATGCTTCTGTACCACAAACATCGGTCACAACCCAAGCGGTAACAGTGCTCGCACCAGGAGACTTGGCTATTATTGCTTTCCAAGTGGATACTCCTGACCAATTTGCCTTTTTAACCTTTGTACCGATTGATGCCGGAACGGAGATAAAGTTTACCGACAACGGTTGGACTGATGCAGGTGCCTTAGCTACCAGCGAAGGTACGATAACCTGGACTGCTCCTGCCAGTAAATTTGCGGCCGGTCAGATAGTTACTATCACTGCTGGAACACCTTGGACAGCTGATAAAGGAACCGTATCCACAGCTGGAAGTCCGGCTTTTGCTACAAGCGGAGATCAGTTGATTGCCTATCAAGGATCAAGTGATAATCCCACGTTGCTCTATGCGTTATCAACCATGCCATGGGTAACAAGTGCAGCTATTTCATCCAATACCACCTATTTGCCAACGGGCTTGGTAGATGGTACCACAGCAGTGGCTTTTAGCACTGAATATGATGACCAATATTATAATGTTACTCCCATTAGCGGAACTCCAGCACAAATCCTGGCATCTATAGCAGATGAAGGTAACTGGGTGCAAAGTAATGACCTATTAGCACTTCCTGAATGGGAAGTTGGAACCCTCCCCGTAGAACTTTCCTCCTTCACTGCCATCATCAATAGCCAGAACCTGGTGAATATCCAGTGGATTTCCCAGAGCGAGAGCAATCTGAATGGTTATTACATCCAGCGTAGCAGCAGCGATCAGCTTAGCGAGGCAGTGCAGGTAAGCCCTCTGATTCATGCCACCAACACCTCGCAACAGCAGGTTTATGTGTACACGGACAGTGAATTGCAGGAAAGCGGCACCTATTACTACTGGCTGGAGGTTCGGGAAATGGATGGCACCATGACTTTCCACGGCCCGCGCATGGTTGTATATAATGCCGGTGGCAATCCCGGAACGCCCAATATTCCGCTAATCACCGAGCTGAAAACCATTTACCCCAATCCCTTCAATCCTTCTGCCACCATCCAATATGCCCTGGCCAAGGAAGCGACAGTAAAACTGACTATTTATAATGCCCGCGGACAGATAGTACGGAGCTTTGCTGAAGGCGACAAGGCTTCCGGAACATATAATGTAATCTGGAACGGAATGGATAACTTTGGCCGTGAATGCGGCACCGGAATCTATTACATCCGTATGCAAGCCGGAGCCGAGAGCTTCATTCAGAAAGCCGTGCTGATGAAGTAACGTTAGGCGTTAAGCGTTAGACGTTAGACGTTAGACGTTAAGCGTTAGGCGTTAAGCGTTAGGCGTTAGGCGTTAATCGTTAAGCGTTAGGCGTTAGGCGTTAGGTGTTAAGCGTTAGACGTTAGATAGTTAGGGTGAGCTTCGGTTCACCCTTTTTTGTATCCCACAAATACTCACAAATGAAAGATCACAAATGACACAAATGCGAATTGAGAATTGATCCCGTTAATCCAGTAATCCGCGTTCTATTTTTTTTAACCACAGAAAAAAGCTTGATGTAGTGGCGGTTTCCAAACCGCCATACCAGGATGTTAACACATAGTTTTTTTTAACCACAGAGAAAAGCT
>CAZSST010000104.1:0-8738 GCA_964609575.1 uncultured Candidatus Cloacimonas sp.
TGGCGCTTTCCAAAGCGCCATTGAGTATAGGGGTAGTGGCGCTTTCCAAAGCGCCGTAAAGTGGGGGGAGTTACCTGCCTTCGTAACCTACCGAAGTTGACGGAGTGCCTCGTAGAGGACTATCCCCACCGAATTGGCAAGGTTGATGCTGCGAATATCCTCGCTCATGGGAATGCGGATCACATTGGCAGAATGCTGGTGCAACAAGCTTTCCGGTAAGCCACGTGATTCTGGGCCAAAAACAAATACATCTCCAGCTTGGTAGTTCACATCCCAATAGCATTTATCCCCTTTAGTGGAAGCCAGGAAAATCCTGTTCTCGGGGAAGGTACTGTAGATTTCATCGATGCTTTGGTGTAACACGAGATCAAGCTTTGGCCAGTAATCCAATCCGGCACGCTTGATGGCCTGATCATCCAAACGGAAACGCATGGGCCTTATGATGTGCAGTGGGCAACCCGCACCCACACAAAGACGACCGATGTTGCCGGTATTCTGGGGAATTTCAGGCTCAAAGAGGACGATATGAAGGGGGATGTTCATTTGTTATGTATCACTCCGCTCTTTAGAACCTATATCGCAATGGCGTGCGATACAACCCCAGCACTCCAGCACCCCAGCACTCCAACACCCCAGCACTCCAGCACTCTATGATATCTGAAATCCAAACAACCTGTCCCAAAACTCCAGCCACAGCTGCAACTGGCCATTGATTGTAGTTTGAGTCAGGCGGCTATTAACGCTGTAGCTATTAAAGGGGATGGAAGAGAAATGCATGGGCAGCAGGGTTTTACGATTGGCAGGAAACATCCCCAATTTATACACTACCATTTTTTGAGTATCGGCACTAAGGAAATGGGAGATGAATTTGCTGGCCAAACCGGGTTTGGTGCTTCCCCGGTGCAAACCGATGCTTTCCACATACATGTAGCTACCTTCTTTCAAGCTGGAAGTAGCAAAGTTTTTCTGTCCGGGATCCAGTTCCTGCCAATGAGCAGGGATGGTATTCAGGCCCAGCATCAGGTTACACTCACCGTTTTTCAATGCTGCCAGAGCATCCTGGGCATTGGCATAGCTTTTGTAGATGTTCTTGCGCAGGCTCTTCCACAGATGCTCGTATCCTTCCGTGCCGAATAGGGCCAGGCTCCAGAAAAGCGTGGCACGTCCCAAAGACGATTCATGAGGATCGCAGATCGCCATTTGATGCAGATATCTGGCGTTTTGCAATTCGCCGAAGGATTGGGGAGGATTATCTATGGCAGAGCTATTATAGAGCAGGCTGAGATTGGCATAGGCATACGGCAACAAACGCTTCATGGGATCAAACATGGCTTCCGAGGTCAATTGTTCGGGATCAAACTTCTCCGGAGGGGCAAAATAGGTGGCCAAAGATTCAGACACTGCAAAAGCATTATCGATTCCCAATACTAAATCATAATTGCCATAATTGGCAGGGTCTTTGATTGCCTGACTGAGAGCCAGGGCATTGGGAAACATCACCAGTTCCACCCGGCAATCATGTTTCTTGGTAAATTCTGGAACCGTAGTGGTTTCCAAACCCGAGGTGCGGAATTGTTCGGTGCAATATACTACAATCTTGTATTTAGGAATTCCGGTCTTGTGGGCAATGCTGGTTTCTTTCTTGCCACAAGCGCATAGTAACAAAACGATTAGCAAAAGGGCGATAAGGAATTTATAGTTCATGATAAACCGAAAAGCAGCCAGGCCACCAGGAAGTCCATAATCAGAATCGAGACGGCGGAATAGACCACGCTGAGCGTTGTGGAACGGCCCACACCCTCTGCCCCACCGAAGCATCTATCACCATGGAAGCAGGCAAAAGCTGTGATGAAAAAGCCAAAGACCAGCGATTTGGCCAAGCCTCCGATCAGGTCTGAAGGCTCGAAGTAGCTGCGCATGTTATTGAAAAACGTATAATAATGAATACGATAGCGAAGCCAGGAAAAGTACCAGGCGCAGAAGATGCTGATCACATTGGCAAAGGTGGTTATCAGCGGAAAAACGATTACCCCCGCAGCAATCCGGGGCAGATAGAGAAATTCATGAGGGTTTATATTCATGCTCTGCAGGGCATCTATCTGCTCACTAACCCGCATAGTGCCTATTTCTGCGGCTATGGAAGCCCCCACTTTTCCAGTTAACACCAAGGCCGTTAGCACGGGGCCAAGCTCAATTAAAGTAGATTTGCCGATAAACACGCTAAGCAGATGCAGAGGTATATAGCCCTTGGATTGATATACAGCTTGCAAGGCGGTTACTAAACCGGTGAAAGCGGCGGTTAAAGCAATCAGAAACATCGAATCGTAGCCGATGCGTTTGAATTGGATCAGGAATTCCTGCCGGCGTTTTCCCAAGGTAGGAAGAGCAGCCAGGGTTTTCCCTATAAACATTGTAAATTCGCCGATGCCGGCAAGTACATTACTGATCATGCGTAGTGTCTAAAGCCCTGAAGAGGGTAAATTCCTTTTCGAAGCCCAGTTCCACATTACCCGTGGAACCATGACGGTTTTTACCGATGATAATATCTGCTATTCCCGGTTTATCGGTCTTTTCAGGATTGTAGTACTCATCGCGGTAAATAAACATCACCAGGTCGGCGTCTTGTTCTATAGCTCCGGATTCACGCAAGTCTGCAAGACGGGGACGTTTATCTTCACGGTTTTCTAACATCCGGTTTAGCTGCGACATGGCAATTACGGGGATTTTCATATCCTTGGCCAAAATCTTCAGGGCACGGGAGATCTCAGAGATTTCCTGCTGGCGGTTGTCTTTGTCTCTGGGTAGGGTCATTAGCTGCAGGTAGTCTATTATTATCAGGTCCAGGCCACCCAGCTCTGCAGCCAGGCGACGGGTTTTGGCCCTTATTTCCAAAGGGGTATTGGTACCCGATTCATCGATGTGGATGTTCTTGGTGGAGAGCACTTCCGAAGCTTGCATGATTCTGATCAGCTTTTCTTCATTCATGCCATAGCCCTTCAGCATGCTTTCCATATTCACTTCCGAAGCGGAGCTGAACATACGCATCACCACTTCATCTGCTGCCATTTCCATGGTGAAAATGGCTACTTTTTTATTCATATTTACCGCGGCATGAGATGCGATATTAAGAGCCAAAGAGGTTTTACCCATGGCAGGACGTGCGGCGATGATGATAAATTGTCCCGGACGAAAACCACCGGTAAGTCTGTCCAGATCAGAGTAACCGCTGCTCACCCCGGTAACAGGAATCTTGGTGGAAGCAATCTGATCGATGGTTTGCAGCACTTCCCCACTGATTTCGCCAATGCTTTGGAAGCCTTGACTGCTCGGTAATTCGGCAATGGCAAAGATGGCTTGTTCCGCCTCATCCACCAGCGTTTTAACCGGCTTGGCGGAGCTGTAGCAAGATTCGATGATGCCCTTGGAGGCGATGATGAGATGCCGCAGCAAGGCCTTTTCGGTTACGATGTTCAGGTGATAATCGAAATTGGCACTGGATACTACAAAATCAGCCAGTTCATTGATATAGGGGATGCCCCCGATCTTTTCCAGAAGGTTATTTCGCTCCAGGCGGTTAATGAGGGTGATGGGATCGATCTCGATGCCTTCATTGAACAGCTCTTCTATGGTGCGAAAGATCGATTTATGGGCATTGCGATAAAAGAACTCATCTTTTATCTTCTCGATGCCCTTGCTGACTACATCGCTATCAATCAGCATCGCCGAAAGCAGCGCTGCCTCTGCGTTTACGTCTGCAGGAAGGGCTCTCTCCGGAATCTGATCTTTATCCAGCTTTTCCGCTGTCTCTTTTTTGGGCATCACTACCTCGCTGCGTACTTGGCATGCATCGCTTTTGCTACGCAGGGGGGAACAAAGTCCTCCAGGGGAGATTTAACCGCTGCCAATTGCCTGATCAGCGATGAGGACAGGTACATATAGCGCAGGCTGGGAACCAGGAAGATTGTTTCCAGATCGGGCTTCAGCTTTTTATTGGTTAGTGCCAGGGAAAGTTCGTATTCAAAATCCGACACAGCTCGCATCCCGCGGATCATCACTTTACAATCCATGCTTTGGGCGAAATCAACAATCAGGCCCTTAAAGCTGGTAACTCTTACTTTAGGTAGGTGCTGGCAGGCCTCAACGCAAAGGTCGCGGCGTTCTTCCAAGCTGAACGCGGTCTGTTTGTCGGTTACATCAGCCACCGCCAGAATCACTTCGTCAAAGATAGAGCAAGCCTTTTCCAGAATGTTCAGATGTCCCAGAGTGATGGGATCGAAAGTTCCGGGGTAAATAGCTTTGGACATCATTTCCCCAGTGCTGACTTACGAATCTCTTCCAGCTCTTGTATCTCCTTGGGGATATTCTGGGAAAGCACGCAGTAACCTTCTTCGGTAACCAGCACATCGTCCTCGATGCGGATGCCCAGTTTCTCTTCGGGGATATAGATTCCGGGTTCCACGGTGATTACGTTGCCAGCTTCCAAAGTGGCACTGCGTCCGCCAAGATCGTGGGTATCCATTCCCAGAAAATGACCAATGCTATGCATGTAGTATTTAAAATAGTCCGCTGCATTTTCTATAAGCCCCAGTTCTATCATTCCCGCTGCTAAAAGGTCTCTGGCTTTGATATTCAGATCAGAGAGTTCCACTCCGGGCTTTATCATCTCGATAATCTGCTTTTGCACATCCAGAACCACGCTATACACGTGTTTCTGCCTTTCGGTGAAGCTGCCACTGATTGGGAAGCATCTGGTGATATCGGCACTATAGTTCATGTATCCCGCACCCACATCCATCAGTACTATATCGTTACTTTCGATGCGGCATTCGTTCTTTTCATAATGCAGCGTGGCAGCATTTACGCCACTGGCAACAATGGGAGCAAAACCCCAGTGTTTAACGCCCATGCGCTGCATGCGATAAAAGAGCATTGCCTCCAGTTCATATTCCATCATTCCGGATAAGGCGCCTTCCAATACATCCATTATGCCCTTGCCGGTGATATCTATGGCGCGTTGCAATTGCATCAATTCCCACTCGCTCTTAATTTTTCGCAGGGGAGTAACCAGTTCGGTAAGCGAATCGATAACAATATTTGGATAGCGTTTACGAATGGGCTTCAGGCGCTGCAATTGCGTGCTGACCGGCTTGGTGAGCGATTGATCACCGATATTGGCCCAAAGCTTTTTAATGGCAGGGCAATAGCGGGACAGCAATTCCGGCATCTCATCGAGGAAAAGTACCTGCTCGATCCCGGAAATCTCTTTGGCCTCTTCCACGCTCATCTTGCGTCCTGTCCACACTTCTTTGGCAGGGTCATTGCGCTGAATAAAAAGATACTCGGTGGCAATGGGGGTGCCTTTGTAGATAAAAAGCACTGCATCGGGAGTAAGTAAGCCGGTTAAATACAGAAAGTTATTATCCTGCTTAAATTTCTCCAGATTGGTTTCGGTGGCAGCATAAACGATTACCGCTTCTTTTTCGGCCAGCAGGGCAGCCAGCTTTTCTCTGCGGGGAGTAGTGATCTCTGCATTCATAATTTGCCTCTTTAAACTTCGTTGGCTACTTTTGCGCGGGATTTTATGGTTTTCACCCGCCCAAACTCAGGTTCTGATTTGCCTTTCACCACATCGACAGTGATGCGGCAGGAATTTATATCGCTCTGATCGGGAATATCGAACATGATCTTCAGCATGAATTTTTCCATGATGCTGCGCAGTCCACGTGCTCCGGTCTTTTGGGTAATGGCGATTTTGGCGATCTCTTTTAAAGCATCCTCATCGAAACCCAGGTCCACTCCATCCATTTCAAATAGCTTTTGATACTGCTTGCAGATGGCATTTTTGGGCTTCACCAGAATGTCTATCAAGGCTTCCTCGGTTAGCTCATGCAGGGTGCAAATCACTGGCATCCGGCCAATTAATTCCGGAATCAAGCCATACTTCAGCAGATCGTGAGAATTGGTATTATCAAAAATGGTGGCATCGTCCTGCTTCTTTCCCAGCTCCACGTCAAAACCGATGGCCTTTTTATCCATGCGTTCTTTAATGATCTTTTCCAGCCCAAAGAAAGCTCCTCCGGCAATAAAGAGGATGTTTTTGGTATCTATTTCGATGAATTCCTGCTGAGGATGCTTGCGTCCTCCCTTGGGCGGAACGTTTACCTTGGTGCCTTCCAAAATCTTCAGCAGGGCTTGTTGTACGCCTTCTCCGCTAACGTCGCGGGTGATGGAAGGAGTTTCGCTCTTGCGGCTGATTTTATCTATCTCATCGATATACACTATGCCCCGTTCGGCTTTGGGAACGTCATAATTGGCATTTTGCAACAGGCGCACCAGAATGTTTTCCACATCTTCACCCACGTATCCAGCTTCGGTTAGCGTGGTAGCATCAGAGATGGCAAAGGGCACCTGCAAAAAGCGTGCCAGGGTTTGCGCGATGAGAGTTTTTCCGCTTCCCGTGGGGCCGATCATGAGGATATTGCTCTTTTCGAGGTCAATCTCATCTTTGGGGTCTTGCTTAAAGATGCGCTTATAATGGTTATAAACTGCCACCGAGATGATTTCTTTGGCGCTGTCCTGACCGATTACATACTGATCCAGATAGCTTTTGATTTTGCTGGGAATTGGGGCGTCAAAGCTCTCGCTGAGGGCTTCTTCCTTGTTTGAATCTATAATGGTATGGCACATCACGATGCATTCATCGCAGATGTTTCCGGCTATCCCCCGGATGAGGTTCTTTACTTCGCTTTCGGCTCTTCCGCAAAAGGAACAGCTAAGGGTTCGGTACTTATCCAAGAAATCCTCCTGAACAATTATTCTTGCCGCATGGCGGGCACATGGTTTCTGGCTTAATCACCATCTTCACGAATATCTTCATGACAATTTCGTCAAGTTATTTCCGCATCGTGATCACTTCGTCGATAATGCCATATTGCATGGCTTCGTCCGCGCTCATAAAATAGTTGCGGTCAGTATCTTCCAATATTTTCTCGATCGGTTGCCGGGTATGCTGATGCAGGATTTCATTCATACGGCCACGTAAATACAGGATTTCCCTGGCCTGAATCTCGATATCTGCAGCTTGACCCTGAGCTCCGCCCAAGGGCTGATGAATCATAACGCGGCTATTGGGCAAGGCCGTACGCTTTCCGGGGGCACCAGCTGCCAAAAGCATTGCTGCCATGCTGGCTGCCTGACCGATGCAAATGGTGCTTACCCGTGGCTTGATATACTGCATGGTGTCATAAATTGCCAAGCCTGAAGAGATTACTCCTCCGGGACTATTGATATACATAAAGATATCTCTCTCGGGATCTTCGCCTTCCAAGTGCAAGAGCTGGGCCACGACAGTATTGGCCAGATTATCTTCGATAACTCCGCCCAAAAATACAATCCGGTCTTTTAAAAGCCGGGAATAGATATCATAGGCGCGTTCGCCACGGCCTACTTGTTCGATTACCATAGGAATGAAATTCATTATTCCTCCGCTTGGGGTTTTTCAGTCTCGTTGGGCAGCGTTTCTGCTTCCGGAATTTCCGCTTCGGCTTCCGGTTCCGGAACGAAGAAACTGCTGCTTTCAGCTATTTTCCTAAGAATAAAGTAGTTTTGGGCAGCATCTTTATACTCTTCTGAGCCAAGCTGTTCTTTATTTGCTTCCTTAAAAGCTTCCAGGCTTTTGTCTTCCAATATCGCTTCGTGCCGCAGATAGGTTTCCGTCATTTCTTCGGAAATCTCCATGGGCATTACCCTACGCAGATTATGAAGGATGTACATACTTATCATTTCCTGGGCTATCTGCATTTTATATTGGTATTCGTAGAACTTGCGGTATTCGGGATTATCCACCTTTTGCGTTTCTTGTTCCGCCAGATAACTGATGGTCTTCATGGGCAAGGCGAATTTGTTGTCCTGATATAATTTGCCGATAATGCCCGCATTTTCCATATCTATATTCAGTTCAGTATTATGCAGCTTCATATCTTCCGCGATTTTGGCTCGCATCTGTTCCATGCTGTCAAATTCCATGTCCTTGGCAAATTCATCGTCCAGCTCCGGATACTTGATGCGGGCGACGCTATTCACCACAACGCTGCAGGGATATTCAAAGTTATTTTCCAAAGGCAGACCGGCATCTTTGGAAGCCAGCCTTATTGCCTTTCCCGCAATCTTCAGTTCCAGCTTGTCTCCGGTCTTTGCACCAAGCAAGCCTGGCAGAGAACGGAATCCCGCCATTTCTCCGGCATAAAATACCGCCGTGCGGGTAAAGCTATCCGCGCCATGCTTGAAAGATAATTCCACTTCCACCATGTCATCATTTTCCGCTGCTTCCACATCCACCATGTGTCCATTTTCTTGAACAAGGGTACTGAGGTATTTGTCCACTTCTTCATCCAGGGTTTGAGGCTGATAGGGCACGCTTAGCCCTTCCAGTTGCTTGAAATCGATGGTAGGTTCATGCTCCACTTCTATCTTCAGGATCATATCCGTGCCTTTTTCCCAAACAATGTCTTTCACTTCCGGGAAAAGCAGATAGCGGATATCGTGCTCCACAGCTGCTTCATCAAAAACTTCATCCACAAAGTCCTTGTAAAAATAGTCCATGATACTTTCGGCATGCTGTCTTTCCACCATTGACAGAGGGGCTTTTCCGGGTCTGAATCCGGGTATGGTAATCTTTTGCGCTGCCTTGCGAAGATACTTCTCATAGGCCTTGTTTACCCGTTCTGCGGGAACCGTTA
>CAZSST010000105.1:0-8684 GCA_964609575.1 uncultured Candidatus Cloacimonas sp.
GCTGGCATGACGGAGGCTTTTTTATTGGGAGAAATGGGCTTTGTCAACAGCCTGCAACCCTATCGGGATTTAAGTGATGCACATTTATTGGTTTCCAGAATGCATGGAAGGTTAAATTATTCAACAGTCTCCATAAGATATTTAATAAGAAATAGTTAGTTTAGGTGGGTTGAATTCCAATCCTCATGTGGATTCAACCATAAGGGGTAACCCAAAATGATGGAAACGTAATAGCAAAAACCTCCGGAGCGAATCACGGAGGCTTTGATAAGATGTTTTGCTGCTTACATATCTCTTTCCGCCACAACTCTATAGAATCTTCGTTGAGGGCTTAGGCTAATGTCGAAGAAGGAATCGATAGTCCAGTCCAGATAGTTAGCGAAACTACCGAAGGGATTATCGTCATAATAGATTTTGAAACGCGATGCCCAAACAGGATAGCTCCAGCTAAGCCGTGCTGTGTTGTCTCCTGTCTTTTGCAGCGTTAGTTCCTGGATTTCCGGCATGGCTTGCCAGGTGATGGTATCAGTCCCCGGTAGCAGATTATCCATTTCATCCGATTCCTGAATGTCATTATCGGGATCAACAAGCGCTGAAATCACCCAAGTATCGGTGATTGAGGACGTTAAGCCGGAAAAGGTAAGGGTGAGATTAGCATTACCCGCCAGGCCATAAATCACGTAGGTATGGATTTGATCCGGATTGGTAACAGGATAAATCTGTAGCCACACATCGAAGAAAGAATCTATATGGTAGGGCGAATTGTTGGTAACGGTTAGTTCTACTGAAATTACATCCCCGATAATGGGATTAGTTTCGGAGATTAGCAGATTGGATGGAGTGAGATTGGGATAGTAACCAGTCCAACTAACAAGAGAATATGGGTCATTTTCGTACAAGGGCCCCGCAAAATCTCCGCTGGAGCTGGTTACCACAATCGTGCCCAAATTGTTGGTTTTGGAAATGTTATACAGCACTCCCAAGGCGGAGATAAAAATGATGTTCTCTATCTCCAGAGACTGGCTGTTGGAAATGGTAAGGTAAGTAGCACCCGTTCCGCCCTGGAAGAATTTGCAGCCGTCGAAATCGGCCAGCAAATCCACAGTGGCTCCCTCGCAGACCAAGATTCCTTCATTGCGCAGGTCTGTAAACTCGGTATAGACAGCAGAGATGCTTCCTCCGTTTAGAACCTCCATTTTCCATAAGGCTCCAGCTATGCCAGACATCTGAGCATAATCAGCTGCTGTTCCACTGCAAATCAATGATCCCCCGCCTGCTATTGTGATGATGCCATAGGTACTGATGTGGCTGGTGGAGCATAAACTGACAGCACCATTCGTTATCATAGCGGTTGCTGCTGAATCTCCGGAATTGATTAGAAGATTATGCTGCACAGACAAAGTGCCTATTGCCACCACAGTAATGGATTGACAGCTAACATCTGAAGCAAGCTGCAGGGTACTGGAATCGATGCATAGTTTCCAGAAGCTCTGGCTTGTCCCATGAGAATATATCTGCCTGGTTCCGGTGCCATTGAAGTGAACTTCTCCATTTCTCTCGATGAATCCATCCGGATTTTGAAGATCGTCCCAATTACCGGCAAGGTAGATGCTATAGTTGTTTTCAGATACATCGAGCTGGCCTTGAATAATGTTCAAATTGCCGTTGACCGTGATATCAGAAGCCAGGCTTATTACTCCAGGAGTACTTACCAGTAGATTGGGAGCGCTGTTACCCATTGCCAGTAGCAAGCTTTCTGTGGAAGCATCTGGATAGCCCCTTAGCTCTAAACTCCCCATGGAAGGGGTGAAAGTGCCCGAGTGCATGGCTTCAAATCCAGGACAAATAATGTGCCCGTTGGGATTATCGATATTTATGGCGCTAAGGGGAGCAAGCTGGAGGTTGCGGTTCGATTCCAGGGTGCCATCGCCAATTTCTATGCTTCCATTTATACTGGTAATGATATGGTTCATCCCCCCAAAACCGTACTTCACATATCCGCTATTATCTATCTCCAGAGCTCCTCCATTCAGATTTACACCCTCTCCCACTTCTAACTCTGCATTGTTAACGAGCAACTCACCTACGATATCTGTATCCTGCAACACCTCACAATTGTGATTGATATGCATGATACTGCCTGCATGAATCACCAAAGCACCGGAAATCGTGAGGGATGATGAAGTGGACAGGATAACCTCCCGATACTGGTTTGGTTCCATATTAGCCGATTCCAGTGAGTTCGATGAACGTCCGGGAGGTTGGGTCATGGATACCGTTACATTGTAAAAATTGGATCCAGGAGTACAGCTTGCAGTGGAGGTGGTGGAACCTACAAAGACAATCGTGCCCCCGCTGGGGCTGAAATCACTGCGCTGGATGTTGAATCCGCCATTTACTCTGATAAATCCCCCGGAGATGTTTTCTACAAATGTCTGCGCCATATTATCTACCAGCACACCCACATTGTGAAATTCCAGCAAGCCTGAGGTCATAGTAATTCCTCCGCCATTAAATCCAGGCCATTGGGAATCTGAAGTACCTCCATATATGTTAACTGTTCCTCCCCATATCCCCAAAGAAGCTTCGAGATCCACTGAACCGCTATTATTAGTGAGATTAAGCACTCCCGGGGCATGGCACTCAAAATTGCCAAAGATACTGTTATCTGCCAATGACAGAGCATTAAAGACACCATCCGTTACCCTCAGCGTGCCGGAATTGCAGTCGTAGATATCACACTGAACCATTTGACCAGGGGTATTGATGACTAAAGCCAGGGGTTTATTTATCTCCAGGATATAGAAATCCGCCATAGGAGGAGCGGGTAAAGGCGTTTGGATGAATTGATCGGTAGTTCCGCAGAATATTACCCGCGAATTTGCCTTCATAAAAGCAGGAGGACCGAAGCTGTTAATCCAATTCCCCTTCAGGCTGATGAGATTGGCTCCGGGAAACAAAGTTCCGCTATCCAGATAGATATTGCCAGCTATCATAATTCCGCTGTTCAGATTAACCGTGTTCATTATCCTTAGATCATGGAAATGGCTATCCGTAGCGGTGAAATCTATTGTTTGTGAACTAGTTCCAATACATCGCAATTGCCCTGCCATTGCATATAGATGCGCTCCTGGAGTAACCGTGATATTACCCATCACATCGGTATCCATGGGTGATTCCAGATAGCAGGTACTTCCTGCAGCAATGGTAAAATTACCATTAATCAAAATGGGTTGAGTGCTGTCCGAACTGAACCTGACCGTTCCGGGACTTTTACTAATGGTAACATTATCCAGAACTACCTGAGTGCTATGATTCCTGATGTATGCCACAGGCGCAGCCCAACTATCCAGCATCAAGGTTCCAAATCCGATGGGGAAACCGAATACCGATCCCTGCTCAAAAAGGCAATCTCCACGCACTGCCACTTGGAGGGGACTACCGGTAGTGAGAGTAACAAATTGTCCACCACTGCGAATGGTAAAATCGGTATCTACAGTCACATTACCCAGCATAGTAACTACCCCGAACAATTCAAAGCTTCCCCCTGTGTGCAATGTTCCGGGTGGATTAATCAAGATTTGGGGAGGATTCATAGGATTGGTTTCGATGCGCATCCCAGAACATATGGCTGCAGTGCTTACCTGAGGCCAAAAGGAAGCCATAACCGCACCAATGATCACATCCTGGAACTGATTTGGCACCATCCCAAGGGTCCAGTTCCCGGGATTATTCCAGACATTGGATGCTGAGCCTGTCCAGATATTGGGTGGCGTAGTGCCGATGGTGAAATCTATCGTAGCCCCGCCACTATTGCTAACGTGATGTAAGATCAGATTTCCAGAAGCTCCGGATGATAGGAATGGCGCCGGATCAGTGAAGTTATTAATCGCACTGTGGCCCAGATTCATGGCATAGGGAGCACCTGCTGTCCAACCATTGGGATTGCCAGTACTTACTCCCGGCCTGTAAACATACACCTCGTCCGGAGGGCCATTATCATTGCCATTAATATCGGTGCGTACCCTATATACGATAAGCCCACTGGCAGGCAAGGCACTCTCGTATAATCCGTTTTGCCTTCGGTATTCAAACACATAGTATTCATTGGCAGTTATAGGCATCCAATAGCAACTGAAGGGATTGCTATCGATCGCATTCAAGGTATAATTTCCAGGACCTCCCAGCACCGGAATAGTGCTGAACCATCCGCCATACTTCCATTTTGTATAGGCCAGATGATGCCGTGGAGTTCCGTAAGCACCATCCATCAGATCCCACATATCGCAGGGAAAGGTGGTGGTGGCTGTCCAATAATGGTACAAATCGGGAAAACCAAGGGTATGGGAAAACTCATGACAGATAAGACCTACATCGATAACATCTCTCAGCTCAAAATCATACTCATCTGCCTGGCTGCCATTGATATAGACCAAGGGAACATTATAGGTGGGAAACGTAGGATTCATATGATAGTAATCTAATACGAAGTTATGTGGCCAAAGCGCTTCATACCAGGCAGAAGGGCCACCCATGCAGATAAAGCTGATGTTATCTACAGAACCATCATTATCCGCATCGATATTTATGTATGGCGGAACTGTGGGCGCAATCTGCATTACTGCTGCAGTAAGCATTAGATGCAAACGGTAATAGCCCTCGTCCCAGGTAGTGTAACCAAGGGGATTGGTACCGCTGTAATTGTCCAGATAGTATGCCTGAGGATGGGGATCCTGGTAGGAACGGACAATTCCCCCCATGGCTGCAGGATAGAAACTGGTATCCACGGTTAGCTGATTTCCACTGTCTTCCTGGAAATAACCTTTCATGGATACCCCACTGAGAGAATTGAACATATTGTCGTAATTGGAAAGGGGATCAATGTACTCGCCTTGGTCGGCAAAACGGACAAAGACACAGATGTTGTTTATCGTTCCCGTGGTGGGAGATCTTCCATTACGAGCTGATCTTGCTTTCTGGAAGCTATCCGCTCGTTGGGCAATTATAGCTTTATCGATGGTGAGATAAGGAGTTAGTCCCAAGGCTTCAGGATCATCCTTTCCCGGAAGGTAAGAACCCGGAAGCAATTCTTTGCCTCTTTGTTCAGCATATACATACCAACCGGTGGCAAAATTCTTGATGATCGTGTAACCCCTGGCATCGTGAGCACGATGGTAGAATTCATCTCCGGACATGTAGCACTTATAAGTGCTTCCATCCGGCTGGGTAAACTCGATAGGCATATCTCGCAAGGGAGCAGCATTCAGGCAAGTGAATACTGACAGAATAAACACAACAAAGGATAGAGTTTTCATAACCTCCTCCTGCTATTTGTGGTAGAAAGGACTATGGTGAATAGTTACTTGCGGTGATCCTGCCAGAACGAAGATAACCCCGTTACTTAGGAGACCACCCATATTTCTGGATCATCCTTATGGCACACACTATCGCTGTCTATAATCTACAATTTAATACACAGATAGCTCGCGGCAAGCAGATGTATGCCAGCTTTAATATTCATTCTATAATCGGATATATATGATTTATGATCCTTATTCATGCTCAAGCAAAGCCAATACCTGCTTCAGCCATCCTTGCCGGGGTGTATATATTTTTCAACATCTTAGCAAAATATTCCCACGATTGGGATTCCCATCGCTGATTATGTGATTTCTGGCCGCCAACCAACATGTTTTCTCATTACCCCCGCTTCCTGCGATAAGGGAGATGCCAAATAAAGATAGCATATTGGGAATAAAATTTGCATAAAACAGATAATGAACGAAGGTTTTATCTCCCGTGATGCTAAATATGAACCGAGCAGAGCAGGGGAGTAATGAAGGAGTTATGATAAACATTGGCAAGAGCTGGACCGCAATCATCTCCCTGATGCTGATAGGTTGCTTACTGGGATCCTGTACTTACTATAACTACTTTGAAATACCGAAAGACGAACCTCCTTCCTTTGAAAGCCGCACCATAAAACTGATCCGGCCAGAGAAGGAGGTGAATGATTACTACCTCACCCAGCTAAAGTTTCAGGACGATACCATCTCCGGGGTATTATACCAAAATCCTGCAGTGGACGAAGAAACTCAAAGGCAACAGATAAGGCTTTCGCTGGTACCTGGAGTGGTTTTCCCCGATTCTTTACCGGTGGCTTTTAAGCTCCCCATGAGCCAAGTGGTAAAGATGGATGTGTATGATCTGGATGTGGGAAAATCAATCGCCCATACTGTATTATTTTTAGTGGGGACTTCTGCTGCTCTGTACATCATCGCCATGCTGATCATTCTTGCCACCAAGGAATCCTGTCCCTTTATTTATGCTTTTAATGGCCATGACTATGAATTCTCCGGTGAGATTTATGGAGGAGCCATCTTCCCCTGGCTGGAGCGTGATGACCATCTTGCCTTGCCTTCGCTACAGCCCAAAGATGGAGACTATATCATCAAGATTGCCAATCAGGCTGAAGAGATACAATACACCAATTTTGCCCGTTTGAAGGTAGTGGATCATCCCCAGGGCACAGAAATCCTGGCAGACAGGGCAGGAAACTTCTATACAGTGCGGGATCCCCAGCCGCCCCTTGCTGCAATTTCCGGAACGAAGACGGATGTCCTGCAGCAAATTGCGGAGCGTGATACTTTCAGATATTTTGGCGACGAAACAGAAGATCCGCAGTGTAGCAAAGACGTTCTCACTCTTAAGTTTACCAATACCGGTGGAACTGACAAAGCCAAGCTGGTTCTGCGTGGCAGAAGTTCACTTTGGCTGGATTATACCCTGGGGCAATATCTTAGCCTCTTTGGCTCTGCTTATGATACCTGGTATGCAAAACAGTCCTCGAGAAAGGACCTGGATTCCAACTGGCTGCATAAGCACGGAGTTCCGCTCTCGGTGTACATCAAGCAGGATGGGAACTGGAAATTTGTGGATTATTTTGCTGTAACCGGACCCATGGCCGACCGCGATTTGGTGATGCCCCTTGATCTAAGTGAGCATAAAGAAAAAGAAATTGAGCTGAAGCTGGAATGCGGAGCCCGGTTCTGGGAAATCGACTATGCTGCATTGGACTTTTCTAAACAAGAAAACGTGATCAGCACTGAAGTGGAAATGCACAAAGGAATTACCGACAAAGGCAAAGATATCCGCAAGCTTTTACAGAAAGATGACAAGAATTACTTCGTGCAACCTAGAGTTGGTGAAAGTGCACATTTATATTATCGCGTTCCCAAGCTGCATAAAGATTGGGAAAGAACGGTATATCTACATGGTAAAGGACATTATAAAGTGATCCGCAAAGGTAGCGATGAACCCCAAAGAGAAAAACTGGAAGGATTTAACGTGGCCGATAGTTTTGCTCGCTTTTCGCGCCAAAATTACCTGCAATTCAAAGCCCGCCTGGCAAATAGCAGTTATTGAAGGAGTTGTTGTGAAGCTTAAGCTGATGATAATGGTGTCCATAAGCTGCTTTTTAAGCAGCCTGATGGCCGTCGGAAACATTAGAACCGCCGATTTTGACAGCGCCCTTCCTTCTGGAAACATGGAGTTTTTTTGTGGTACGGCTATGAATCCAACCGGTTTCAGGATTAATGACCGCTACCCCAAAGGACATATACTTTCCGTTACTTATGGGGCGAAACTGAACCTGAAAATGAACAAGACCAATGCGATCGGGATTACTCTGAACGCCATAGGTAGTAATTTTACTTGGGAACTGAATACCAAGCATGTGCTGCAGCGCAAGAAGCAACGATACCTTAGTATCGCTCCTGCAGTGCTGTTTACCCAATTCACCAAGGATAAAAGCATATATGAAGTTGTCCGTCATGATGAAGGCAGGGTTTGGGGAGGAAAGATTCCACTGATCTTAACTTTGGATACCAATAGAAATTTGCAGCTTAGCTTTTCCGCCGCACTGAGCTGCTATTGGGTTTCTGCAAAAGGTTACTGCAATGAATACCATAATGAGTTTCTAACTGATCATACCCCCTATAACTACGGGACGATGCCTACTCTGATGGGGCAATTGAATTGCAATCTGATAGCGGATTCGGGAATCTGGATCGTGCGTCCTTCGTTTGGGGTAAGTTTTATCGATGCACATGAGCGAGGTGTGCAAACGGAGCTGGCAGGCGGATTGAGCTTGGGGCTTGCCTACAAGCAACAAAAGTAGCTCTTTTGGCTCTCTTTCAAACTAAGTGGGCGGGAAGTAAATTCCAGCCATGAGCCATATCCTTGTAAGGGTGATGCCCATGCGATGCCCATGCAAATGCCCGGGGATCGCATGGGCATCACACGATAACTGTTTATGTAGTAATCTATTGAATCATGCGATTGGTAAACCCAATTGAGGCATTGGAGTTCAAACCGCCTAAACTAACTATTTCTTACCCAATATCTTATTGGCGGTTTGGACTGCAAAGACGTGCATAATAATCTGCCTGCTGTTGTAGTCCATGAGGCCCTACAAGATTCATATCAGCAAGAAGTTATTTTGGCCTCATGTACTCCAATAGCATTATTCAGGTTTACCCCGCCCGGTTTGAAAGAGAGCCGTTTTGTGTGTGGCTGTAAGAAAAGGCGGATCATAATGATCCGCCTTTGTCTATTTGAGGTTATTTACTTAGTGATGTTTGTGAGTAGCTTCTTCGGTTACCTGACCGGTGTAAACCGAGCGT
>CAZSST010000106.1:0-8653 GCA_964609575.1 uncultured Candidatus Cloacimonas sp.
GAGGGGGTGGCTCTCTTCAAGCGGAATGGGTGGCTCAGTAGGTTCGGAATATCCACTATCTTTATTCGGTTAAGTCGTTATCCATTTATCGAACTCATAATCAAGCAATGGACCATGCTCATTTCGTAGTTGTTTTTGAAACGCTAAGTATGACTCATAATTGGCAATATTGCTCCACGCAGTATTTAGTAAATGATATTTGTATATTGCTTTAATCTCTTTATGATTTTTGATAAAGCTATCTATGGGAATATGAAAATGTTTGTAGTTCTGCCAAAATAAATCAGTGACATTACAAAAACCAGCCAGATTCAGCATAGCCAAGTGCTTAAGGCTCATGTTAATCCATTTTTGGGCTCTACCAACACTTAACATAATACCCGTTTTTGACTTGATGAAGGATTTCTGCAAGGCATCACATGTCTTTCTATGTTCAGTATCAAACTGCTCCTTACTGAGATTATTCTTCATTAGTTGCTTAGTAAACTCTCTGATAATACGTTTCTGTTCACTCAAAATGTCAGGTTCAACTTAACCGAGACCCTTTAACCTTGAGTAGGCAGTTCTGTATGATCTGTTTATACAAACCATGATTGCTTCTTTGTAATCTGATGTGTCGAGAGCTATTCTTGCATAGAATCTAATAGCATCTTCCTTGCTTAATCTTGTGTAAGGCATTGTTATCTCCTTTTTGGTTATAGATTTGACCATTGACATGATTCATACTATTGCATGCTACAAATAAAATATCTGAAAGTAGTATTACCGATTTTACTCAATTCCATCCACGTACCTGGATTATCTAGGTTCAATCTGTCAGTAGTACTGGCTTCATTATTGATGACATCTTGGCTAATATGGTTTATCCACCTTGGATCCATATATAAATGATCATTAGTAAGCATGATGGAATATCCTACATCACAGTATTCTGCACTCAAAGAAAGGGAAATTCTATTAACGTCATTAATATAGTGTGCCTTATTATCCCTTTGTCCACCTTGATATCTTAATATGGTGTTTTCTACAACTCGGGTCTTGTACTTTAACTCAATAAAGCACTTATTAGCATTAGACTGGTCCATCACACAGATATCTATATACCAGGTGTTGTTTAGTGCTATGCCTAATGGATCTTCAATAGGGTACTCAAGCCACACTTTCAATTTCCTTTCCGTATTCAGTTCGCCAATAGTTATGGCAAAAGCATGTTGGAAATCAGCTTCCGAGACGAAGTACGGATTTGCTTTATCTCTTTTATCAAGGTATGCTGGAAGCGCCTTCATTACCGCTGTAATGTCATCAAGTGTTAAGCACATTTTTCTTCTCCTTTTTTATTTCCCCTATTCGGGTTAATCATCAAAGCCTATGTCATAAAACAATCTACAAAAGTTAACTTCTTCGGGAAGCCAGAGCATACTTCTATAAACCTCTGAACTATGGAATCCCAAGTCTTCGTAATTATGGGAGAATTCTACAACCAGTTTAACCAAGGCAACAGCATCTTCCATAGTTACTCCGGTATATAACGATACAAGTTTTGCCAGTCGTAAGGCAGGCAAGTTCTTGCAGGTGGGAATTTCTTCCACTCTGCAAAAGAGGGTTAAAGTAGGATAATGCGATGCATCCAATGAGTATTCGGGCCAACAGCAGCCCTTTTCATCTCTAAATGGTCTTTCCTGCAAGATGCACTCCGGGATTCCGGCCGGGTTCTTCATCACCAGGCGGTGCAGAATCAATCCCGGTTCGCGGAAGTCCGTCCAGTTCAAGCCGAAGCCGGTTCCGGGAGCGATGATGCACAGTGCCAGGGGCTTAATCTTGTAGGAATAATACAAGGCATCGAAGCTGGCCACGCCATCGCCACAGAGGATAAAGAGGGAAAAGCGCTGGGGGCCTTGTTTGTAATCATGTTTTTCGCAACGCTCCCACACTGTCCAGAGAGCATAGGGCCGGGCGAAAATATGTTCCCATCCGTCTTTGCGGTATTTCTGCGGATCGCCGTCTTTTTCTGAAGGGGTTTCATGCCAAACCGGTGGCTTGGGAGTTATCTCTTTTTCTTGCACTTTTCTTTCCCCAAGCAACGTATAGCCCTTGAATCCTTCTTTGATGAAAGCCTCATGCTGTTCTTGAAAGCTGATGCTTTGATCCACATAAACAAAACTGCGGGTGATTTTGCCCAGATATTGAACGGGTCTGCCATCGATGCCCGAGGCAGGGTAATACACAGAATCGGTCAGGATATCTTTCATCGGAACCTTCATCGTATGCATCGATTGCGGAGTGATGTCATCCAACCATTTCCAGCTTGAAGCCATATTTCTCTCCTTTGAAAATTCTACCACTGAAGGGGTTTTAGCTATAAAAAGATACTAGTAACAGCTCAAAATATCTGTTATCATAAAAAAAACCAATTACAAAAATCAGTAAAATTAAAACAGCTTAATCTGCGAAAATATTCTCAATAGGCTGCAAGGTGACGGCCTTATAAGGGCTTAGTAGCATCCAACGATACACGCCATCCGCGCGAAACTTTGCTCTGAATCTAATTCTGTTTAAATCCTCCAGAATGGGGTCTTGGTCTTTACTGCCGATCAAAAGCAAGCCACGCTTATGGCAAAGCTCCAGGAGCATTTCCCGTTTATTCAGCTTACCGCTGTTATCATTGCTGCACATAAATTTTCTATTGCAGGTTCGTTTCAGGTCCAGTGCCAAGAGCTGATATATCAATTTATCCTCCCCATTTGAAATAGCCAGAGACGAGTGAAGCAGTACACAAAGTAAATAAATCAACATATATAAAAACCGTCAAGCCCAATCATCGCAATTTAATGATCTGCCTGCCAAGCATGAGCAAGCATGGTTATCATCATGCCTGGCAGGCAGCAATGCTTTTTATCTAGTTGGTGGTAGGGGAGGCAGGCTAAGCACGCTCAATGAAGAGGCCAATTCAGTAAACACCCTTGCCTGCTGCCAGGTTTCCTGGCCCTGTTTCCATACGAAAGTTTCAGAATTTACTTTTCCTTCACCGATCAGAGCGATAAGCGCTTCAAGCTGAAATGGGCCTTTAGGTTTAGCATCATCCAGGTAGTAATAATACACCTCAGGTTTCAAGCCTAAATGCAGCTGTTCACCCAGCTTGCCACTCATAGCCGGAAGCACGCCCAGACCCACTCCCAAGCCCAGGGCAGCATTCATTACCGAGCCTGAATCCCCCGGATTGGCAGCAGCCTTATCCAGAAAATCCAGGGTGCGGTCGAAGGCATAAATTTCTTTGCCCAGCACGCTGAGCTGCATTCTCTTTTGGGTAACTTCCTTTAAAGCCTGGATCGCGCTGTCGGATTCGGGGAAGTTTATGGAAATCAAATAGAAATTCACCAAGTCCACACCAAACTCACTGAAGATAGGCTTTAGACTGGCTTCGAGAGCCTGAGACAATTCCGGTATCCTTGCAGGCAATTGCAGAAGTTCGATTTTGTGGCTAATCATTTCGGCAGCAAGGATTTCAGAGGCATACGAACAGATCATGCCGGTGAAATAGGAATGCAACTGCCCGGTATCAAAGAGCTGCAAAGAACCGACGAATTTGCTGTAAAACAGTTCCGGCTCGCGGATGCAGATGCCGTATTGACCATAAGCCCTGAGGGGGACCACAATTTTATAAATCGGATCTTCCAGCATTATGGCGGTGGGGGTACCCCACTTATTATCCAAAATGAAAAGAGTATTGATAAACCAGACTTCGGCGCTGAAAGGACTTTCCCCTCCGAAAGGCAGATTGACAAGGTGGTTAAGAATCGGCAGGTTATAGCTCTTAAGGGTATATGTCCCCTGCGGATAGATCGTTTCCAGCTTTCCCCCTTTGATAAATACCGCTACCTGACCGGGGCGAACGATGAGTTGCGTCCACAGCTTCAGATCATCCACCGGGAATTTGTTCACCAGCCTGTCTTGCCAGGCATCGAGTTTTGCCACATCGATCAGTGCCATATATTTAGCTCCTTATTTTGGTAATTGCGGATTATTTCCAGAGTAGATTCCCGGGTAGAATCCCAGTTCTTTTCCTCGTCACTGCCCTCAGCTTGCCAGACGATCTGATTCGCATAGTACTCAGCCAATTTGGGATTGCCAACGGATAAACAGCTATCCACTTTGCTTACCAGGGCAGTCATGCGTCTGGTTTCCTCTATTTTATGCTGGTTTTCCAGCCTGAGAATTGTGGACACCAGAAAAAAGATGGCAACGTAGGCGATGGCAATCATGCTGCTCACCGCGATGGCCAAAACCCCGGTACTTTCAAACATACTCCAGGAATGGGTCTTTTTGTGAACCTGCTCCAGGGCTTGAACCACCGGCAGCAATGCGGGATTTCGGGAAGCCCGGTAGTTCAGGAGGCCGATGTAGCGTTCGGCATTCCCCCAAGCTTCGTTGATGGGCAGTTCCACGTAACTGATCTCACCGGCTTTATTGATACGTTGGATTATCACTTTCTCACCTTTTGCTTTTCCGAGCCATTCTCCTGCCCGGGCGATCAGCTCTTCATTGCTCAGTTGCTCATAGTCGCTTTGCGGCAAAGGCGTATGGCAGAATAGACAGTAATCGAAAATGGGGTCGAGTTCGGCCCCACAAGCACTGCAAATTTTCGTAATCATCTTCAAAATCCTATGGGTTGTTTGCGGCTGATTTCGCTGCTGCATTCAAAGCTGCTTTTGGCTTCCAGCTCTGCATAGAAAAGCAGGTCGTGCATGGTAAGCTTGGCTTCTTTACCGCGTAGTATCGCTTGCTTACAGGCATTGTGGACGATCAGGCTGATCTGACCGCCACTGAAAGCATAGGCAGTGGCAAGATGCTTGATATCAATATCGGCTGCACCGGGAATACTATCGGGAAGATGGATCTTCCAGAGACGGGTGCGGATGTTGGCATCTGGGAAGGGCACTTCGAGTTTGTAATGAATACGGCGGCTGATCGCTTCATCGAGGTTGGATACGATATTGGTGGTGATCACCAATATCCCCGGGAAAGTTTCAAGCTCTTCCAGGAAGATGTTCTGTATGGCGTTTTCAGTATTGTCGGTGCCTTGATTGATATTGGATGAACGGCGATGAATAAGCTGGTCAGCTTCATTTAAGAGAAACACGGGAGATTTCTTCTGCAGCTTGATCAATTCATGCATTTCGCAAAACACCGAGCTGATGATCTTCTCGGTGTTACCATAATAGCAGTCGCGCAGCGTGCTGGCTTTGATATAGATTAAAGGTCTTTTCAGTTCATGGGCGATCACCCCGGCAAGATAGGTCTTACCTGTGCCAGGCAAACCGTGCAGCAGGACAATGCAGGAATTGTGGATGCTTTTACTTTCACTGAGGGCAGCGGTTTTCAGCCCCCAACGGGTAAGGTTGTTTTGCATGGGTTTCTTCACGCCACAGATGATGCTTTCAATGGCATACTGGGTATCGCTGTTCAAGGCAACAGAGCTGAGGTAGCTATCGGTTTTCAGCTGGGATAGATATGCACTCGATGCTAAGAAATCAGGAAGGGCAGTTCGGGAGATTAACTTTTTCTCAGATTCGATATGTTTGAAGAGCTTGATAACGTGATCACTTAAAGCGATCATGTAATCGCGAAAACTTTCTTCGACGACGATGATCTTTTTGGCAAACATACGGCTTTCACCATTGAATTGAATCAACAATTCTGCATACTCAGTGGGAGTTCTGGACATCAGGGTGGTAAGCGTAGTGCAGCTAATGTCTCTTTTGGTGCTCAGATATGTATAGATGCAAAGGGTTAGGGCGCTGAATTCTACTTCATTTAACTGGTATTTGTTGCAAAGGAATTTCAATGCATGTTTGTCTGGTAATTCGGGTATCATCTGATAAATCTGGCTCAGGTACTTACGGGGCTGAGTTCCGAAGATGGCAAAGCTGCGCATGTCATAGTTTTCTCTTAAGTGCTGATTTGCCAGGAAAAGAGGATTAAGATAGTTCAACACCAATTCGGACTCAGAGAGTGAATGGATGTTATCTTTCAGGAAGTTCTGGGCGTCCCCAAAAGGGCTTTGCCCCATCAACAGCTTTGTCAAATAGGGATTCAAAAAGTAATCGGTGCTGAGCAAATGGTAGTTATCATAGTGGTAATCAGTATCATCATAACTGGTTAGGCACAGTATCTCTCTATCTAAAAGGGAGATCAGATATTCGATACGCTGTTCTAGTGAGCGATAATGCTCGCTTTCTATGTAATAGAAATCTTCGGGACTAAGTTTAAACGCATAGCTTTTATCAATGCGGCAATAGAACTGAGCGATAATCCCCAGGTCGGTATCGGAAAGCTGGAATTCGCTGAGTTCGGGATGATATGACATTTCTTGGCGAATTGTATCTGCTACCGCTTGGATTTCAGCTTGTATATTGCGTTGCACGGTGCTCTGCTGCGTTTCGCTTTCACTGCACTCGGGCAGGTCAATTTGTGGCCGGAATTTGCTATTCACGCGAAGTTCTTGGTTAAGCTCAGGATTGTCATTGTTTGAAACAATAAGCTTATGCAAATGGAAGAGCTGGGTAAGCATTTGTTCATTGTTGATATTCATGATCTCTCCTTTCTTAGCGTTGGTTAGGGTTAAGGCGTTGTGCCTCAATGAAGCATTCACAATTCTTGCGGATGAAAGTAAGGAAGAATAGGGTGCCAATCTGATCTGCTACCAGGATCCGGTCTTGGCTGTCTTTACCGCTAACTAACAAACCACAGTTAAGGCAAAATTCGTTTAGCATTTTTGGTTCATTGGAAGTTTTAGTGAATTGTGATTTGCACTGATAAATAAAATAAGTTTGGGAGATGGTATGTAGTTGATAGATCATAATTTAACCTCGCATTTGGTTAAAAAAAATTAAAAAAAAGGGGTTATAAATATTTTGGGTGGACATTATGGAAAGATCTGCTGCTATTATATCCATGTTTTGAATTCCATCACATTTTTTTTGATTTTTTGTTTAGATTCCGGATAGAATAGCTATAAGTTCATTTGGTGTAATGAAATAAAAAAATCAAAACAGCGAAATCGGCCTTCAGTACAATGAGATGCCACTATACATGTAAACCTTATATTTCCCTTATCCTTCGCTTATCGCGATAAGGGAGGGATAAGGGAGGGTTAAGGGTGGGGGGTAGAAAGGAAGAATGAAAAAGGAAGAATAAATTCTAGGCCAAGGGTTCGGCGTCTTGGGCAGAAACTAAAGCCAAGTCGCCAAGGGGAATGAGCTTAGGAATGCGGATTCGGAGGAAATGATCGCTGAGGAATTCGCTCTTGCCGGCGTGATGTGCTTCCACTATTCCTCTGAGGATGGGGTTTAGCTGCAGCAGCTTATCGCGGTACCTGGCGTTAAGTTCGGTGGCCAAGGCCAGCAGTTCATTGGTACGGTGGTTTTTAATGGGTTTGGGAACTTGCTCTGGCATAGCGGCAGCAGGGGTGCCTTCACGCTTGGAATAGCTGAATACATGCAGATAAGCCAGGGGCAGAGACTCGATAAAGCGGTAGGTTTCTTGGTGCAAGGCCTCAGTTTCTCCGGGGAATCCGGTGATCACATCAAAGCCGAGGGCAATATCCGGAAAAGCGCTTAGGAGTTCATCCACCAACCTTCTCACCTCAGAGGTAAGGTAGTGCCTGCCCATGCTCTGCAAAATGGCGTCGCTTCCGGATTGCAGTGCGATATGCAAATGAGGGCAGAACTGAGGGATAGCTTTCAGACGCCGGAGCAGATCGGAAGAAATCAATTGCGGTTCCAGGGAGCTAAGACGGATGAGTTCCAGCCCTTTTATCTCCGCCATGGCTTCCACCACGTCTGCCAGATGATGTTCTCCATCCCGGTACAGCCCCAGATTCACTCCCCCTAAAACGATTTCTTTGTGACCATTTTGCGCGAAGAGCCTGGCCTGTTGCAGAACATCCTCGAGTCTGGCACTGCGATTATGCCCGCGTCCATAGGGCACGGCACAATAGGCACAATAAAAATCACAGCCGTCTTGTATCTTCTGAAAGGCGCGGGTATGCTCTTGCATACGCGTAAGGGGCTTAAAATTAAACTCATTGGCACTCATGATATCATGGAAATCCTCATGGCCATGTTCCAGCAGTGAGGCCAGAGACAGCTTCTGCTGATTATCCACGATGAAGTCGATGGCTCCCATGGCTTTGATTTCTTCATAACTACGCTGGGCGAAGCAACCCGTAACCACTACCCTGGCCAGGGGATTAAGCGCTTTGCATGCCAGCGCCTGGCGGATCAGATAGCGGCTTTTATAGTCGGTGCGGTTGGTAACGGTGCAGGTATTGATGATATAGATATCCGCGGGGCTATTCCAGGGAACGATCTGGATTTCGGCTTTGTTGAACTGGTCAAGGATAGTATCACTTTCCACCTGATTGGTTTTGCAGCCCAGCGTGGCGATGGTGATGCGGATCAAGGCCTGGTCTCTGACAAAAGCTGAAAGATGGCCTTGCCGTAAAGGCGGTGCTCTGTTTTCAGAACTGTGGCGGCAATATCGGCGGGACTAAGGCAGCCAGAGATATCCACAGCTTCCTGGGCAACGATGTGGCCATGATCATAAAGCGGATCAACCAGGTGCACGGTGGCTCCGGATTGCCGCTCTCTGGCAC
>CAZSST010000107.1:0-8518 GCA_964609575.1 uncultured Candidatus Cloacimonas sp.
TAGTATCTGTGAGAAACTGCGTTTCTCTCGACACGGGGACGTGTCGAATCCTGTGATTTTGAAGATTTCGGACTTACGGCTTTGGCAGCAAAAAACAAATTTGCGCTTGACAGGATTTGGGCTATAATAAGATTAGCACTCAAAAGCACAGACTGCTAATTACCATGAGTTTCAAAAATGAATAATATGGAGGAAAACAAGATGGCAAAACAAATGCAGTATGCACACGAAGCCCGCACCAGCCTAAAGCGCGGGGTGGACAAACTGGCTGATGCCGTTAAAGTAACCCTGGGACCCCGGGGTAGAAACGTTGTATTGGACAAAAAATTTGGTTCTCCCACCATCACCAATGACGGTGTAACCATCGCCAAAGAGATCGAGCTGGAAGAAGAATTTGAAAATATGGGCGCTCAGCTTTGCAAAGAAGTTGCAGAAAAAACCCATGACAATGCCGGAGACGGTACCACCACGGCTACTCTTTTGGCACAGGCGATCATCGAAGAAGGCCTGAAGCACGTAACTGCCGGTGTGAATCCCATGTACCTGAAGCGTGGACTGGAAAAGGCCACCAAGGTTATCGTGGAAAAGATTAAAGAGTATAGCAAATCCATTAAAAGCAATGATGAAATCGCGCAGATTGCCACAATTTCTGCCAATAATGATCCCGAAATAGGCAAACTCATTGCCGAAGCCATGGAAAGCGTTGGTAAAGAAGGCATCATCAATATCGAGGAAGCCAAATCCATCGATACCGGCTTGGAGAAAGTGGAAGGTATGCAATTCGACCGCGGTTACATCTCCCCTTATTTTGTAACCAATGCGGACAAGATGACCGCCGAATTGGAAGACCCCTTCATTCTGCTGTATGACAAGAAGATCACCGTCCTCAAAGACCTGCTGCCGATCCTGCAGGAAGTATCACAAGCTGGACGCCCGATGCTGATCATCAGTGAAGACATCGAAGGCGAAGCCTTGGCCACCCTCGTGGTGAACAAGCTGCGCGGCATCCTGAATATCGTGGCCGTGAAGGCTCCCGGATTTGGCGATCGTAGAAAAGCCATGCTGGAAGATATTGCTATTCTTACCGGTGCTACCCTGATCTCTGAAGAGATGGGACGCAAACTGGATAGCGCCACGATGAGCGATCTTGGCCGTGCCAAGAAAGTGCTCGTGGAAAAAGAAAACACCACCATCCGCGAAGGTGCCGGCAGCGAAGATGCCATCAAAGGCCGCGTGAAGCAGATTAAAGCCCAGGTGGAAGAAACCACTTCCGATTATGACAAGGAAAAGCTGCAGGAACGCCTTGCCAAGCTTTCCAGTGGAGTAGCCGTGATCCGTATCGGCGCTGCCACTGAAACCGAAATGAAAGAAAAGAAAGCCCGCGTGGACGATGCTCTGCATGCCACCCGCGCAGCCGTGGAAGAAGGAATAGTTCCCGGCGGTGGAGTAACCCTCATCCAGGCCGCCAAAGCCCTGAAAGCCATGAAGGGCCTCAGCTACGAAGAAAAGATGGCCGTGGAAATAATGGCCAAAGCCCTGGAAAAACCTGCCTATCAGATCGCTGCCAATGCCGGCGAAGAAGGTGCCGTAGTGGTGGAAAAACTGAAAGGTTACAAAGACATCCACATGGGTTATAATGCTGCCAATGGCGTTTTTGAAGATCTCTTCAAGGCCGGCATCATCGATCCCGCCAAGGTGGTACGCAGTGCCGTGCAAAATGCTGCCTCGATTTCTGCCTTGTTGCTAACCACCGAATGCATCGTTACTGACATCAAAGAACCCGAGCCACCCGCGCCAATGCCCAATCCTGGTATGGGCGGAATGTATTAATTCCCGAAAATACAACGATAAATCAACCTCAGGAGCCTCATCTACGGATGGGGCTCTTTTATATCGAGATAGAAGTGAGAGCTCCTAACTGATAACTATCATGCTCCATTTTCCAAACAAAGCGATTGACACATATCGTCAAAGCCATAACTTTGACCAAATGGTTAAACATGCCATTATAAAGGATTATTAAATATGGCTAATAAGAAAGATGTGAAGGACATAATCACCAGAGCGGCGGAAAGCGTATTCCTGCGGGGTGGCTTTCAGGGAGCACGCATGCAGGCCATTGCAGATACTGCGGGAATAAACAAAGCGCTGCTCCACTACTATTTCCAAACCAAGGAAAAGCTTTATGCGCATATCCTGGAGAAGCAATTTGCCTCGCTGTATGATGGCATTTTCAATCTGCTGGAAAGTGATGATGATTTTGATACCTGGCTAAAGAACCTGATTCACAAATATCTATGCGAGGTGATCAGCAGACCCAAATTCGTACATTTTGTATTGTGGGAACTAAGCGGAAGCAAGATCAGGCTGCCGGAAATGCTGAAAAAAGTGCTTGGTGCCAGGGGAAAAACCAGCAGTGATATGCTGCAGATCATTAAAAACCGCCTTAGCAGCGTAGGCCTGGATGATTATGATCCCCAGCAGTTTCTGCTGAATCTCTTGTCCCTATGCATCTTTCCCGTGGTGGCCCGGCCGATGATCACCGGTTTTTTAAATACCCCCAAAATCCCCGATACGCAGTTTGTCGCCATGCGCGAAAAAGAGATTTACGCCCTGTTGATGCAAGGAATTTTTAGAAAAGGTGATATAGAACGATGAAAAAGGTATTCATAATCCCGATCCTAGCGGTAATCCTGTTTTCCTGTGCCAGGCAAAATGATACAAATAGCTGGACCAGCCAGGTGGAAGCTACTCTATATAACGCTTCCACAACTACCGGCGGTAGAGTAATGAAGCTGCTGGTGAAAGAAGGGGACGCCGTGGAGACTGGGGACACTTTGGCTATCTTGGATACCCGCGAATTGCAATACACCATGGAACAGCTTCAGGCAGGGCTTTTGGAACTGCAGGCACAGGAAGCCATTTACCGTACCCAGATAGGTTCCGCGGAAGATGATTTGGCCTATGTGGACAAACGCAGCAGCCGCAGTGAACGGCTTTATGAAGCAGAAGTGATCTCCCGGCAAAGCTATGAAGATGTGGAAATATCCAAAACCAAGGCCCAAAACCAGCTAAAAGCAGCTCAACAAGGCCTCGATCTGCTGGCTGCCAAAAGGAAATCACTGGATGCCCAGAAAAAAACAGTACAGAAAAAGCTGGCCGATGGCATTGTCACCAGCCCTGCCACGGGAACAGTGGAGACCCTGTTCTTCAGCGAAGGAGAATTGCTTCCACCCCTGGGACAACTAACTGAAATTAGCGATATCCGCTATCCCGAGCTGAGCATTTATGTTTCCGAAGCGTGGTTGCCACGTCTGAAAACCGGCATGAAATTCAATCTAAAAGCCCAAGGTTATCCCGAGAAAATGACTGCTGAGCTGATCAGGATAAGCAATAAAGCGGAATTCACCCCAAAAACAGTGCTTACTCCCGATAACCGCAGCGTGATGGTTTACGCCGTACGCCTGAGGGTGGATAACGATAAAGGGATACTTAAAGACGGCATGCCGGTGGACATCAGCCTGCCATGAACTGCGTGGAACTGGAAGCGCTGAGCATTGCCTATGGCGATGTAACCGCGCTGGATAGGCTAAGCCTGAATATTCAGGAAGGAATGATCTATGGAATCATTGGACCTGACGGAGCAGGAAAAACCAGCCTGATGCGCTCCATCTGCACTTTGATGCCCTACTCGGAAGGGAAAATAACCGTGCTGGGACTGGATAACCAAAAGGAACAAAAGAAGCTCCGTGCCCTGCTTGGCTACATGCCCCAAAGGTTCTCACTGTATCAAGACCTTTCCGTGGAGCAGAATATCCGCTTTTTTGGCAGACTCTTTGGCGTTTCCAAATCCGAAATGCCCCAGCGCATGGCCAGACTGTATGCCTTTTCAAGGCTGCAAAGCTTTTCCAAGCGGCTGGCAGGCGCACTAAGCGGAGGCATGAAGCAAAAGCTGGCCTTGTCCTGTGCCCTTATCCATACCCCCAAACTGATGGTGCTGGATGAACCAACCTTTGGCGTTGATCCCGTTTCCCGCCAGGAATTCTGGCAGATGCTGCACGAACTGCAAGCCGAAGGGATCAGCATCATAGTATCCACACCCTACATGGACGAAGCGGAACAGTGCGATAGAATCAGCCTGCTCTACAAGGGTAAAATAATGTCTGAGGGCACTCCGCAGGAGATTTTACGGCAATACCCCTTGCATCTCTACAGCCTGCAGGGAAGCGATTTGCACCAGCTGCACCGGTTCCTGTTACAACAACCTGAGCTGGGAGCCCTGCAGATGTTTGGCAACGAGATTCACCTCAGCAGCAGGCAGCCCATAACCGCTGAGCAATTCACCAAATGGCAGCGTGAATGCCCCTGCCTTAGCGCTTGGAAAGCCATCCCTCCCACAATGGAAGATATATTCCTGGCAATGATGCAACAATGATAAAAGTAACTAACCTCGGCAAGCGCTTCGGCTCCTTCGATGCGGTAAAAGAGCTTAATCTGCAAATCCACAAGGGTGAAATCTTCGGCTTTCTGGGTGCCAACGGTGCCGGCAAAACCACCACCATCCGCATGCTTTGCGGTTTGCTGAAGCCCAGTTCCGGCCATGCCACGGTAAATAACTATGATATATCCACAAATAGCGAGCAGGTAAAACAGAGCTTGGGTTATATGAGCCAGCGCTTTTCGCTTTATAACGATCTCAAAGTGGCCGAAAACATCGAATTCTATGCCGGGATATACCGCTGTAATCTTGATGATTCTTTACGCCAAATTCGGCCCCTTATGGAGCTTTTTGGCCTCGATAAGCGCATGCAGGACTATGCTTCCGCGCTGCCCATGGGCTACAAGCAAAGGCTTAGCCTGATCTGTGCCCTGGTGCATGATCCACCTTTGGTATTTCTGGATGAGCCCACTTCGGGAGTTGATCCCCAGGCCCGCCGGGAATTCTGGCAAGTGATAAACACTCTGGCCCAGCAAGGCAAAACGGTGATCGTCAGCACGCACTTTATGGACGAAGCGGAATATTGCCACCGGGTGATAATAATGCAGGAAGGCAGGGAAGTGGCATTGGGCAAACCCCAGAAGCTAAAAGATGAGTATGGTGCCGGCAATATGCAAGAGCTTTTTTTGAAGCTGGTGGGAGGTGGCAATGCCTGATCCAAACAGAATCGCAGCCATGGCAGGCAAAGAATTGTTCCATATCCTGCGTGATCCCCGAACCCTGGTCATCCTTTTTTTGATGCCACTTTTGCAGCTCATCATCTTTGGCTATGCCATGAATATGGAGCTACGCAAAGTGCCTATCGTGATCGTGGACAATGCCACCAATTCCGCTTCCCGCGACCTAAGCAGACGTTTTGACAACACCCAGTATTTTCAGGTAGTATCTTTTAGCGATAGGCATTTAAATCCCGATAAACTGTTCCGGGATAGGACTGCCATGGCCACTTTGGTGATTCCTGCTGGTTTTATGAATAGCACTTGCGACTTGCTGTTGCAGATCGATGCCGGTGATCCCAATAACGCACAAATGATTCAGAGCTATGTAACTGCGATCGTATTGCAGGGCAGTACTTCAGAATCCTTGGGTATAGGCGTGAAAACCAGGATTATGTTCAATCCCGATCTGAAAAGCTCCTATTTTTTTGTTCCCGGATTGATCGCCATGATCCTGGTGATGATCTGTGCCCTGCTCACCAGCATTTCCATCAGCCGTGAAAAGGAATTGGGCACCATGGAACAGATCTTGGTATCACCCATTTCCGCCACGGAAGTATTGCTTGGTAAAGTATTGCCCTACATCGCACTGGGCTTGCTTGATGCCTTGCTGATCCTGGCAGTGGGAATGGGGCTGTTCCAAGTTCCCTTTATTGGCAATTTTCTGGTATTTTTGGGCTTCACTTTTCTCTATGTGCTTTGTGCGCTGTGCCTGGGACTGCTGGTCTCCACCATTGCGCAAACCCAGCAGGCGGCAATGATGATGGCCCTGGCAATCACCTTGCTTCCCACGTTACTGCTTTCAGGCTTCATGTTTCCCATTGCCAGCATGCCACCCATCCTGCAGAAGCTTACTTATATTGTTCCGGCACGCTACTATCTGCAGATCATCCGTGGCATCATGCTGAAAGGCAATAGTATCGCCCAGCTCTATCAGGCAGGTTTGATATTGGCGGGAATGAGTTTATTTACCTTGATTGTGGCTGCCAAACGCTTCAAGCTGAGATTGGGATAAGGCATGCGGGTAATCCTCAGCTTTCTGAAAAAGGAATTTCGCCAGCTACTGCGCAGCCGCGAAATGGTGGTGGTGCTTTTTGCGCTTCCTGCCATGCAGCTTTTGGTGATGGGCTTTGCGGTTACCAACGAAGTGAAGAACCTCAGCCTCAGCTTCCAGGATTATGATCATAGCCCGCTAAGCCGTGAATTGATACAGAGCTTCACCTCCACCGACCGCTTTACCACTGTTCCCATAAAGTCACGTGCCAATCCTGAAGAGCTGCTTGCCACCTGGCATAGCAAGGTGGTGATCGTGATTCCCAAAGACTGGTCCCGTCAGCTTGGCAGAACCCGAACTGCCGATATTCAGGTGCTTTCCGATGGCATCGATGGAAATACCGC
This sequence comes from uncultured Candidatus Cloacimonas sp., assembly GCA_964609575.1. Taxonomy (GTDB): domain Bacteria; phylum Cloacimonadota; class Cloacimonadia; order Cloacimonadales; family Cloacimonadaceae; genus Cloacimonas. Next base: position 6,613 of record CAZSST010000107.1, read on the forward strand.
ATCCATCGCCAATGCCTATGTGAATGCCTGTATAATGCAATTCAACCTCAAACTACTGGCAAAAAATCCTTTGCCCTATCTTTCCGGCCATTCAACACAGCAGGTGAATCTGATCTCCAGAATGAGCTTCAATCCCGATCTGAAAAGCAGCATGAACATCATTCCCGGCATCATCGCCGTGCTGGTAACAGTTACCTCCATGATGCTTTCTGCGATCAGCCTGGTGAAGGAAAAGGAGCTTGGCACCCTGGAACAACTGCTGGTTACACCTGTGAAAAAGTATCAGCTCCTGGCAGGAAAATTGATTCCATATCTGGTTATTACGCTTGTGCAAATGCAGATTGCGATGCTACTGGCAAGGCTGATTTTTGGAATTACTATCGTGGGTTCATATCCGCTGCTGCTGCTTTTTTCCTTTGTATATCTTTTCACTTCGCTGGGACTGGGCATCCTCATCTCCACCAGGGTTTCTTCGCAGCAACAGGCGATGTTTTTTGCCTGGTTCATCATGGTGGTGGTGATATTGCTTTCGGGGTTCTTTGTGCCTATTCACAATATGCCCAAAGGAATCAGGGTGATCAGTTGGTTCAATCCCCTCAGCCACTACATGACCATCCTGCGGGAGATAATCGCAAAGGGCAGTGGTTTTATGCAGTTGCTTAGGGAATTCGGCATCCTTCTGGGCATGGGAATTGGCGTGTTTGGATTCAGTATCCTCAGTTTCCGGAAGCGGGTGTGATAAGGGCAACAAGGACGCACTCTCCCCTATAGATGATAGCACGATTCAATAGATTACTACATAAACAGTTATCGTGCGATGCCCATGCGACACCCGGGCAATTGCATGGCCGTCGCATGGGCGTCGCATGGACAAAGATAATGGATCATGGCAGGAAATTACTTTCCACCCACTTAGTTAGAAAGAGAGCCATTTTTACATATGAAGTGGCGCTGTGGAAAAAAATGGCGCTTTGGAAAGCGCCATTACATAGCGCCACTACATAGCGCCGTTAGCCGTAGTGGCAGTTCAGGCAGATGGCCAGTTTTTCGGTAGTGCGATGGCGGTGGGCATCCCTTATCTCTTTTAGCATCGGGGAGTTCCATACGTCCACGAGGTTATCGGTAGCCACGTCGCCAATAAAGATGCGGTCATCGGGATTGATGGCGCAGCCCTTGGCAGTGCAAAGGGGAATTTTGCCATTGGGACGGATTTGCAGGTCTTTATAGATGATCACGCATTCCGGATAGAAATGTTCTGCAATGGATTTTTGGACGAAGACATCATCATCGTAGGTGCTTTCGGGATGTTTAAGCAGCCATTGGGGCAGCACGGTATCGGCATAATGCTCCCAGAACCTGGTTTCCTGTTTTTCCAAATGGCGGGTAGAGGGACGCAGCATCAGGCGCATCTTGATGATGGTTTTACTTCTCATTTCATCGCGCAATTTGCGCAGACCACGCAGATTTTGCAGTAGCAGTTTATAGCTGGCGTTGGTGCGGCTTGCTTCGTAGATTTTAGCTCCGCCTGCATCCACAGAGATTTCGATGAGATTCAGCCCGCAGGATAGCAGCTTGCGCTCCATGGCGTGATCCTTCCACTGGCCATTGGTAACCATGGAAAGATATTTGGTGCGTTTAGAAAGCTGTTTCATCATCGCTTCCATATTTGGGTGCAAAGTGGGTTCGCCGCCGCCGATGCGAATGCGATTTATGGGAGTGCGATCGAGATTGGCCAATAGCGCGGCAAAGGTGGCGTCGCTCATCATGGTGCGCGGATGGGGGAAAAGGGGATTATTGCAATATACGCACTGCAAATCGCAGGCATCGGTGATATCCACAGATAAAACCGGAGGCTGAGCTGCATCCTTCATCTGCAAAGGGTACTTCAGCACCAGCAGCTCTTTCA
>CAZSST010000108.1:0-7329 GCA_964609575.1 uncultured Candidatus Cloacimonas sp.
TTCTCTTTCTCGAAATAGTACTTGCTAAAATCAAGGATACGGCAAACCGGGGGATCAACATTCGGGGAGATCTCCACTAAATCAAGTTCTGCTTCCTCTGCCCGACGTAGTGCTTCTCTAAGATTTACCACGCCGATTTGTCTTCCGTCAGCTCCGATCAGGCGAACTTTGTCCGCAATGATCTGATTGTTGATCCGCTCTTTGGGAACAACTTCCTTGGTTCTGGCCTTGCCTTTTTTAATCCGGATTATAAGAACCTCCTTCTTACCGGAAATGAAATAGGCGAAACCACAGAGGTTCCGCCTGCTTCACAGTAATGACTTTATATCATCATATAGTTATATAGCACAGCCTTATACACATTCTCAGCGCTAAGGCAGAAGCACGGCGGCTTCATTTATTACGCCATTTGTTCACATGGCCTTAATCTGTCAATTGGTTTTTTAGGGTAAACCACGCCTCCAAAACTTCCTTTATTCAGATAAGGCATAGGAATTCAATTCTCCAGAAATTACTACTTCTAATTATGTGCCTTATGGGCGGTTTAGACTTCAAGGCCATTCATGAATCTCAGCATGCATCGGAAGTTCGTAGACCGAATAAGCAGATATTCGCAGTAGTTTGTATAGGCTTCATGATCCCCAATTGTATCAATCGGATTTAATGCTTCCATGCGCCCTTATCCAACAATTTTACAGTGCAATCCCTGAACCTCCATAGGAATTCATTGGCGGTTATCCGGAGGATCTTTGGATATCTTTAATATGGTTTTATGGAAGGTGTTGGGTGCTGTATGCATTTTATTCAGATGTATAAGAATGGGTATGAAGTCTATTAATTCTCGCTAAAAAAAGCAAACCCCCAACCTGCAGGCCGGGGGTCTGATCTATGGAAATATATCGGAGGTCTATTTACTTGGAAAGCACCGCTTTGCTGTTGCTAATGGTATCTCCAGCTTGCATACGAATTAAATATACGCCTGAAGGAAGTTCATTGGCATTCCAGATTAATTCATGGTTACCAGCGTCGCGGTTATCATAACTAAAGCTCTTCACCAGTTGACCACGAGTATTGAAGATTTTGAAACTTACTGGTGAAGCTTCTTTTAGAGAATACTGAATTGATACGTTAGGATTGAAGGGATTAGGATACAACTTGTCAATGCCGGTGAACAGAGGAATTTCCGGAGCTACACCACCGGGATAATTGTATACATTAGCCACCACCGGACCGTGATACTGGGAAGTACCATCCAGGTTGATAGCTTGCAGCCAATAATACCAGGTTCCGGGGGTAACTTCATTATCTGTGTAGGTGTAATTAACTTGAGATGCAGTATTTGTAGCATTGATAAGAGGGCTTGCCAGATATGAATGCTCCAGTTTGTTATCTTCTGAGCGGTAAATCATGTAACCCAAGGTAGCGGTTTCTGATTGAGTAGTCCAATGGAGTTCCACAAAGTATTGGGCATTGATAATTGCCGTGAATGATGATAGTTCTACTGGCAAAGTGGTTGGTCCATCCGCCCAGGAAGCTTGCCCCATAAGGGTGCCATCGTAATTACCATAGCTGTCCCCGATAGTTGTTCCACCATCTTCATTCATCTGCCAGTAGGCGGCAAGGCCGGGTTGATCTCCACTTAACTGGATATCGTAGTTGTCATATATTTCTTGGGCGGTCCGGGCATCGTTCCAGATCCGTACTTCATCAATCATGCCACTCACGTAGTGGTTCGGAGTTGCAGTAATCGGCTGGTAAGATCTGGCAATATAAACAGGATTGGTATCGTTGGTTCTAAGATTCCCTGCCGGTGATGCCACTTTTGTACCTACCAATACTGTATTAATGTAGATTTTTGCAGAGCTGCCGTCGTAGGTTCCCGCAATATGGAACCAAGTGTTCAGAGGAACAGTGCCACTGCCTTCCACCCATTGCCAGGATCCAGAATTGCCAACGGTGAAGAAAAATCTGGGCTTTGCAGTAGTTTCGATCACCAACCAGTAGGCACCAGAAATTGCAGCCCCTTTACCGATAATATGAGGACGCGAAGTAACGCTATCCAGATATAACCATGCTTCCAAAGTGACGTTAGTAGGGTTTAATCCGGTGGCATTGGGAACAACTACATACCCTTGTCCACCAAAATCCAAACACGGGGTCTGAGCAAAGAGCCCCACCGTGAAGAGTGCTGCCAATACAAATAAGAAAAGTCTGAGTTTCATTGATACCTCCAGTATATCAATATGTTATCACATATATAAGAATCTTAATGATCCTTTAGGGCATAAGCTATCCCGCATAGATAATTTGTCAAGAGAAATTTTAGGCGATGATGAGTTCTGCATTGATTCGTGTAGAAATTTATCCACATATATGACCGTAATAATATAGCCTAATTCAGAGCAGGTTTACAACCGCGAACAAAGGCTGGGTGTGGTGTATAACGGTTAGCACAGGTAGCTCTTCACTTCTTTGAAATTCATTTTGCAACAGAGTGCGAAACAACTGATCATCTCTCTACAATACCGGAATCAAGCTCAGGATATAGTCTCCGCCCACCAGGGTCCAAAGTATAGCAGCGACTACGATGAAGGTTCCAAAGGCAAAAGGCTTTTTGCCATCACGGATGAAGAAGAGGAAATAGATGATGCCCAACGTGGCGGCAATGAGGAATACAAAAGGGATACCTTGCAAGCCAAAAAAAGTAGCCAGTCCGGTTAGCAGCCAGATATCGCCACCCCCCAATCCTTCCTGTCCACGAACTTTTTGATAGGTGTAGGCCAGTAGCAGCAGGAAACAGAACACGAAAAGCGCGGTTAAGAGGGCTGCTAAGATTCCTACATCATTTCCGGGGATGATGGCAATGATCAAGCCGATAGGGATGAGGGGAATGGATAGCACATGGGGAATGAGATTATGAAAGGCGTCAATAAAGAAAATGGGGATGAGCAGGGAAAAGAGAATGGCGTACTTGATAAAGAGGATATCAATGAGGCCATACTGTAAATATAAGGCAACAAAGAGCAGGGGAGTGATGATCTCCACCAGAAGATGATGCCAGTGAATTTTAGCACCGCACTTGGAGCATTTACCTCTTAGCACAATGTAGCTGATGATGGGGACATTCTGATAGAAGGGGATCTTGCGGTTGCAGCCTTCGCAGTGCGAACCGGGAAATATAATGGATTGCTTTTGGGGTAAGCGTGAGATCAGGACATTGAAAAAGCTGCCCAGGGATGCACCGAGGACAGCGATAATGATGATGATAATCGCAGTCAGTTTATTTGCTCCTTACCAGTCTTCTCTGGGGTACATAGACCAGGGATAGAGACCGGAATTTTGCTGCATATGCACTTGAATCATGAAGTTATCGTTGGGCTTATAGCGCAAGGAGAATTCCGGGATGATTTTGCTTGAGTTATTATCTTGCAGGCTGAATTTGCTATCGGTATTCATTCCTCCAAAATTCACGAAATTCAGGTCAAGATCAAGCTCCAGCTTGGGATTGAATTTATACTTAAGATGATTTGTGTATCTGGAGAGGTAATATCCGGTTCCATCGGAACTGGTGCCGGCAGAGAATCCCATGGAATGATTCATGGACAGCCGGTCTGCCGAAAGCAGCGAGCTATTTTGTCCGTAGGGATTGAAATTGGGCTTGGGCATATCCCAGCCTGCATAGAGGCCAGAGATGACCATCACCGTGATTAGCAAGAGAAGTATTCTTTTCATGTTTTCTCCTGAAGTTTTTAGGCTTCTACCGAAAAGATAAGCAAAACCGGTTCCATTGTCAAGCAGATATGGATTTCAGCAGTTTTCCCAAGCGGGCAATGCCGGTTTCGATCTGCTCCAAACTGGAATAGGTGTAGTTCAGGCGCAGGCAATTATATTTCTCCTGGCCGCTGGGGTAAAACTTGCTTCCGGGAATGAAGGTAACCAGATGATCACGGGCAGCAACGAAAAGTTCGTCGGCATTTTGATCTTCGGGAAGCCATATCCAGAGGAAGATTCCGCCTTCGGGCTTGGTCCACTGCACGTAATCCGGCATTTCTTGCGCCAGGCAAGATAGCATTTTATTCAGGTAGGGTTTATAGTAGGTGCAGATTTGCTTAATATGGGGATCCATGTGGCCTTCGGCAAAGAATTCGGCGGCTACACGCTGCGTAACGCAATCGGGGCTAACGTTTACTTTTTGCTGCCAGGAAACCATCTTGTGGATTAGTTCGGGGTGTCCTTTGGCATAGGCTACGCGCATGCCCGGCCCCAGAATCTTGGAAAAAGAGATGATCTCTGTAACCAGCTCCGGATTGTGCAATTCGTTGTGGGCAATATTGAACAAGGTGGGGAGGGGTTCGCCTGTGAAACGAAGACGGGAGTAGGGATTATCTTCCATGATCAGCAGACCTTGCTCTTCGCAGAATTTTAGCAATTCATGCCGGCGTTTCAGGCTCATGGAGATGCCGGCAGGATTTTGGAAATCGGGGATAGTATATACGAACTTCAGGTTTTTACCAGCCGCGCGCAGTTCTGTCACTTTGGCAGCCAGGCGATTCAGATCGATGCCTTCGTGATCCATGGGAATACTTTGCACATCAGCCTTCAGGGCATCGAATACTACCAGGGTTCCCAGAAAGGTGGGTGCTTCGCAAAGGATTACATCGCCTTCATTGATCAAGGCTCTGCCCATGTAGTAAATAGCATTGGTGGCACCAACGGTGGTGATCAGATTATCATGATTCAGATCGCTGTAGCCTTCCCATTTCAGCAGTTGGTCTTTTAGCTTGTTATCGCCTTCACTGGCTCCATATTGCAGAATGTCCTTGCCTTCGGCAGCAACGGTTTCGGCATAAATTCGGGCCAGAGTGTCCTTGGGAAAGGTATTGGGAGAGGGAAATCCTCCCGCGAAAGAGATAATTCCCGGAACATTCTTGGTGGTTGCTACCAGTTCACGGATCAAGGATGATTTCATCACTTTGGTCACGTTCGAAAAGTAGTTACTGATCATTTCTATGTCCTTTTTCTTTTATTGCGGATAAGGGCACTGAAGGGAAATAGTGCGGCATGGATATCAGGGATAGATGCGATAGATCATACGGGGGAAGGGAATGGTCTCCCGGATGTGATGAATACCGCTCATCCAGGTTACCAGGCGTTCCAGGCCTACTCCGAAACCGCTGTGCGGCACGGAGCCATATTTGCGGAGGTCAAGGAACCATTGATATTCTGCGATGGGCATATTCTCGGCTTGCATGCGTCCCAAAAGCAGATCATGATCGTCTTCACGCTGGCTTCCACCGATGATTTCGCCAAATCCTTCCGGAGCAATAAGGTCGCTGCCCAAAACCAGATTGGGATTGTCCTTATCGCGCTTCATATAGAAAGCCTTGATCTCCTTGGGCCATTTCTCGATGAAGATGGGGACATCGGAGCCTTCGGTGAGCAGCGCTTCATCCTGAGCACCCAGATCGCTGCCGTGAGTAATCTCGCTGCCTTTGCTACGCAGATATTCGATGGTGTCATAATGCGTCATGCGTTTAAAGGGTGCATCGGCTGCTTTCAAGGCGGCTTTGTCACGTTCCAGAATGTCCAGCTCCGCATCGCAGGTATCCAGTACTTTGCGGATAACAAAGCGGATCAGTTCTTCCTGAATCTGCATATTTTCCTCGTGCTCCACCCAAGCGGCCTCAGCATCCATCATCCAGAATTCGGTTAAATGCTTTCGGGTTTTGGAACGCTCGGCACGGAACACCGGACCAAAATCATATACGCGGCCCAGGCTCATGATCCCTGTTTCCAGATATAGCTGTCCAGACTGGGAAAGATAGGCCTTGCCTTCGTCAAAGTAATCGAGTTCAAAAAGCGTGGTGGTTCCCTCACAGGCATTGGGAGTAAGAATGGGGGAATCAAAGCGGATAAAGCTATTACTATTAAGGTATTCGCAGATGGCGTAATAAACCGTATGCCTGATCTTTAGCACTGCCCATTGCTTGGCGGAACGAATCCAGAGATGGCGGTTCGAGAGCAGAAAATCGGGGCCATGCTCTTTCTTGGAGATGGGATACTCTTCGGCCAGATGATGCACTGTGAGGCCGGTAATGCTGAGTTCATATTGGTTTTCCAGCTTCTGATGGGCTTTGGGGATACCGGTAATGATCACCGAGGATTCCATGGTGAGGCGTTTGGCTTGTTCAAAAGTTTCTTCAGTAAGATCCGGCTTGAAGGCCACGGCTTGAATTTCACCCGTACCATCACGCAGGATGATAAAGATCAGCTTGCCGCTATGGCGGCTATTGCGCACCCAACCCTTGAGGCATATTTCCTCTCCCAGGTGGGCTTTGATGTCTTTGATAAATACTGTCTTCATGCGAATACCATTTTTCTTAGTTTTTTGTTCTTGGTTTGGATCTGGCTGATGATCTGCAGAGCAATTTCCAGGGCTCTGGTTCCAGCCAGGCCATCCACCACGGGTTTGCGGTCATGCAGCACGCAATCCACGAAGGATTCCAGCTCCATAGTGAGGGCATCTTTGGGGCTATCGCTGGCATCCAGTTCTTTGATGTCCACCAGTTGTTCCGGCTTGAAATTCGTATCACCCATCATGATGCGGGGCAGATACTTCAGGATGTGCGGGGATTTTTTGATTACGCGTACCTGTTTACTTACGAAATCCAAAGACACGTAGGCATCTCTCTGGAAAAAGCGGATCTTGCGTTCCTGCTTCATCGACACGCGTGATGAAGTAACATTGGCAATGGCACCATTGGCAAATTCGATGCGGGCATTGGCAATATCGATGCTGGGAGTGAGGATTCCCACGCCACTGGCACGGATCTCACTAACGGGACTATGCACAAAATCCAGGATCAAATCGATGTCATGGATCATTAAATCCAGAACTACCGGAACGTCAGTACCCCGGTGATGGAAAGTGGAGATACGGGTGGACTCGATAAACATCGGTTCCATGATGTCCTGCTCCACTTTCAAAATCACCGGATTGAAACGTTCGATATGCCCAACCTGAATTTTCAGGTTATGCTTTGCCGCCAGTTCGCAAAGTTCCTGAGCATGGGCCAGTTCGCTGGTAATCGGCTTTTCCAGGAAGATATGCTTATGGGCCAGCAGTGCAGGTTTGGCTAAGTCGTAATGAGCAGAAGTAGTGGCAGCTATATCTACTGCGTCGCATGCTTCCAGCATTTTATCATAGCTATCAAAAGCAATTACACCTAGCTGATCGGATATTTCTTTGGCACGCTTCTGATCGCGGTCATAGATTCCAACCAACTGAGCATCGGACATAGCCTGGAACTTTTTGGCATGAAACTGGCC
>CAZSST010000108.1:7429-8510 GCA_964609575.1 uncultured Candidatus Cloacimonas sp.
ACATCTTGTCGGCTTCGAGGGCATCCATATTTTCACAGGGACCGCCTTCCATAATCTCTTTGGGCAGGGGCGTGCTGCGATAGGCAGCTACTACATTGCTTTCGCCATAAGTGTTTCTAAGGTAGGGTACAAGCTCCGATCCGATCTGTCCGGCAGCTCCAAGAACGAGAATTTTCTTCATTCATATCTCCATGTATATAGTTATTTTCTGTTTGTCCCTTTTTTTCAGGTAGGCATGGCTTGTCAATGGAATTGTTAGATATGCTATGCTAAAATGATTTAAATCCCCAAAACAGCAAATTGCACCCATTTTTTATCAGGATGGCATTACGAACGAATCACGGATCAGATCAGTGATTCATTGGCGTTGAGTTAATTTTAGGTGTTAAAGGAAACAAAGCCTCACTTTCAAACTAAGTGCATAACATCAGAACTGCTCTATCGGTGAATAAGGGCTTGTTTACATACATTACCCTGGAAAGTGATGCTATAGAAACAGATATCTTGCGATGCCCAGGTGGTGCCCATGCAAACGCCCGGGGATCGCCTGGTCAGCGCATGGACAATCAGTATGGATGATGGCGTTTTATCTTATGCTTACCCACATGATTGGAAATAGAGCATAGAAAAAGCGCAGGAATTCTCATCCCTGCGCATGGTTATACATTAGTGGGGAATGATATCTGGCTTATTTAACCGAGATCACTTCCTTCACTTCGGGAATTTCTTCTTTGATGATTCTTTCGATGCCCGCTTTCAGGGTTAAGGTTGCCATGGGGCAGCCATTGCATGCGCCTTTCAGCCGCACTTCGATCACGTTGTCTTCGCGGACAATAACCAGTTCCACATCACCACCGTCCGCTTGGATGGAGGGCCTAATTTTATCCAGGATAGTTTCGATGGATTCTTTATTTATCACGGTTATTCCTTATCTGGCAATTTTTACCAGTTGCTGAGAACCATTCGGATAAACGAGGCTGAGATCATCACCACTCAAGGTGGCGATTTCATGGGATTCACCATTGGTGCTAAGATACCATGAACCGGTTTCGGGATTATAGGATACTTCCACTTGTTGTCC
>CAZSST010000109.1:0-8457 GCA_964609575.1 uncultured Candidatus Cloacimonas sp.
GAATTGGCGTTGGCGGCATCGACTCCAGCAATGAGTAAATCGAACCTCTCGACTCCTGGACATAAGGCGCTTTGGAAAGCGCCACTACCCCTCAACTCAATGGCGCTTTGGAAAGCGCCACTACACCCAACTTTCCGGCGCTTTAAAAAGCGCCGTTACCTATCACTCTTCATAGTAGTTTCACAGAAGACGCTCAAGCGATGCCCGGGCAAATGCATGGTGGTCGCATGGGGATGCCATGGACAGGGATTGGGGGTGGAGAGTGAACACGATTTACGATTTACGATTTACGATTTACGATTTACGATTTACGATTTACGATTTACGATGGACGAATAGGACAGCATGCAGCGAACAGCACCCATGGAGTTACACATTTCCACCTTTCCACTTATGCACTCCGATGTACCATCACTTATCCCCAGTTCCCAACAGCGCAAAGAGGGCCTTGATATCCTTCACTTTACTAACTTTGGGATTGGCTTTGGGGCGTGCATAGCCGGAGATGAATACTTTAGAATAGCCCAGTTTGATGGCTTCTTTGATGCGGCTATCCAGTTGCGATACGGGTCGGATCTCGCCATTAAGCCCTACTTCACCGATAAAGACAGAGCCTTCGGGCAGGGGACGGTCTTTCATACTGGATATAAGCGCTGCGATGATGGCCAGATCAAGGCTGGGATCGCTGCTGCGCATACCGCCCGTGAGGTTTATAAAAACGTCGCTGCCACGGGTATAGAGGGCCAGGTTCTTTTCCAATATGGCCAGCAGAATGGCCAGCTTCTTTTGCTCAAGGCCCACCACCACGCGCTGGGGAGTCCCGTAATTGGTGGATGTAGCCAGCGATTGCACTTCCACAAGGAAACTGCGTGTGCCTTCCATAATGCAGCCAATGGCGGTGCCCACCTGCTGATGTTCGTGGCTGAGGAAGATGTTATTGGGGTTGCTAACCTCGGCCAGACCGCTGCTGCTCATTTCAAAAAGCCCAATTTCGTTGGTAGAGCCAAAACGATTCTTCACGGCGCGGAGAATTTTATATTGATTACGCAGTTCTCCTTCGAAATAGAGCACGGTATCCACCATGTGTTCCAATATTTTAGGGCCGGCCACAAATCCTTCCTTGGTAACGTGCCCCACCAAAAAGAGCGGGATATTAAGGGTTTTGGCCACACGCAAGAGGCGATTGGTGCTTTCACGAAGTTGCGTGATGCTTCCGGGAATGGAATCCAGAGTGGGAACGCTGACCGATTGAATGGAATCTACTACCACCAGATCCGGTTGATGTTCAGAAATGGCGTCCACCACTTGCTCTGTGTCATTGGTGCACAGCAGATAGATATTTTCGCTATTCACGTTCAGGCGTTTGCTGCGAAGTCTGATCTGCTCGGGGCTTTCCTCGCCGGAAACGTATAGGGTTTTACGTCCGGCTTCGCCCATCCATTGTGCCAGTTGCAGCATCAGGGTGGATTTTCCAATGCCCGGTTCACCACCTATCAAAACCACCATTCCAGCAACGATTCCGCCACCGATAACCAGGTCCATTTCGTTGATGCGGGTACTAATCCTATTCACTTCATTATACTGAAGGTCAATAATCCGCTCCGTTTTGGCGCGAACTCCAGTATCTTGTTTTTTAGTTTGCTTGCCGGTTACCCGGGTGGATTCTTTCAAGCTGCCCCAGCTTCCGCAATTTGGGCACTTTCCGCTCCACTTGCTGGTTTCATGTCCGCATTCGGCACAGAAAAAAACAGTAGCCATAATATTCTCCCAAGCTTAGATATAGCCACTTTAGAGATCGGGATAAAACTGGCAAGACTTTTCTGATGAAAAAAAAATTTGGAGGAGCCTAAGCTCTTAATTATATTATCGTTTGAAGCCGTAGATTGTGTTTATAGTCATTGCGTACGCAAAATTAAATTTGCCTAGGGTTAAATTCCTAATATAATATGGTGCATGGAGAGACAATGAACGGTAATATAATTGTTTTTACAACGCCCACCTGCGGTTGGTGCAGGAAGGTGAAGGATTATCTAAAATCCAATGGCCACACCTTTAAAGAGATAGATGTGTCTAAGGACCTTGCGGCAGCACAAGACATGATCCGTAAATCGGGTCAGATGGGAGTGCCGCAACTGTGGATCAATAACGTTCCTGTGGTTGGATTCGATCGGGATAAGATCGACCGTCTTTTAAAGAAACCATAACTAAAAAAAAGGAGACCAAAAATGGCAGACTATTCAGCCAAATTTCACGACTTGATCACTCGCCTCCAAGTAGTACTGAGTGAGATCGATTACGCACAAAAGGCTTGCCTGCAAGCAGGGCGTATGGAATGCATGTTGTTGAATCACCTCTACAAATCCAAGAGCCCGGTGAATATGAACGAACTGGCCAAAGTGCTGGCAGTATCACACAGCCGGGTAACCAGGATCATGGATAACCTGGTAAGCAAAAAGCTGGTGGAACGCGAACCGTCTGAGGACGATCGCAGATGCTGGTTCGCAATCATCACCGAAAAAGGCAGAAAGCTTGCGGAAAACAGCCAGCAAACCGTGGTGGATCAGCAAAAGCGTCTGCTGAAAAAGGTTGCGGAAAAAGACCTGGAGAACCTTTATAAGAACTTCAAACTTTACGTGGAAAAGTACGAGGAAGTGCTTAAAGAGACCTACGTGGAGATCTAATGTCAACCGTCGTGAAAACCAAATGGATAGGGGACATGAGCTTCGATGCCGACCTGGGCGGACATCATCTGATTATGGATGCCGATGCCGAATGGGGAGGCCAGAACCACGGACCCCGTCCAAAACCTCTGTTACTGGCTGCCTTGGCGGGTTGCTCGGGATTGGATATCGTGTCCATTCTGAACAAAATGCAGGTGAAAGACTATGAATTGGAAATCGAAACAGAAGCGGAATCCACCTCAGAACACCCGGTGGTTTACCATACGATTGTAGCGAAATTCAAATTCAGCGGTGAAAACCTGCCCGCCGAGAAACTTGTGAAAGCAGTAACGCTATCCACTGAGCGCTATTGCGGAGTTAATGCCATGCTGAAAAAAGCAGCCAACGTTGTACACAAAATCTACCTTAATGAAGTGGAGGTATCTTAAGTGAAATCGATCCTGATGATCGCTCTGATCTTGGGTGTTAGCGTTCTGGGTTGCACTCCCAGCGAGAAACCGGCATCTGAAGCCAACCCTGTTCCCGCAGAAGAAGTAAGCTTCGATGAGGCGATGTCTTCCTATGAAGAAGGAACCTGGCTTACCGATTATAACCAGGCCCTGGGTTATGCCAAAGAAATGAACCGGCCCGTATTGATTAACTTCACTGGTTCCGATTGGTGCAGTTGGTGCATCAAACTAAACAAAGAAGTATTTTCGCTGGAAGCGTTTGATAAGTATGCCAAAGAGTATCTGGTACTTTTGAAGCTGGATTTTCCCCGCAGTATTCCCCAAACTCCCGAAACGAAGGCAGCCAACGAGAAACTGATGAACCAATATGGCGTGCAGGGCTTTCCCACTATTGTGCTTGTTGATTCTGAGGGAAAGGAACTTAATCGCACCGGTTACCAGCCTGGCGGCGTAGATGCTTACGTGAAGCACTTGCAAAGCCTGCTGGCGGCAAAATAAACTACAATCCCCATAAAAAATAAACCGGCCTGAAGAATGTGTCAGGCCGGTTTCTATATATTTTTTTATTGCTTACAGGAAGCGCTTTACCACTTCGATTACTTCAGGAAGGTCCATGCCGATATTCTGGAGATGCTCCACGGTGGGAACACCCTCAGGCGTCCAGCCTTTACGCTGGTATACGGCATCCACTAGTTGCTGATATTGATCTTCACGATAGGCCCGTAGCAAGGCCATCTTTTCAGTGGTACTCTTACCGGTGGGATCAATATTTTGCTTGGTTTGCAGCAGCTTATCATAGCGTTCGGCGCGGGATAGATATTCTTCCTCGGTTACAGGTCCCACGGCACGATAGGGGGGAAGATCGTCGATGCGGCGTCCTTTTCCCATGCGCATGCAGAATACTTTCTGGAAGTTATACACCCTTTCGGATTGTCTTATCAGTTCATGCTTATCTATGGGCTTGCCGGTGATGGCCTTGTAGATATCCACGTAGTTTTGCACATGTTCAGGAACCTTGGCAGGTTCATCGGTTTCGGCATTATTGGCAGGTTCGATGTCGTTCCAGGGGAGCTTGCACAATCCCTGCAGGCCAAACCAGGTACGGAACATGGGGAAATAGTGCAAGGCTTCGGCTTTGTCCTTGAACGTGGGAATGTGATTGTTTACCATATCCATAAAAATCAGCCAGGCTTCGTCATGCTGGGGACCCTTTAGCGCCAGCGTGTAGCCACCCTGTTGCGCCAGGGATTCCTTGCTCATATACTGTGAATATTCCAGGCCTTTGGCTTCCATGCCAATGTCTTGCAAAAATTTGGGATCGGCACCATACTCTTCTGCAAAAATTTTCTTCATGGCGCGGACGCCCTTGCCTACAATAACGCCAAAGCCTTCACCACGGGCCATCTGATGCAGTAATTCGAGTGCGGCATCGGCATTACCCCAGGTGAGTTCAAGGCCGCCGGTGCGTTCTTTGTTTAATATGCCATTCTCGTAGCATTCCATCACAAAAGCGGTGCTGGTACCGAAGGAAATGGTATCAACCCCGTAGGTGTCGCAATAGAAATTGATTTCCACGATATCCTTTGGAACAAAGATGCCGATATTGCTTCCACAACCTGCGGCGGTTTCATATTCGGGACCATCCACGCACACTGGCTGACCTTTGTAAGGACCGGTGCGGGGTTTATAATTATCCACGGCCTTGCAGCAGGCCAGTGAGCAGCCATACCAGCAGCCATCGGCCATGCCCTGGGTAAAGAGCGCGGTGAATTCTTTGGAATGAAGGCCAATTGCTTCCGGCATCTGGCCATATTTGAAATTGCGGATGGGCAGCAGGTCATAGTCATTCATTATCTCCATAAGATGTGCAGTGCCAACCTGATGCATGCGGCATTGGCTATCATCACCCACTTCGATCTCTTTATGCAGCTTCAAGCCAGTTTTTTGCAGCGTGGGCAGATCCACAGGATTATTGGTATCAGCTTTCAGACCGCTGTATTTTACTACCAAAGCTTTAATCTTTTTGTTACGGAAAACGCTACCTGTCCCACCCCGTCCGGCCTGTTTGAGACGCGCCACCTTGCGGCGTTTATCCCAGAAGGAGAAATTCAGGCAGGTAATTTGCACATGATCAGCCGCCGCGCCGGAAGAAACAACCGATACATACTGGTGTTTATCGGGGCT
The DNA here is from genome assembly GCA_964609575.1 of uncultured Candidatus Cloacimonas sp. Taxonomy (GTDB): domain Bacteria; phylum Cloacimonadota; class Cloacimonadia; order Cloacimonadales; family Cloacimonadaceae; genus Cloacimonas. The sequence continues at coordinate 5,315 of CAZSST010000109.1, forward strand.
ATCAGCGAATTCTTTGATCAGTTCTTCGGCCAGCACATGGCTATTTATATCCACATCGGGAGCGCTTAAGATCTGCACAGTGCCCTTGTCGCCATCGATATACACGATTACTTCTTCTTCGGCAATGCCCTGAAGTTCCAAAGCGTCCCAGCCGGCAAACTTTGTATAAGGACCAAAGTGCCCACCCACATTGCAATCCACAGGGATGCCCGTTAAAGGGGAAATGGTGGTTACGATGGATTTTCCGCTGCCGGGGTAGCTGGTATTGCCACAGAGAGGACCATAGGATATTACTATTTCATTTTCGGGGCTATCCCATTTGGTGTCGTCTTTCACGCCGTGCCACATCAGATAGAGGTCAAAGCCTTTGCCACCCACGAATTTATCGATCATCATCTCGCTAACGGGCTTGGATTTTATTTCTCCGGTACCCACGTTCACATAGAGGGTGCGTTTATTATAACCCCGCACAATGGGGGCAAGGTCGTACTTGAATTCTGCCAATAGTTTACGGTTCATTTTTGCCTCTCCTTAATCCTGCTCAATTTTAATCGCTTCGGTGGGACAGCTTTTCGCGCAAACCCCGCAGGCAATGCACTTGAAGGGATTTAACTGGCCAAACACAGTGCGCATTGAATCCGTAGGGCAAACTCCCACGCACATCAGACAGCCGATGCACAGCGCTTTATTCAGCATCACCACGCCCTGGGAACTAACTGATAAAGCCACTGTGGGGCAAGCAGCCACACACTTCTGGCATTGATTGCATACATTCATCTTTGGGGGTTGCTGCTCATCGGAGATCACGATGCAGCTTTTGGCGGCATTATCTTCTTTAAAATAAAGCTGTGAGCACACGCTTTCGCATGTATGGCAGCCAACACACAGATCGGGATAAGTTTTTAGCACTTTCATATCTCAAATCTCTCCAGATTTTCTATTAAAAACCACAATTAAAATCAATGTGGATAAAGTCAATCACAATCTTCAAAGCTGGGCTTTTATCGTCTTCACCAGCGAGGCGGCATCCAATCCTGCCTTGCGATACAGCTCTGTGGATGAGCCGGACTGAGGATACTGAGTTATTCCCAGCTTGTGTAGCGGAGTTTTCAGGTTTAGCGAGCAGAGCATTTCCGCCACGCTGGTGCCCAATCCACCACTCACGTTATGATCTTCCACACTAAAGATGGGGCCCAGAGCGGCAGCGGCTTTAAGCTGGTCTTTATCTATTTTGAGGGGGGTGGATACATAAACCAGCTCAATAAAGATTCCTTCGTCCTGCAAGGTGTCCACAGCTTTCATAGCTCTTCCCGCGGGAGTTCCGGTAACCCATAAGCTGCCGTGATTGCCGTCGCGCAATATATCTGCCTTACCATAGTGGAAGCTGTAATCACGGTGATAGAAAGCCTTTCCTTCTTTGTTCTTGATCATGGGAAGCTTGGAACGCCCCATGGTTACCACGAAGTTTCCGGGCTGATTGATCAGCCAGCGGATAATTCTGTCGGTATGATTGGCATCGGCGGGACAAAGCAGCCCAAAATTATAGAGATTGCGCACCAGGGAGATATAATCGATGCTCTGATGCGTTTTACCGTCTTCACCAACATCTATGCCGACATGGGTAAGAACTGTTTTCAGGTGCGCATGATTGATGTCATTAAGCCTTTGCGCGTTATAGGTTTCGGCAATACCAAACATTCCGAAATCACTCCAAAAGGTCTGAATCCCACAAGTGGAGATAGCTCCCCCCATCACAGCAGTATGTTGTTCCATGATCCCACATTGGATGAAGTTCTGGGGGTTTATCTTGGCAAAATCTGCGGTTTTAACACTTCCGGCCAGATCACAATCCAGTACAACCAGCGGTGTTTTACCCTTTTCATTTAGCTTGGCCAAATCAGCCAGGGCGTTTCCCCAGGCACTACGGCAGTCATTTTCACCTTCATAAACCATGGGATTTCCGGGACTGAATTCCGGCTTGAATTCAAAGGCTTTGGGATTGGGTTTTTCAGTGGGCAGGCTCTCTCGCAGTTTGCGGTATTTTTTTAGCTCATTAGGCATGTTTAGCTGCTTCAAAGCTTCGTCCAGCTTGGTTTCATCCAATGTGGAGCCGTGATACTTGGCCTGATTCTCCATAAAATCCACACCCTTGCCCATTGTAGTGTGTGCCAGAATCATGGTGGGCATCTCGCTTCTGGTGGCATTTTCCAGGCTGGCAAGAAGCTGGGGCAGATCATGGCCATTGGCTTCGGTAACCTGCCAGCCATCCGCTTCCCAATTTTTACGAATATTCTGGGGCATCACGTCATGAATCGAACCGCTTATCTGCAATTGGTTGTAGTCCACAATCGCGGTGAGATTACTCAGGTTGTATTTGGCTGCAAAACGCCGGGCTTCGCTTAGCTGGCCTTTTTGCTGTTCGCCATCGCCCATCACCACAAAGACCTGGTAGGGGATAGCTTTTATTCTTGAGGCCAGAGCCATTCCACATGCGGCCGATAAACCCTGTCCCAGATTCCCCGTACTCCATTCCACCCCAGGCACTTCCCTTTCAATGTGCCCCTCAAAGATGGAGCCGGTTTGGCGAAAATGGGCAATGGCTTCATCCAGATCAAAATAACCATTCAGCCCCAAAACACTATATACGGCAGGGGAGATGTGGCCATTGCTTACTACAATTCGATCCCGATCCTCTTTATAGGGATTCTTGGGATCGTGATTGGCCAGGGCATAAATGGATAGCAGCAGTTCAAGGGAAGACATCGAACCGCCAGGATGACCCGAAGCGGAAAGCGTGGTCATGGTAAGTATTGCCTGTCTGGCTTTTACAGCCAGAGTGCTTAGGTGGGAAATCATCTCGTTGTTGATAGCTTTCATGTGTTTGGTTCCTTAGTTTTTTGGGCCTTAAAAAGTTTCCCCTTCACCGGCCGGAACCGATGAAGGGGTTTATAGTGGTGGAGCATAGGGGGATCGAACCCCTGACCTCATGACTGCCAGTCATGCGCTCTCCCAGCTGAGCTAATGCCCCGTTAAGATAGCATTGATAGTGTGCATCACTTTTCAGGTGGGATTATTTGTCAAGGAGAAAATGTTGGAAAAACACTGTGAGACCTTTGGAAGTGAGATAGTATTGCTGCGTTTAG
>CAZSST010000110.1:0-8441 GCA_964609575.1 uncultured Candidatus Cloacimonas sp.
TACTCTGGGCTTTGGCGAAACCTATTATTGGGCAGTGCAAGCTCATAACAATACTGGTGAATCCGATCCAGACGATCCTGCCTTCCAGATCTGGAGCTTTAGCACTTGTGACCAGATGGCAGCCAATAACACCCTACCCCTGGGGAATATCTGGCCTGAAGATGTAATGAATGGTACCATCCAGGTGCAAAATCTGGGAACTACCTCTCTCGTCTTCACTGCCACAGGTTCACCGGAATTTGCCTTTGGTCCCCTTCGCTATTCCATTCCTCCATCTGGATCTGTTGATCTTCCCTACACCTTCACTGTTCCTGCCACTTTGGGCGATTACACGGGAAGTATCACGCTTGAGCAAACCGAGCCTGGTCTATCTACCATCATCATTGGCGTAACTGGCCATGTTACCACCGATGTAGTAGTTGGAACCGGAACTACGGAATTGAACATACCCGTAGATCCATATTTCGGATATAGTTACTCACAATCCATCTACTATCCAAGTGAATTGAACTATCCCGATGGCTACCGCATCGAAAAGCTCTACTATTACTTCAATGGTTATGAGACCGCTGTAGATACCAAGGACTTCGTAATCTACATGGCTCATACTACAGAATCCACCTTTGCCTCTACCACCAGTTGGCTGCCTATTGCTGGCTTCACACAAGTGTATAACCATACTAATATCCCGCAATTGCAAGCTGGTGGCTATTGGATGGAATTTGTGCTGGATACTCCCTTCATTTATAATGGCACCGATAATCTGGTGATCGCTGTGGAGGAAAATGCCTCCGGTTATGACAGCAGTTCCTCCTATTTCTACTGCACCGGCACAACCGGAATCAACAGGAGTATCCGTTATACCAATGACAGCACCAATCCCGATCCCAATAATCCTCCCACCGGAATCCTGGTTGCCGGACACCCCAATACCAAGTTCTTCGTAGCTCCCATCCCTGTCAATCCGGTTATCAGTGTCAATCCAGATACATGGGATTTTGGAACAGTGGTTATTGATACTCCCCATTCCAGGGAAATCACCATCCAGAATAACGGTGGCGGAACTCTTACCATCAATAGCATTACTCCAACCACCGACGGATTCTTCAGCCTGACAAATCTGCCCACTTTCCCTGTGAACCTCACTTCCGGGCAAACCACTACCTTCAGTGTAAACTACCTTCCCACGGCTGCTGGAGCCCATACTGCCACCTTCAATATCAATGACAATCGTGCGATTTTCCCCTTAGTGGTTAATGGCACTTGCATCGATCCCCGCATCACGGCTCTGCCCTTCAGCGAGTACTTTGATAGCGTAACTGCACCTGCTCTGCCGCTGGGATGGACTCCTTACATCAATTCTACCTCCACCTCGGCTGTGGTTGCTACCTATAATTCCACTACTTATGCGCAGAGCGCACCCAATAGCGTACGCCTCTACAATCCTTCCGATGCCTCTGCCGATCTGCGTTTGATCACTCCCCAAATAATGGTGCCCATGAATACCATCCGGCTGAAATTCTATGCCCGCAGCACCAGTGCCGGATATCCTCTGCTGGTGGGAACAGTTAGCGCTCTTGATGGCACAGGGGTTTTCACGCAATTAGCTTCCATAAATCTCACCACCACCAAAACCGAATACACCGTTCTCTACACAGGATATGAAGGTACCGACCAATACATCTGCTTCAAGCATGGCTTGGGCGGCACGGGCAGAAGCCTGTATGTAGATAATGTAGTAATGGATGGACTCTTCCCTGCTGATCTGGCAGCCACGCAAATCGGCGGTCCCGGCATAGGAAGTGCTACCAACCAGCTTAGCTATGTGGTTACGGTACTAAATAATGGTACTGCCACCCAAAACAACTACACGGTTAATCTCTTGGGTAGCGCCCGGGAATTGCTTTCATCTGTAAATATCACCACTCCCCTCGATCCCGGAATGACTGCACAGCATACCCTTAATTGGACTCCCTCTGCAGCTGGAAGCTGGAATCTGTCCGGACAAGTGGTAGTAGCAGGGGATGGCTACGCCGGAAACGATCTAAGCCAGAACTTACCCGTAACCATTTACCCCAATACCTATTACACCCCCTTGGTGGGAGATCCCCAATCAACCACCACGGTAAATTATACCCCCTTCAACGTGTACTATCGAAACAACGTGGCCGAAACCATTTATCTGGCTCACGAAATGCAAGCCACCAGCGGCACTATCCAAGCCATTGTGTATTTCAATAACTTCACTCAGGAACTTGATAAACCCGTGAAGGTCTGGATGAAGAATACCACCGAAGCCAATGTCGCAACCTCATGGCTGCCCTTTGACGGCTACACCCTGGTTTATGATGGCATGGTTCATTTCCCGCTGGGCGTGAATGCCATTGTGCTGCCGCTGATAGCTCCCTTTAACTACACAGGCGGAAATCTGGCCATTCGCACCAACCGCGTTTGGGAAGACACCTATTGGAACACTACCAATCACTGGTATTATACTGCCAGTACGGAGTATCCCAGTCGCACCCGTTACTTCTCTGAGGATGGAGCTGTAGCCCTCGATCCCATCCTGCTTCTGGATGAAGATGGAGTAGCTATAACTGGCACCCTCGTAAACAATATCCCCAATATCCAATTTGTAATGAGCAGCGCTACTCCGATAACCGAACTGGCTACACCGGTGGTTACAATTACCACCAATGCCGGAAATGCTGTATTGGATTGGCCGGTGGTTCCAGGAGCTTATGGATATAGGATTTATGCGTCTGATGATCCCTATTCCTGGCCTGCTGAACCCCTGGCGGTTACCCATATCAATACCTACACGGCTACTGCAGTAGCCAAGAAATTCTACAAGGTAGTGGCCATCAGCAGCTATCGCAATAGCTCCCACGGCCTGATCACAGATCCCGCCACGCTTATCGGGGTGGATAACAAAACCATTAAAGCTGAACCTCTCATCCCGAATCGGGATCAGAAACAATAACCATAACCCCCTTAGATAACCAAAGAACTACCCCCGGGATTATCCTGGGGGTTTTCTTTGGCACCATCATCCCTATCAGTTCATCGTGCGATGCCCATGCGATCACCATGCAATTGCCCGGTGATCGCATGGGCATGGCATGAAGAGAGTGGATGTAGCATCCTTGTCCATACGGCATTTTTCATGGCTGTGATTAGCCCCAGGGATTGAATGAAAGCTGAAGAAGTGGCATTCATGATGTTCATTCAACCATTTTATTCATAGCATAATAGAGAAGTGAATAAATTTCTGTTCTTCGCCCCAGAGCCGGGAGGCTGATCCGAAAAGCATTTCTCAATATTTGTTGATTATTATCCACAGGTTTTATGAAATTGCTCCTGTATACCCAGATATTTTTGGTTGACGATTATGAAGATAAGCAAAAAAATGCAGGCAGGTGGTTGAGCTGCTGTTGAGACTAAGATTTGACTGCTAATGCCCGTGAAATTGCGTGCTCATCAAACTCGCAGTGTTGTTCATAGTATTTCGCCCAAGTCGCGTAATAAGTTTGGAAACAAGGAATGCTTGCTGCAGGAGTTTTAGTATGTTTTTTGTATTTTATGAGCCCAAGCTCGGAATAGGCTGAAAGATGGCTTCACTCCTGATGAGTAATTCCCAAAATGAATCTCATAATCAGTCTCAAAATCAGGGATATCCGCATGAGTAACGCTACGGCTGTACCTTATAGTAATCATCGCACGTTACAGATCGCTCCAGTCGCAACGCTTCTTAATGCCCATCCCTCCCCAAGTTCCCAAACTGTCAAAATCAATATTAGAGGAGTACAATCTCTATAGAGTTAAAAGATTGGTAAATCACTAATCCTTTTGAATAAGGGAGTTATCTTTATGAAAAAAGCAATTATGCTAATGCTCTTCCTGCTTTTGATGGCAGGAATGTTCGCAGTGGATGTGGTTATTGGAACGGGCACTACTTACAATGGAAACACAGCTTATCCCGCTGTTTATGGGGGATGGTATAAGAATGCTCACGAGCAGTATCTGGTAACCGCTGCAGAGCTTGCCGGTAATGGAGGTGGTGCCGGTAACATCACTTCCCTGGCCTTTAATGTGTATGCCGTTAATGGTTGCGGCCCCCTTCCCAATTTCACTATCAGATTGGGACACACTACCAATTCTGTGCTTAGTACCACCTTCCTCACCGGAGTAGCCCAAGTATTTACTCTGGCCAGTTATCAGCCCGTGGTTGGAGTAAACACCCATGTTTTTGACACCCCCTTTGCCTGGAATGGAACTGAAAACCTGGTGGTGGATGTTACCTTCGATATGCAAACTGACTATACTGAAAATACCAGCACCTATTACACCGCTACCGGAACCGATTACCGGGCTTTGTTCTATCGAAGCGATACGGTAGCCTGGAATACGGTTACTACAGGCACACTATCATATAATCGCCCCAATATGACTTTCAACATGCCTGCGGGCGGAGCTATGCCTCCTTTCCCTGCCAATCTGGTTTCACCCACCAATGGAGAAACCATGGTGAATGTGAATGCCACCCTGAATTGGTCTTCAGGCGGTGGCAATCCCACAGGATATGACCTTTATTTTGGAACCAACAGCACCCCTCCTTTCTTAGCCGATCTTGGGAATGTTAATACTTATGATCCCATGCTGGAACCAGGCACCACTTACTATTGGAAAGTAGTGCCCTACAACGACCAGGGCGATGCTCCCGGATGCCCGGTTTGGAGCTTCACAACCGTTCCTCCAGGACTCGTAGCCATCGGAAATGGCACGGATGTCAGTCCCATGCTACCGATCAATGCCTTCTACGGATATACCTATTCGCAGAGCATTTTCCTGGCTTCGGAACTGGGGACTCCAGGAATAATAAATTCTGTATCGTACTACTGGAATGGAGTAGCCGCCAATCCCACCTCCAATGGCTGGACAGTGTATCTGGGATATACTACCAATAATGCCTTTGCCAGTGCTACGGATTGGCTGCCTCTAAGTTCCTTAACCCAGGTATTCTCCGGAACGGTGGATATTGCAGCCACCCCCGGATGGGTAACTATCCCCTTCACCACTCCCTTCGTTTATGATGGTGCCAGAAATGTGGTTATAGCAGTGGATGAGAATACTTCCGGCTATGATAGCCCCTATGGCCAATTCTATTGCACAACGGCAGGAACATCGCGCAGCTTGCTGTACTATAGCGATGGCACCAATCCTGATCCTGCCGCACCACCTACGGCTATGTATGTGAGAACTGCCTTCCCCAATGTGCTTATCGCCAAGAGCGATATCCCCGTAGCCCCTCCAGGTGCACCGATTCTATCCTATCCTGCCGATACCGCCACAGGTATTCCTCTAAGCGGTTGGAACCTCGCCTGGGGAATGAACCCCGTGGGGGGATTACCTACCTACTATTCTGTATATATGTCGCAAAGCGAAGCAACGCTATTCTCAGATTACTACTTAGAAACTTCCAATACTTATGCTGATCCCGTAACCGAGCTTGGAGTAACTTTCGGTAATAGCCAAACCTGGTATTGGACGGTGGAAGCACATAACCTTCAAGGCTTTGCCACTACCGATCCCTATTGGAGGTTCACCACTATTGCCCCACCTCCGCAAATAGCGGTTAATCCCATGTCTTTCTCCCAAACCCTGGAGCATGGCCAAACTGCTACGCAACAGATGACTATTACCAATAATGGCGGTTTGCCGCTGGATTACACCATCGGCTTCACAGATACCAGCACCCGTGGAACCGGGATCACACCCTATGATCCAGCCCAGGTTGAAAGAGCCACTGCCATCGCTCCTAACGTATCAGAGCAAGCACCTTTCATTGGCCCCGTAGTGGAAGCTGATGCCAGGGCTGTTTTTGATGTGCAATTCTCATATCCTACCTCTCTGAATGATGGTGAATATGGCATTGCCTCGGATGGCTCTTTCTTCTACGTCGCCAATTGGGGCTACGCTGGCAACGGTCTCTTTAATAAGTATGCCATGGATGGAACCTATATTTCAACGATGACGATTGCTGGTGTTCCCGGAATCCGTGATCTGGCCTATGATGGCACTTATTTCTATGGTGCCGCCAATTCCACTACCATCTACCAGATGGATTTCAATACCGGAACCCTGGTTGGAACCTTTACTTCGCCTGTTGGTGCACGTGGTATTGCTTATGATCCCGATCATGATGCCTTCTGGGTAGGAAATGGCTGGGCTGCCGACCTGAGGATGATTGACCGTACCGGTACACAATTGGCAGCGCTTACCCCTGCAATAGCATCTTTTGCAGGATTAGCTTATGACAATCTCTCCGGCCCCACTCCCACACTTTGGGGTAATACGCAAAATGGCACCACCGCCAATACTCTTGCCCAGATAGACATCGCCACGGGAGCTGTGCTCCAAAGCCTGGATATCACTACGGCAATCTTCCCCGACATCGTGGCTGGTACAAACTCAGCCGGTGGCTTGGAAATAGTAACCGGATTGGTCCCAGGATATGCCACCCTGCTGGGAAACATCCAGAATCTGCGTTTCTATGGCATGGAACTCTGCTCCACCACTCCTCCATGGGTAATGGCTGATCCCCGTACAGGTACAGTAGCTCCCGGAGGTTCTGCAATTGTGGATATTGATTTCGATGCTACTACAACTCCTGCCGGAGTCTATACCGGTACTTTCGGAATAAGCAACAATGCCGGTGCTGCAGTAAACGTGCCTGTACAGCTTACCGTTACTGGTGATTGGCCTGCGGTATTCAGCATTGATCCCACCACCTTCAACTTCGGTGATGTGGAGCAACTTAATCCCTCCACCACTACCTTCACCATCACCAATACTGGTGGCGACACTCCCACTCCGCTCATTATCGGAGCAGGTGGAATCACCATCACCGGCGATGCCGAAGGTAACTTCGTACTGGATGCTCCCGGCCTTCCCGTAAGCTTAGGCCATAATGATACCTACAGCTTCGATGTAACCTTCACACCCCAAACCCAGGGAGCAAAAACAGCCACCCTGAACATTACCGATAACCTTGCCACCCGCGTACTGCACACCGTTCCGCTTTCTGGTAATGGTGTTGCCGAACCCACAGGACAGGTGGTGAATCTGCAAGCAATGGTGCAAGGATTGGATACCGTTCAGCTTACCTGGGTGCTATTCACCGGAACTGCTGGCGTACCTGGCTGGATACATTATGATGACGGAACCAATTACGATGGAATAGGAGCCAGCGCTGCTGCCACCTTTGATGTAGCGGTTAAATTCCCCTCATCCGTAATGTACGGCTACGGCGGCATGCAGCTTACCAAGATAATGTACTATCCGCTCTCCGCCAGCACCACTTACACCCTGGAAGTGTGGACTGGTTTGGATGGAAGCCTTGCACCATCTACCCTGGTATATACTCAGCCGCATGTGCCAACCATCAATACCTGGAATGAAGTGGTGCTAACCACACCCGTACCCATTTCCGGTGCCAATGCCATTTGGTTTGGATACAATGTGGTGGTTCCAGATGGTGCAGATAGTTACTTCCCTGCGGGGTGCGATGCTGGCCCAGCCAATGTCGGACTTGGTGATCTGATCTACTTCAATGGAACTTGGAGCAGTATGTACACTGCCTATGGGCTGAATTACAACTGGAATCTCGCAGCCTACATAGACGTTGTAACGGTTAGAAACGAAGCTCCGCTACTAAGCATTCCGGTGATCAACAATCCCAGATTCACCAGCAATGCCACCTTAAGCTCCGCAAGCGGGAACAATTCCAGCAGAGTATTGCGCGGGTACAACTTGTATCGGGACAGCGTTCTGATGAATCCCACCCTGATCCCCAATACTTACTACACAGATTTAGGAGTTCCCATGGGAACCCATAGTTATCAGGTAGAAGGTGTATATTACAGCTACACTACCCCCTTATCCAATCCTGTAACTGTTGAAATCACCGCTGCCGTACCTTATCCTCTGCCTTTCAATGAAGAATGGGACACTCAAAACTTCCTTACCCAGAATTGGGAGCCAAGCTCTACAAACTGGACCTTCGATGCTTCCAATGGTGATCCCACTCCCTGTGCTATCTTCAGTTGGAGCCCGCAGATCACCAACTACGAAACCTACCTCACCGGCTGGCCTTTGGCTGGAACCGGACATACCAATGTATGGCTCAGCTTCGAAATGGCGCTGAATAACTACAGCACCTCTGCCGAAAACTGGTTTGGTGTGGAGGTATGGAACGGAACTGTGTGGACCAACCTGCAAACCTGGAGTTCCTTCGAAAATGCCGGTGCCGGATGGGGATGGAACTACTATGTCTTCGATATAACGCCTTATGCCGCCGGTCATGATTTCAAAATCCGCTTCAAAGCTTCCGGGGTGGATTCCTATGAGATCAACTACTGGTATCTGGATAACATCAATGT
>CAZSST010000111.1:0-8327 GCA_964609575.1 uncultured Candidatus Cloacimonas sp.
TTATCTCTATCTCCATCGGATACCTTGCATTTTACAAAGTAAATACCGCTTGGTAGCCCTTTCTGCACTGATAGTTGCCATTCATTAGCGGATGCCTTGCTTATACCTGCTGTGTTTATTTTTTGTCCTTTCAGGTTATAAAATTCCACTTCTTTGATCTGGTATCCATCTTTGGTGCTGATCGTTGCAGATGTTTCCAGGGGATTGGGGTAAATACGCAGAGATGTCGCTTCAGGGATATTAATTTCGTCGTGTGTGGATACATCCCTTTCATAGGTAAAAACTAAATGAGATTCATAATTTAAAGCATTTGGAGTCGCCAACAAAACGCTATCAACCATTAAATCCCAGTCAGTAAGGATTTCGAAATACAACATCAATTGGAAATAAGCCCAGCCGTTACTGACCGCGATGTGATACGCATTCGTTACATCAATTTGCCTCCAGCCGACTGTATTGTCACTGCTTAATACTCCAATATTTTGGGTGAAACCAGGATTAAAGGAGCTTCCACTAAAAGGAACGTCATATTGAACCAAGGCAAGCATAAGGTAATATGGATCTCCACCGTACCAGATTGGGAAAACATGACTATCAAGATTCCCGTAACATGTATGCTGGCATACAGAGAAAGTAACCGAGCTAAGATAGTACCCAGGATGCCCTGCATGAAAGCCCGTAGTATAAAACTGCCTGCCTGAGGTATTACAGTCATAAGTAAAACTGTATCCATCGCCTACTAGATTTGAGGAACCGGAAGAAGGTGGTGATCCATAAATAATGAAAGTGTCCTGATAATTTCCATAAGGAGAAATATACATTCTTGCTTCCGTGTATAATCCAGGATCAAAGTACAGTGTATCTATGATTACATCCCGCTGCTCTTCACCCTTGTATTCTTCGTTTTGTTGCCCCATGCTATTTACTATATCAGTTGATAAAATACCATTTTGTTGCGCGTACAATAGTGAAATTGCGATTATCATCAATACCAATATAGTATTTCTTTTAGTTGTATTCATATATCCTCCCTGTTAGAGATTTTTTATCATAAAATTGTAGCACTGCTTAGGTGCAGCAGTAGAACGAAGAGGCGCAATAAAAAATTTCAGCGCAATAGCCGTTGTTATCATCTCATCCTCCTTGGAAAGACGATGTAGGACCAATTAAAAAAACACTATGTAATTACTATTTTAGTAACGTAAGTGTTCAAATCAGTTCCAGAAACAACTTTGACTTATAATAAACCTACAAAACCGACCTTTTAAATATCTAATTGTCTGTCAAGAACTTTTTTTTCCTGGCATCCCCCATTTTTTTGGTAACGAATATCAATTCAGTATACTTTATTCATCATCACCAGGGCATCAGAAGCTTCAGTGGTTGGATTTGAATCTATAGCTAAGTACAAGTATGATGATTGGAACAGGTATTGAATTGGTGTGCCAGGATGTTTTTTTAAGAAATCTTGAAATAGTATATCATACGATTTGATAAAGAGATAGCCATCTTCTATGCCTGTTTACACACCAGCACCGCAAAAAAACTCCATATTTTTGTCACTAATTCCGGGATTTGTCCCCTCTAGTATTATAGAAGGATATTTTTTGAAACAGCATGCGTATTTTTTAGTAACTAGGGGTTTTATATGGCATTATATAAAGTTACGATATTCCGCTTGACAGCAATCATAGCTCTGTCCACAAGGACAGAATCTGTTTTTTCAGTGATACTAAAACGAAAGAGGATGAATAAAGCTACACCATGAACACCACCGGACTGAGCCAGGACAATATCTTTGCCCTGGTGGATTGCAACAACTTCTACGTTTCCTGCGAAAGGGTTTTTAATCCCAAGCTGGTGGGGAAACCGGTGGCAGTGCTTTCCAATAATGACGGCTGTTTGGTGTCCAGGTCTCAGGAGATAAAGGATTTAAAGATTCCCATGGGTGCTCCGGGGTTTAAGTATGAAGCGTTGATCAAAAAGCACGGGGGAAAGCTATTATCATCGAATTATTCACTTTATGGCGATATGAGTGCCCGCGTGATGGAAGTGCTGGCGATGTTTACGCCCGATCTGGAAATCTATAGCATCGATGAGGCTTTCTTGGGCTTGAATGGCTTTCGCACGCGTAATCTGGAAGAATTCGGAAGGCGCATTAAAAGCACCGTGGAGAAGTGGACAGGCATTCCCGTATCGGTAGGCATATCCAAAACCAAGACCCTGGCCAAGGTGGCCAATCACCACGCCAAGAAGATCGCGGCCTTCAAGGGTTCGCTGGCGCTTTTAGATGATGAACGCATCGCCAAGGCTCTGGCACGCACTCCGGTTGGCGAAATCTGGGGAATTGGCAGGCAATATGATAAGTTCCTAAGGCAAAACAAAATAGAAACGGCTTTACAGCTTCGTGATGCATCCGAGAAGTTCGTGGATCACTACATGACCAGCATTGGGCACAAAACCGTGCTGGAACTGAAAGGCTATGCCTGCATCGAAATGGACGATGCTCCCGCTGCCAAGAAAAGCATCGTCTGTTCCCGTTCCTTTGGCAAGCAGGTTTCGGAGCTGGCAGAGCTGCAGGAGGCGGTGTCCAATTACATCACCCGGGCTGCGGAAAAGCTACGCAGACAAAGAAGTGTGGCCGGGCATTTGATGGTGTTTCTCTCCACCAATCGCTTCAAGGAAGGGCCGCAATACAGCAATTCGCTGGCAACGACACTTTTTCCGCCTTCCGCATACACTCCAGAATTAATTGCCAAGGCACTACTACTTCTGGATGAGCTTTATCTGCCAGGTTTTGAATATAAGAAAGCGGGGGTGATGTTTGCCGATATCATCCGTGAAGAGGATGTGCCGCTTAATTTTATAGAAACTAATTACCTGGACGACCGCCGCAAGAACCTTATGGAAGCAGTGGATAAAATTAACCGCAGCATGGGACAAGACACCGTTTTTTATGCCAGCAGCGGGGTGGATAAAGAGTGGCAAATGCGGCGTAGGCACCTTTCACCACACTATACCACGCGCTGGACCGACCTACCCAGGGTGAAATGATGAAAGTAATAGCTGAAAAGGGCCAAACCGAGATAAAAATCCTGCGTTCACGTTTTATCGCCACCCTCTATCCCGTGCAGGATGCTGCAGAAATTCGTGCCTTGCTGCTGGAGCATAATCATCTCTTTGCCGATGCCACGCATAATTGTTATGCCTACATTCTGGGTGCAAAGCAGGAAACCACATACTACGCTGATGCCGGAGAGCCTTCTGGAACTGCTGGGAAGCCAATTCTGAACGAATTGCTACGCAATGATCTAACCAATGTGCTGGCAGTAGTAACGCGTTACTTCGGAGGAATTAAGCTGGGAGTGAAAGGACTTATCGAGGCTTATGGCGAGGCTGTGGCTAATGCTATCGCCCTGGCAGAGCTAAGCGAGCTGAAGATGTTTCAGCATCTGGCCGTGGAATGCGATTACCCATGCTTTGAAGCTATAAAACACAAGGCTGAAGAATGGGCTGCCCGGATCAGTAATGTTACATACAGTGAATCAGTTAGCTTCGAGCTTGCCATTCCCGAAGAGAATCTGGAAGTAGCCATGGAAATTTTTTATGGTTACATGCGTAGTTCCCGTTTAAGTTATTATCAAAAGGACAAAGGAAAAATATGAAACAGTGTCTGGTTATACTATTGATGCTGGTGGGGATAGCGCTTGTTTATGCGCAGGATTTCCGCATTGTTAAAGCAGGTAACGGCAAGGGGCTTAGCTTTCAGCAAGTGGCAAAAGAGCTTAAGAAATTCGATCTGATCTTCTTTGGGGAATTCCATGATAATAGCACCCTGCACCGTATGCAGAAAGAGCTGCTGCCCCTTATCAAAGACAAAAGGGAACTGATTCTTTCCTTCGAAATGTTCGAGCGCGACGTTCAAGACTTGCTGGATGCTTATCTGGCCGGAGAAATATCCGAAGCAGACTTTTTGGCAGGTAGCCGTCCCTGGGGCAATTATGATCCCGATTACAAGCCACTGATAGAATATGCCAGAACCAATAAGCTGAAAGCTCTTGCCGCCAATGTCCCCCGTCGCTATGCAGGAAAACTGGCCAGAGAAGGAATGAGCTTTCGCGATGAATTGGATGAGAACGAGAAGGAATGGATTGCCGCTGCAATTACCAGCCCGGATGATGAATACAAAAAGGCATTTATGGCCACGATGATGGTAAACGACAGTGAAGGACACCCCATGATGGCCAATAACAACTCGTTGGAGCTGATGTATCTGGCGCAATGCCTGAAAGACGATACCATGGCCGAGAGTATCGTTATGGCGCTGAAAAGCAGGCCAAAAGGTAAAGCCAGACTGATTCACTTTAATGGAGATTTCCATAGTAGGGCTTTTATGGGCACTGTCTCCCGGGTTAAACAAGCCCTGCCCAAGCTGAAAATAGCTGTTATCACCCCCATTTATCATCCCCAATGGCAAAACATTTACACAAAAGAAGATAAGCAAGCGGGAACCTATCTGATCTATTTGCCAGAACCACCGCAACCCCAGGAAGGGAGCTGAACATGATCAGAAATCCCATGCATGCCGGCACCTTTTATCCACGCTTTGGCGAACAGATTAAACGCCAGATGGATAGCTGGCTGGACAATGTTTCTTTGCCCGCAGCCAAAAACCGCAATCTGGGCCTGATTCTGCCCCATGCAGGCTACATGTATTCCGGCCAGTGTGCGGCTTTGGGATTGCATAGCATCAGCTACGAAAACATCGATAGCTTCATCATCCTGCATCCCTGCCACAGCGCTAATCACTTTGATTTCAGTCTGTCGCCCTATTTGTCCTACGTAAATCCTTTGGGCAGCCTGGAATTGGATGGCGAACTATACCAAAAATTGGCTCCGGAAGCCGATCAGAACATCTCCATCAGTTATCACCAAAAAGAACATTCCATGGAAATCCAACTTCCCTTGATAAGTTATTTCTTCCCCCATGCCAAGATTCTGCCGGTGATGTTGGGCAATCAAATCCCGGCTGTAGCGCAAAGACTGGCCTATCTTCTGTACGAACTTATCACCAGGTCTTCCAAGAGAATCGCGGTATTGGTTTCCACCGATCTATCGCATTACCACCAAGCTTCCCGGGCTGAAGTGATGGATAATCATCTGATGGATTTGGTTATCTCATTGCAGGCTGATAGCTTGTGGACAGCGATACAGGAAGATAGCTGCGAAGCTTGTGGCATTGGCGGAATTATGAGCCTGATGCACCTTGCCCGCATGTATACTGATCCTGCAGTACAAGTAGTGCATTACACCCATTCCGGAAAAATATCGGGAAACAACCAGCAAGTGGTAGGCTATCTGGCCGCCCGATTCGTGATCTAAACCCGTAACAAAGGAGGTACTATGCTCAGTCTCCAGCAGCGCAAGGAACTGCTGGCCCTGGCCAGAACCAGTATCAATTCGCGTTTTGAGCAGATGCGAGTGGTATTGCCGGATGATGAAGCCTTCCTTCCCAAACGCGGGGTTTTTGTAAGCCTGCACAAGGGTGAAGAGCTGAGGGGCTGCATTGGCTATATCAAAGGCTACAAATCTCTTGCCGCCAGCGTGGTGGAAATGGCTCAGGCTGCCGCATTCAGCGATCCCCGGTTCCCAAGCCTTATCAAGGAAGAATTCTCCCGCCTCACCATCGAAATTTCCGTGCTTGGCGAACTTATTCCCATGCAAACCGGAGAAATACCGGAAATTGGCAAAGACGGGCTCTACATCAGCCATCCGCATGGAAGTGGCTTACTGCTTCCCCAAGTTGCCGTGGAATGGCATTGGGATGGCCCCACCTTCTTGAAAGAGGTTTGCCGCAAGGCAGGGCTTGGCTCGCAGGCCTATCACGATCCCCAAAGCACGCTGTACAAGTTTAGCGCGGAGGTCTTCAGCGAATCAGACACTTTTTGATTGACAGAAACAATAGCTTTTTTTGTTTGGGTTTCACCTGAAAATATGATGCGGGAATAGCTCAGTTGGTAGAGCGCAACCTTGCCAAGGTTGATGTCGCGGGTTCGAGTCCCGTTTCCCGCTCCAGTTCTTTATAAAGGCGACATAGCCAAGTGGTAAGGCAGAGGTCTGCAAAATCTCCATCCCCGGTTCAAATCCGGGTGTCGCCTCCAAGCATCACGCCGGAGTGGTGGAACAGGTAGACACAAGGGACTTAAAATCCCTCGGGTGCAAGCCCGTGCCGGTTCAAGTCCGGCCTCTGGTACCAAGCGGGAGTAGCTCAGTGGTAGAGCGCAACCTTGCCAAGGTTGATGTCGCGGGTTCGACCCCCGTCTCCCGCTCCATTTTTTTATGTGAGACAGCTTCGCAGGTCTCACTTCGGCGCAGCGGTTTCACCTTTTCATTGACTTTTCATCCCCCTCCCAAATCCTGCCCCCATGATTAAATACAAAGCAGTAATCTTTGATTTGGACGGAACGCTGATCGATTCCATGCAGCTTTGGCGGCATGTGGACACCGAATTTTTGAACAGCCGGGGCATCGCTGTGCCTTTAGACCTCTTTGAACATCTGCCTCACGGCAATAGTTTCATTCAAACTTCCCGCTATTTCAAGGAGCGTTTTGGCCTGCCGGATAGCCCCGAAAGCATTATGCAGGAATGGACGGACATGGTTCGCCACCATTACGAGAGCGATGTTCCTCTCAAACCGGGGGTGGAAAAGCTGATTACAGAGCTTAGTGCCAGCCACATTCCCATGGGCATTGGTACCAGCAATTCGTATGAACTGGCACAAAAAGCCCTGCAGCATAATGGCGTGTGGCACTATTTTGGCTGCGTTGTTACCGGTGATCTGCACATGAAGGGTAAGCCCTTTCCGGATATCTATTTGCAAGCCGCGCGGGAACTGGAGCTTGATCCCTCACAATGCCTGGTGATAGAAGATACGCTTAGCGGTGTGCAAGCCGGCAAAGCAGCCGGAATGAGCGTTTTCGCTATATTTGATGAGGACAGCATTGAGCAGCAATCCCAGATAAAAGCGCTTGCAGATGGCTTTTTTATGGATTATGTTAGCTTAGGCAGTGCGATTTTTCAAAAAGAGTAAGCTTGGTAACTTCTGCACTTCCCCACTTCCCCACTTTAGCATTATAAAGGACTAAACATGAATGAATTATACATTGTTATCGGTGCCTATGGCAGCGGTAAAAGCGAATACTCGATCCACCTGGCTCGCAAATTGAATAATGAAGGCCGTAATGTAGTTCTGGCCGATATGGATGTGGTGAATCCCTATTTCCGATCCCGGGATGTAAAAGATGAATTTGCCGCCATCGGCATCGACGTAATAGCCCCGGAAGGTGCTTTTAAGCATGCAGACCTGCCGATGCTTTCTCCCCGCATTAAAGGGGCAATTCAGAACCAGAACAAAACCGTTATCCTCGATGTGGGTGGCGATCCTGCCGGGTGCCGGACTCTGGGACGCTTCGAAACGGAAATAAAAGCCCGTGGTTACCGTATGTTGCACGTGGTAAATACCTTGCGCCCATTCACTTCCACCGCGGAAGAAATCCTGGTGATGAAGCAGCAACTTGAATTCACCTCCCGACTAAAGATCAGCGAATTCATTTGCAATACGAATCTGATGGAAGATACCACGCCAGAACTGGTGGAAGAGGGACTGAAGATTGTGGCAGAAGCTGCCCAGCTGGCGAATTTACCCTTTAAAACCTATCTGGTGCTGTCATTATATCAATCCATGATTCCTGATGGCTTGATGGGCTATCAGCGGGAAGTGATGGAATACACGCTGAGTAAGCCTTGGGAAATGGTGATGGCGCGGGGGCTTATCTAAATTCTGATGCTCTGAATGCTGCCTTGATTCAGTTTTAGCGCGGGTTCGCCATGGATCATCATTACGATGCCGAGCTCCGCGCTACAGCTTGGGCATTGGGGACGTGAAAAAGTATCGGCACCGCTTAGGCCTACATTATCCTCGCTGAGCCTGCTGATAAGGCATTTGATTAATCTTCCCTTTCCTGCCTTGAAATAGCGAAACAGCAGGTATCCGCATTTGCAGTGGATATCAATGATCTTACCGGTGCGCATAGGGCTAAAAACCGAATTCCAACCGGGATACAGGCATGGTGTAGAGCAGTTTCTTATCCCAGGTAGTAATCGCTTCCAGCATGCCATAAAGCGAGGGGCTTTCCAGACGCTTGGTGATAATCAATTTGCTGTCCATAAGCTCCATATCCAGAATTAGCTGGCGTAAATCGTAGGTTTTGTTGCGGGTTTCGGTGCTTTTTGTGTAAGGCAAGGTTTCCAAAGTGAAAAAGCGGGC
>CAZSST010000112.1:0-8303 GCA_964609575.1 uncultured Candidatus Cloacimonas sp.
CGCTCATGCCCATGTGCATCTGCATGTGAATGGGAATGGCCGGATCGATATCCCCGCAGCGCGTTCCCATCATCAGCCCTTCCAAAGGCGTCATGCCCATGGAAGTATCGATGGATTTGCCATCCTTGATAGCCGTAATCGAAGCTCCGTTGCCCAGATGGCAGGTGATGATCTTCATGCTTTCATAATCACGATTCAGGTATTCCGCGGCACGCAGGCTTACGTATTTGTGGCTGGTGCCGTGAAAGCCGTAGCGGCGGATCTTATGCTGCTGATAAAAATCCAGCGGCAGCGGATAGAGAAAGGCCTCAGGAGGCATGGTTTGATGAAAAGCCGTGTCGAACACTCCGCATTGCGGGCAATTGGGCATATTCGCCTTCACTGCTTCGATGCCTTTCAAATTGGCAGGATTGTGCAGCGGTGCCAGCGAAATGCATTCATTCATCACTTCCACCACGTGCTCGGTTACCACCACAGCATCGGAATAATGCTCTCCGGCATGCACCAAACGGTGTCCCACAGCATCGATTTCAGTCAGACTGCTTAGCACGCCGTTGTTTTTATCCACCAGCGCTTCCAGAATCAGCTGCAATCCCTGTTCGTGGTTATCGATCACCATTTCCCGTTTTTTCTTGGTGAAATTGGGGCTTTTATAGGTGAAAAGCGCGATGTCCTCACCGATCTTTTCGGCTATGCCTTCGGCCATTAAATGCTTTGTTTCCATATTTATAAGCTGGTACTTTATGGATGAACTGCCGCAATTCAATACAAGTATAATCATCTATTCCCCTTATGGATTTATCCTAGTTGAATACACCTGTGGTAAACCCTGAAATATTGTCAAATGGTTTGTATAGCGCTTACCAGGAACCGAACTTCAGCTCAAATTCTGTTTCGGGGCTGAAATCGCAAAATTCCCACGTGTATTGGCCTTCCGAGCCCTGGGGATCGGGGAAGGGCAGGCTTAGCAGCTTCACCTCATCATCCACTTTCAGGCTGTATTTCGCATAGGGCAGAGGCCGGCCCCAACCGTTTGCTGTGGTAATAATATAGCGAGCGTAGTCTCCAAAAAGTTGCTGCTTATAGCTGATGCGCACCGTGCAAAAGGAGCGCGCAGGCATTTCCAGCATGAACATAAAGCCCTGCTTGCCTTTGCTGATCAGCCTGCAAGCGGAAAGGCTGTCATCCACCACTTCCAACTTCAGTAGCTCCGGCAAAAGGCATAGGCTATCCACCGGAACGGGAAAGCTGACCACCTGGGATATGCTGCTATCGGCATAATTGGCAAAATAATAAAGCCCATCCAGTTCGAAGCTATCCAAATGCAAGGTAAAATCCAATTCCTCCGCTTCAAAACTGAGGGCACAGCAATCCACCACGGCAAAGACAGCCAATATCAGTAGCGTCCACTTCATTTCAGAACGATCAGTTTTCTGGTGTCCAAAGTGCGGTGTTTGTCTTTTAGCGAAACGAAGTACACTCCGCTGGAGAGTCTTGGCAACTGCCAGGTGCAAGCCTCCTCAGAATAAATTCTGGATGCAATTTCTCTGCCTTTCAGGTCATAGAGAGAGTAGTAAGCATCTGTTCCTGCCTTACCGGCATATTCTAAATGTAGCGCTGCATTTTGCGAACTACGCAGTACACTGGGATAGGCAGTAAGTTTGCCAATAGGTAATATTTCGCCAGGATCTTCTGCTGCGGAGCTGTTCACCAGTACATCCAGATTATAGCTTTGTCCTGGTTCTGCAAAGAAAGTATCGCTGAAAAGAGTGCTATTGGTGCTGGGACCTCTTGCCACCACAGTAAGGCGGCTGCAGTAGGTTTCGGTGTGAAACCAACCGTCAGCGGCGCTATGTCCTGCAGGAAAATACCCGCTAAAAATATGGATTGGAACCTCCGCCACAGGATTGCCATTTTCTGTGTGGCAAAAGATGTTCAGGGTGCAGCGGGCTATAGGCCCATAGATGCTTCCTGGATTGTCAAGAAGGTCTTTTGCCCAATACTTGATCGTGTTTTCCGGATCGGTGGCAAGATAGAACTGCTGCCCGCATTGTCCGGGAAGCAGGGGACTGAGATCATCCGTCAAAGAGCTCCCCCAGCTTACTTCATCAGTAATGTAATAGGGGGGATCGATGAAATAGCTTGTCTGCAATTCTCCTTGCTGCAGGGAGCAGTTTGCCTCGGGATACACTTGCGTAAAAGTGGAAGGATTATCGGGATTGATGGTGCGGAGATAATGATTGGTACCATCAAACAAATCAATCTCACTCACTTGATAAATCTGGCTTGAGTAAAGCACATTCAGATTTCCCTGAGTATCAAACCAAAATCTGCTCATGTAAATAGATTCGATCGGATTGGCCAGCGCCAGGCCACTAATGCCAAGCAGTGCCAATGCCAGGATCATGCCTTTCATAATTCCTCCTTTCTTAGGGACATGGGTTTATAAAGCAACTTTTATTCCTAACAATGTGGAAAGTGAGACGACACGTGTTTGAGCAGGAGTCAGCAGCTCTCAACTATTCTACATGCTTAGTATCTACTATGCGGGCTACAGGACTCATGCGGGGATGATACCTTGATAAATTCTATAAATAGTGCGGAGCACGGTAAGGCACATGCCCCCAGCCCAGTACTTTAGTGCTGGGTTTTGTGATAAATTCTATGAAGAGTGCGGAGCACGGTAAGGCGCATGCCCCCAGCCCAGTACTTTAGTGCTGGGGACATGGCATGTATAGATATAAAGAGTCCGGAGGACGATACTTATCTGCTCATGTGCCGTCCTCCGGACTCAAATCTTGTTTTCTGCAATTTCCCACCAATAAATTGCTGGGCTGGGGGCATGCGCCTTACCGTGCTCCGCACTAAGCATGGTTTCTGCATCAGTTGCTACGGCATTATGCAGATTAGTCCTACTTGGTTTCCAAGAGATGCCCATGCGATGCCCATGCAATTGCATGGGCGTCGCATGGGAGTCGCATAAAAAGAGATTATGGAACAAGCTGTTAGTTTTAGCAAGAGGATGGACAATATGGACGCCATGGACTAAATGGATAAGTTGCTTGAAACCAGTAGAAAGAGCAAAAGCCCATCACCTCCGCTATCTTAATTCTCAATTCTTAATTATCAATTCCTTAGCGCAGCCTTCATTCTTCATTTTTCATTCTTCATTTCCACCGTACGATCTCGCTAATCTCCTTCCTGTTCCTGCTTCCCGAGAATTTACTGATGGTTTTGGTATATAGGCTCATGTCCTCCGCGGGATAACCAAAGGGTGCCATGGCCACCACTCTCCAGGATGGCGGTAACTGCAGGTAGGGCCTTAGCTTCTTCTCGGAAAAAGCAGCCAGCCAGCAGCTTTCGATGCCGTAGGAACGTGCATGCAGCATCATCTGGTGGAAAGATATGGCTACATCCACCAGGTAGTAGTCCTGGCCATTAAGACGTAGGTTGCTCTTGGTTTCGGCGCAGGCGATAATGAGGCAAGGCGCTTTGCGGATGAAGAAATTGGAGAGGCCGATGAGGCCGCAATGCTTGGCCAATTGCTGAATTTTGGTATTGTCATTGTAGACCAGATAGCGCCAGGGCTGGCGATTTTGCGCGCTGGGAGCCAGTCTTCCCGCTTCCAGAATATCGTGCAACACAGCTTCGGGGATGGGATCGGGCTTAAAATCACGCACACTGTGCCGCTCGAAAATCAGTTCTTTGCTGTCCATGCGAATAAATCCTCCAGGGTATTTATATTGCGGTGAATGCCTATGTCCTCCACCTCGATATTCAGGATAGGCAGGCCGCTATGTAAGATTATCCCCCGCAGACCTTTGCCATCGTCGTCGCCCCCCAGATTCAGATTTGCAGGAATGATGATGGGATGACCGCTATAGCCCTGATAGCTGGGGCGAATGATGGCTTGGGGCTTGTCGAGATGAGCTTCTGCTATTTCTTTTATGGTTCTGGCTGTAACGAAGGGAAAATCCACGGGGAAGCAGAGGAACCCGGTGCAGATAGCAGTTTTTCCAGTATCAGTTAGTTCTTTAATGGCTACTTTAAGGGTTTCCAGCATCGCGCCAGTTGGGTAGCCTCTGGCCACATGGATGTTATCCAGGCCAGCCTGTTGCAGAGTGGAAGTGATGGCATTGGCGAAGTTTACGCCATCCACTTCCGCTTCGGCTTTGGGCTTGCCGAAGCGGATGCCTTTGCCGGAGGCGAGGATGATGGCAGTTATCGTGCTATAATTGGTTGAATTCTTCAATTGCTTTGTCCAGTTTTTCCAGATTGCTTTCGAAGGTTTCCGTCCAGTATTCGGGCTCCCACTGCAGTTTTATCTCTTCGTAGGTTTTGCCTTGCTGCTCCACCCAGGTGTAATACTTCAGGTTATGGATGCGCTTTTTGTCCTGATAGCTGAGCTCCAGCAGGTTGTCATAGCTTTGGGCATTTATGGCAGCTTCCCGGTCCAGAGCGGCTTGTAGCGGACTGTAAGCACCTTTTAACTCGGTTTGTTCTTTGATGCGGGATTGGTACATCTCAGCGCTATCCGTGAAGATGGTGAAGATAATGTCGTCCTCGTTGTACTCGTAGTATTTGGCCATCTTGATGGCTGCCAGCAGGTTACCGATGGAGGAAATGCCCAGGAGCGGTAGTTCGTCGGCCATGGTGATCCCTGTACGTTTCAGGAATTCCAATCCCGCGGGCTCGTTGAACAGGCGCAGTAGCCGCATGCAGTCTTCATCGCGGATGGCAGTAACCATGTCCGTATGACGCACATTGTGCACCCAGGGAATGTGTTTGTCGCCTATGCCTTCGATGCGATGGCCGCCAAAGCCGTTATTGAGCAGGGTGGGGCATTCGAAAGCTTCGCTGGCATTGGTTTTCATGAGGGGGTGCTTGGTTTTAAGGTAGTCCCCGGCTCCTATGGTTCCGGCGCTTCCCGTGGCGCTTACATAGGCACTGAGGCGCTGATGTGGCTTCTTAATCATGTTAAATACTTCTTCGATGGCGTTTCCGGTTACATGATAGTGCCAGAAGGGGTTGCCCATTTCATCGAATTGGTTCAGGATGACATTGTGGGGATCAAGGCGAAGTTCGGCGCACTTATCGTAGATTTCCTTTACGTTGGATTCACATCCCGGAGTGGCATACACCTCGGCACCGATCTCTTTCAGCCAGGTGAAACGTTCCTGGCTCATTTCCTCAGGCAATATAGCCACTGCAGGACAGGCCAGCAGAGCACAATCAAAAGCGCCGCCACGGCAGTAATTACCCGTGGAAGGCCACACCGCTTTGTGGATTTCGGGATCGAAGCTGCCGCTTACAAGTCTGGGGGCTAAGCAGCCATACGCTGCCCCAACTTTATGCGCTCCGGTGGGGAAGTATTTGCCTACCAAGCCGATAATGCGGGCTTTAACTCCAGTTAATTCACTTGGTATTTCCAGATAATTGGGCTTGCCAAAGAGTCCGGTGTTGATGTCATTTTTCCAGGTGATGCGAAAGAGATTCAGGGGGTTTACATCCCATAAACCAATGGGCTTTAGCTTGGTTTTGATCTCTTCGGGGATGGTTTCCGGGAACATCTGCTGACGGATGGTGGGAAGGATGATCCCGCGGGCTTTGCAACGCAGAGCGTTTTTCCTTGCAACCACGGAATCGATGGTGGTGATTAGTTTTGGCATGGAATCTCCTTAATAATATAAACCTATTCTAAATAAAGCTTTGCAGTTTTGAGGCAGCGTTTTGAATCTTGCTGGCAAAGATCATCGCCGCAATCACAAAGGGTTTATAGCCAGCTTCCTGATAGGTATGCAGCCTATATCTTTCAAACACGCTTTTAGCCACTTCACCACGCTCACAGCTTACATCGCTGATATCTGCAGGCAGGCAATGTTCATAAAGCGCATTGCCGTTCTTGGTGAGCTTCATCATTTCCTCATCGCATTCCCAGTCCAGGTGCTTTTCGTTTTCGGCCAGGCAGTGGAGTTCCAGGTCTTTCAGTCCCTGTTTATCGGCATTTTTCAGCAGTCTGGTGCGTTCCTGCATCACTGCCATGGGTGCCCAGGATTTGGGATAGACGATATCGGCGTCTTTAAAGGCATCTTCCATGCTGTGGGTTTGGCGGAGCGAGCCTCCGCTCTCTTTAGCAAAGGCATAAGCGGTATCCAGAGTCTCAGGCAGCAAATCATAGCCCGTTGGGTGAGCCAGCACCACGTCCATGCCGAAGCGGGCCATAAGGTTTATAACGCCTTGAGGCACGGACAGCGGCTTGCCATAGGAGGGGGAATAAGCCCAGCTCATGGCGATCTTTTTGCCTTTCAGGTTCCCCCAGCCACCGAAATAGTCTTTTAGTTTTAAAAGGTCGCTCATGCTTTGGGTGGGGTGATCCAGATCGCATTGAAGGTTTACCAGGGTGGGACGCTGTGCTAATACTCCATTGGCATAGCCTTCGGACACGGCATCGGCCACTTCCTGCATGTAGGTATGTCCTTCGCCGGGATACATGTCGTCGCGAATGCCGATTACTTCGGTTAAGAAGGAGATCATATTGGCCGTTTCGCGAACGGTTTCGCCGTGGGCAATCTGGCTTTTCACCTCA
This sequence comes from uncultured Candidatus Cloacimonas sp., assembly GCA_964609575.1. Taxonomy (GTDB): domain Bacteria; phylum Cloacimonadota; class Cloacimonadia; order Cloacimonadales; family Cloacimonadaceae; genus Cloacimonas. Next base: position 6,587 of record CAZSST010000112.1, read on the forward strand.
TCCAGTTCCGAGAGACCCAGGCCCAAACCATTCACAGCAGAGGCGAAACTGAAGCGGGTGCGGGTGCTATTGTCCCGGAAAATGGAGATGGCCAGGCCGTAATCAAAGATGCGCCAGGGCTTCTTTTCCTTGTGGAGCAATTGCAGGATTTCGGCGGTGAGCATCACAGCTTTCAGGCTGTCGATGCTGTTTTCCCAGGTGAGGAGGAAGTCCTTGCCATAAAGAGCGGGCTTTAATGCTTCCAGTTCTTTGATAAGAGTCTTGGCTTTGTCGATGTTATTCATAAGTACCTCATAGTCATATTATTAACAAAGAGTAAAAGAGAAAAGAGAGTAGTTATCTGTGGGGATGTTTTGGGGTGCAACAGGAGATGGGAGCGAGTTTTCTTTTTCTAAACCACAGAGAAAAGCAGAGAAAAGCAGAGAAAAGACTTTATTAACAGGGAGTAGAAGAGTAAAAGAACCAAAGGTGAAAACAATCGAAAAGATACGAAGAGTGAGATTCGAGTGCATATCGAAACATGAACCAATCATGCGTTTGCTAAGGTTCTTTTGAACAATGTTATTACTGGTTTCCATTATATTCACTTTCTATCCTCTTTGTTCCTCTGCTTTTCTCTGCTTTTCTCTGTGGTAAAATAAGATACTTTATGCATATCCCCAGCTTCACTTAAGAAACAGAATCATCCAAAAAAATACATCTCTTTTACTCTTTGCTAATTACATCCATTCTGCTTTTCTCTGTGTTAAATAGAATCTTAGCAGCAATCATGATGGCATCGATGATCTGCTGATAACCCGTGCAGCGGCAGATATTTCCCTTGATGGCTTGTCTGGCCTGTTCGCGGGTGGGATTGGGATTTTCGAGTAAAAAGGCATAGGCAGTCAGCACCATTCCCGGGGTGCAGAAGCCGCACTGAATGGCTCCGCAATCCACAAAGGCCTGCTGGATGGGGTGCAACGTTCCGTCCTGGGGAGTAAGACCTTCGATGGTAAGGATACTTCTATCTGCTACGTCTTTCAGCGTTAGTTTGCAGGAGCGCATAGGTTTATCGTCCACCAGTACGGTGCAGCTTCCGCATACGCCGATGTCGCAGCCGATCTTGAGCCCGGTGAGAAATAGCTCTTCGCGCAGCCAGGTGGATAGCTTTTTATCCTGTGATTCTGGATTCAGGTTGTATTCTATGCTATTTACGGTTATCTTCATGGTTCATTCCTTTGATGAATTGAAGCACTTGCGGAGCCAGGGGATTGGATGTAAAGCGTTTGCCCATAGCCCGATAGAGGGCATTGGCTATGGCCGGAGCGGTGATTTCCAAAGCTGGTTCGCCTATTCCTTTGGCACCCGAAGGGGACAAGGGATCAGCATTTTCCAGGTACATAGCTGTCATATCGGGCAGGTCGGTGCTGCGCATTACACGGTAGTTGTGGTAATTGCTGATCAGAGGGTTGCCTTCTTTCAGAGGGACGTGCTCAATCAAGCCGTAGCCTGCACCCATGGCCATACCGCCATAAATCTGGCCTTTCAGCATCTCGGGATTGATCGCTTTGCCGATATCGTGGGCAGCAACCATGTTCAAAAGAGTGATCTGTCCGGTTTTAGCATTCACTTTCAGCTCCACTGCCTGACAGCCATACACCCAGGTGAAATAGGCATTACCATGGCCTGTATGCTCATCCCAGCTAACCCGCGGAGCCTGGAACACGCCAAAGGCATA
>CAZSST010000113.1:0-4459 GCA_964609575.1 uncultured Candidatus Cloacimonas sp.
GAGGATATGATTCATGAAGTATATCCTAACTTGGTTTTAAGAAGTATTGAAAACGGCACTATCATAGACAGATTTGCAGTCTCTAATGAAGAATTGCTATTTCATCAAGAAGGAGTTAAGTCTAGTATTGCTTTTAAAGACCAAGATTTACAGATGATTCTGGTTGATTCTTTAATCCGAGTTGCCCAGGTTCAATACGCACTTCTGCAGTTTCTGAAACACAACTTTAATCAAAGTAGAGTGCGGTTTCTGTTATTCGAGACAGATCATTTCTACGCACATTTCAGTATGAGTAGCCTTGTAGAAGCGCTAAACCATTTAAGCACCCTTGTCCCAGAATTCAGTTTTCCTCACATCGAGTATGAGGTTTATTGTGATATAGAGCAACCAAGTATAACATCTGGGAACGACCTCTTCGGGTTTTTGGTGAATAGTTGTAACAGCTTTGATGCAACTTCGATAGGCAAAGAAGATGTCGCTGTAATCTGTGGAAATATGCCCAAAGTGTTGGACAAATTTGATTTACTGAGATCAATTGTAGTGGAACCAACAAATGAAAAAGAGGTATCTGAAAGATTTCATAGCAGCGAATTGATTCACTACTCACTTTCGGCACATCCAGATTCCTATCATCACAGTGTAATCGGCCATGCGCTTTGGTATTTCCTCAGAACTTTATTCCGTAAAGTTGATTTTTGGCCTCGACAGCAGGAAATTATTACCGAAGCACTTGAGCTACGTTCGATCTTGGGAGTTCTGCCAACTGGTGCAGGAAAATCACTGATCTACCAATTCAGTGCCTTAATGCAACCGGGATTCTGTATAGTAATCGAGCCAATCCGCTCTTTAATGAAAGACCAGCATATTGAACTATCTGACTTGCAAATAGATGCCATCTACATCAACTCAGATCTTGAAGCCAATGAGAAAGTAACAAGATTCAAGCGCTTTGTGGATGGAAAAAGCTTGTTTCTGCTCATGTCGCCGGAGCGAATGCAGATACCTGCCACAAAAATAGACTTACTTTACATGTCAAATGAGTCTCGCTTTGCTACCTATTTTGTAATAGACGAGGCACATTGCGTTTCTGAATGGGGGCACGACTTCCGACCCAGTTATCTTAGTCTCGCAAAGAATGCTTCTGACTGCTTTAAAACCAAATTTGGTAAACAACTACCACTGATAGCACTTACAGCCACCGCCTCTCTCGACGTACAGCATGATGTACAAAAAGAAATGACGCTTCATGGTTCTGAGAAACCACAAATAGTTACCGATCCGATCAATAGACAGGAAATAAACTATAACTTTATTCGTTCTGGGGCCAGACATCGAGACATAATGAACCTCTTCAATTCACTTTCAAGTGAAACTAGATTAATGCCAATCTCAAAGGAAAATGCAGCCATAGTCTTTTGTTCATACAAAAAAGGGAACTTGGGTTTGTTCGGTAAAGACTCCAATGGTTTTTATCATATTCTAAAAGAGGAGTATGATAAAAAAATTGGAGTTGGATACTTCAGCGGCACCGATGATGATGACAATGCTTCAGTTAGCGAAATGAACAGGTTCCAAGATATGTACAAAAGAAGTGAGATAGGTATTATGGTGGCCACTCAAGCCTTTGGGATGGGTTTTAACAAACCTAACATCCGTTACAGTTTTCATGTAGATCTGCCAAAATCCATTGAGTCTTTTGTACAGGAATCAGGTCGTATTGGAAGAGATAGAACTGAATCACATAGCTACCTGATTTATGATGATAAAGATAAGGATTATAAACTCTTGGTAATGAACAGCTCACACGTGTCTGAACAGGTAGCGGCTGTTTTATTCAAGACACTTATAGAGCTCAAATCAGAGATAAACAAACTCGAAATTAAAAAACAAATCCCAGGTGTTGATGGTTGTCATCCTTGGCCAAAAAAACCTGATGTTGCAAAAAGAATATACTTCAATAAGAAAATCAAGTCAGATAACAGCGTAAAGGATTCAGACCATGATGAAACACTATCGTGTTATTATGATCTCGTACGCAGAACCTTGTGTAATGATCAAGATAAACCCTTCCCAAAGAGGTTGCTAGAGGATGTTAAACGCGCCATTGACTATACATCCCTGATTTTCGATACCTTAAATCCAAAAGAGAAACGTAGCCTATTGGACATCATAAACATACACAGCCCCCATGTTATACATCATAGAATATCAAAGTATAAGCTTAGGGATTGCTTAAATGATAACCTTGATTATCAATATCACAATTCTAAGCAAGTTATTAACTCATATTATGAAATTATGCTAAAGCAATGTGAATTCGTTTTATATAGAATGCAATTGTTGGGTATTATTAGTTCATATTTTAATAACTATTCCAGCGGAGAATACGTAATTGAATTTAGAACCCCTCCTGTAAATGAAATAATTGATAACTACAAAGCTTACTTATCGAAGTACCGCTCCTCTGCTTTCATAGAAAGACGCATTGATACCTTAAAAAATCGGCTCGTTGCTGATGATTTGTACGCTGGGTACTCAATAATATTTAACGATCTATCCCGATTTTTTGATGATAACATTTTAAAGAAAAGAACCCAAGCTTTGCAGGAAATGTATCAGACAGCGGAACTGGGCCAGAAAAAAAGCAAGGATGATATCAGGGATATTTTAGACAGATACTTCAATTCAAAGTTCATGGGTGATCTTTCCTCTGATACAGACGAGGGTAAAGAAGAAAAACTGGAAGTTATCGCCAAATATATTCAAGAGGCTGCAAACCCTGCACGAGGTTCTCGTATTGAGAATCTCGAACATCTGGAAGGGGCTTGTTCCAGGTTGCTTCAAGAGTATCCCGATAACTACGTTCTTCTGGTGCTACGTTCACTTACGCAACTATGTCTGTCGAATGGAAATGCGGATTTGCTTCGATCGGGCATTGACTATCTAAAAAAGGGATTTACACTTATTTTTAGAGAAAATCCTCAAGAAGCTCCTGAATACATTTATGATCATGTTATTGAACTTTATCTTAATTCCATTAAGCAAGACTTGTACGAAGCAGATTTCCATGCTTGCCAAGGAGTTATCTTTTCATTATATGCAGATAATACTCTAAAAAAACATAACGAATTCCTGAAACTATATGGAGGCTCAGGTGGAGAATTATGACCAGATTGCGCAAGACCTAAGGCTAACGATACAGGATTATAAGCTCAATCTTGAATCACTGAAGCAAAGGTTTGCCGATATCAGCAACATCATTGAACGCTTGGATCATTTAAAACAACAAGCACATCAGGCAGAAAGAAATGGTGAAGAACTGCTTGCCAAAGCAGCTGACATTGAAATTAACCATAGCCGCTTATCAGAGAAACTAGCAAATCTGACTGCAGAATGTAATAATGCAGTCTCTAAATTCAATAATCAGATCAATGATTGGAATGAGTCAACGAAGAATATTGTTGGAGAGATTTCATGTTCAGTATCAGACTTGAAAAATGAGTACAATATCAAGTTTGCAAAGGCAATTGCCGAGATAACACAGCAGGCTAATGAAGAAACGATGACACTTAATAGGTATCTGCAGGAATTCTTTAATACTATGAGTTCCAGTATTGGTGATACACAAGAAATGCTTGGAGACAAAGTCATTAAGTCTGTTATACAAAGCTCCTCACAGATTTCCCAATTGATCAGCGACTTAGACGAGGCTGTAGATAAGGGATTTGAGAATAATCAATCCAAGCTTAGCACCTATGTATCTGTACAGTTAGCTGAACAAGAAACAAGATTTTATGCTATAACCAATGATCAAAAAAGCAATTATGAACTATTGATTAGAGAGATGGGAGTCAAGATCGGTGAGAAGATTGATGTAATGAACAAGGCTGTTTCAAAAAGGATTAGAACTAATCGTACGCTTATGATTGCAGGATTTGTTGCTATTGCAATTATAAACTATTTGCTTGCGTACTTCTTCTGATTTGTTATAATAAGTCATTGTATCAAAACTAGTTATGCATATCATTGAATAGGTTTGTTATTAATGCCATACATTAATTCGATTCCCGGGTGCTTTAGCTTTCTGTTACGGTGGCGGCTTTCTTTATCCCTGAAGCTAAAGCATCAGGATAACGTCTATATAGATTGAGTTTTTCCCGATGTTCCGTGAGCTAAAGCACACGGCTAACGTGTTGAGCCGGATGCCGTTCCGACAATAGGGTTGGCAACGTCCCCGTTGCCAAAGCAGACGCAGTCTGCTGTTTCAGTCAGCTTCGCTGCCTAAGTCGATCAGGAGATCGACTTCCCTTGGCGCAGAGGGATGAATGACGTCTTTATTTCAGTCTTATCGCATCGGTGTACGATACAAGGTGATTATCGCTATGGCGTGCGATACAACATTTATAGTCCGAAGGACGGCAAGGCGCATGCCCACAGCCCAGTACTTTAGTGCTGGGAA
>CAZSST010000113.1:4559-8265 GCA_964609575.1 uncultured Candidatus Cloacimonas sp.
GACTTTATGGCGCTTTGGAAAGCTCCACTACCCGTGACTTTATGGCGCTTTGGAAAGCGCCACTACCTCTCAGCGCTTTGGAAAGCGCCGCTACAAACTGGTGGAGCTAAGGGGATTCGAACCCCTGGCCTAATGATTGCGAACCATTCGCTCTACCAACTGAGCTATAGCCCCACGCAATCTTTATAAGCGGGCGGTACAGCTATGCACCATACCGCCCGGATAACGTTACTGCAAATCTGAAAGCAGGTCTTTTGTCAAGCTCAGTTTTGTATTAACTTCCGTGTATTTCTCTTTTTCTTTCTGCACCACTTCCTCTTTGGCGTGCGCAAGGAAATTGGCGTTATTCAGCTTGGCGCTTATTCCAGCAAGCTCTTTGCTTAGTTTTTCGATCTGCTTGCCCAGCCTTGCTTTTTCGCTTTCCAGATCGATGAGCCCGCTTAGCGGCAGGAAAATCTCCAGATTCTGCACCACGGCACCGATGGCAGCTTTGGGCTTATCGATGCCGATGCCGCCAGTTATCTCACTCACCTTGGCCAGACGCTTAAAATATGCCATATAGCGGGTGAAAAGGCTTTGCTGCCTGTCTTCGGCATAGCGTACCACCAGGGATATCTCCAGTCCCGGAGCAAGGTTCAGCTGCTTGCGCAGGTTACGAATGGCAGTGATGCTTTCCTGCACGAAGAGCATATCGCTATTTATATCCTTATCGATCATAGCTTTATCTGCGATTGGGAAAGCAGCAGTAATCAGCACTTCCTCATCCATCGGGAATACACTTTTTATGCTGTGCCAAATCTCTTCGGTGATGAAGGGCATGATGGGATGAAGCAGGCGCATCCCGCTTTGCATCACGCTCAAGAGCACATATTTGGCGGTAAGTTGGCTTGCCAAACCCGCATCTTCACGCAGCCTGTCCTTGGCCAGCTCAATGTACCAACTGCAGAATTCATCCCAGAGGAAGCGGAAAATCTCCGTGGCCGCATCATTCAAGCGCAGGTTTTCATAGTGTCCGCGTACGCTTTGGGTAAGCTCATTAAGCCGCGAAATGATCCATTTATCGGCCAGTTCGAGCTGCAATTCGTCCTCTTTTGGTAAACCTTCGATGCCTTCGATATTCATCATGATGAAGCGATAGGCGTTCCAAAGCTTGTTGGCGAAGTTCCGTCCCGTCTCCAGCATGGCATCGGTGTAAAAGACATCCGCGCCTTTGGGAGTGCTGAAGATCATCGAAAAGCGCAGTGCATCCGCACCGTAAGTGGCAATGATATCAATCGGATCGGGAGAATTGCCCAAAGATTTGCTCATCTTGCGGCCGATCTCATCGCGCACGGTGCCATGTAGCAGCACAGTATCAAAGGGGATTACCCCCTTGAAATGCAGGGTGCTCATAATCATCCGCGCCACCCACAGGTAAATGATTTCAGGGGCCGTAATCAGCACATTGGTGGGCAAAAAGCGCTTTAAATCCTCAGTTTCCTCAGGCCAGCCCATGGTGGAAAATGGCCATAGCCAACTGCTGAACCAGGTATCCAGCACATCTTCATCCTGACGGAACTGCGCTCCTCCGCATTGGGAACAGCTTTGTGGCATTTGGGCTGCCACTTCCATGTGACCGCAGGCTTCGCAATAATAGGCCGGAATGCGATGTCCCCACCAGATTTGACGCGAAATGCACCAATCACGGATGTTATTCATCCAGTGCATATAAACCTTGGTCCAGCGCTCGGGTTGGAACTTCACTTTACCCGTTTCCACCACTTGGATGGCTTCCTCGGCCAGGGGCTTCATCTTTACGAACCACTGATCGGAAAGATAGGGCTCGATAACCGTGTCGCAGCGGTAGCAATGGCCTACGGCGTGTTCATGGTTCTCTATTTTTTCCAGCAGGCCTTGTGTTTCCAGCATGCCAATGATTTTCTCACGGCAGGCATAGCGATCCAAACCTGCAAAGTCCTTGCCGGCGGCTTCATTCATTACACCCTGCTCATCCAGCACCAAAAGCTGGGGCAGAGCGTGCCTTTGGCCGATCTCAAAGTCGTTGGGATCGTGCGCGGGGGTTACTTTTACGCAGCCGGTGCCAAATTCCATGTCCACATATTCATCGGCGATCACGGGAATGGTTCTGCCGGTGAGGGGCAAAATTAACTCCTTGCCGATCAAATCTTTATAGCGTGCATCGGCAGGATGTACAGCTACAGCCACATCACCCAGCATGGTTTCTGGACGCGTGGTGGCCACGGTTACATGGCCAACGCCAGCGGCATAGGGATAGCGAATGTGCCACAGTTTGCCGGTTTCATCGGCATGTTCCACTTCGTCATTGGCCAGGGCGGTGATGCAGCGCGGGCACCAATTGATTATATATTTGCCTTTGTAGATGAGGCCATCGTTATACAGGCTTACGAAAACTTCCTTCACAGCGCGGGACAATACTTCGTCCATGGTGAAGCGCAGGCGGTCCCAATCGCAACTGGCACCCAGCAGCTTCAGCTGGTCGATGATGATGTTTCCCTTTTCGTGTTTCCATTGCCAGATCAGCTCCACGAGCTTCTCGCGGCCTATTTCGTGGCGGTTCTTACCCTGCTTGGCAAGCTCTTTTTCCACCACGTTCTGAGTGGCGATTCCCGCATGATCTACTCCGGGAAGCCAGAGAGTAGGCTCGCCGTTCATGCGGTGATAGCGGACAACGACATCTTGGAGAGTGTTATTAAGCACGTGGCCAATGTGGAGGATACCGGTCACGTTTGGCGGGGGGATCAGGATGGTGAAGGGTTTTTTGGTGCTGGTGGGATTGGGCTTGAAATAGCCTCCCTGTTCCCAGAACCGATACCACTTCTTTTCGATTTGTTGGGCTTCGTAGGTTTTACTGATTTCCATGATGTTTTTCCTCTCTTTGTCGTTGTATATCCGCTATATTTATGCGGAATTTATCTTAGTTTGAACCAATTCCGCCAGAGAGTGAGGGTGTCAAGAGAAAAGAGCCGGGACAGGTGCTATAGCTTCACATGAAAATAGCCCAGCACCAGCACCATCAAATAGTAGGCAGCGATAGTAAGAACACTGGAACCAAGCAGCGCCCAGCCGAAATCCAGCTTTTTAATAAGCACGGGAAAGCTGATGAATAGCACCAGCGAAGGGATCACCAGCCAGAAAACGGAGCTGGAGAATTGTGCCACCCGTGCTTTGTCCCTGGTATCCAGCCACAACCAAAGCATGGCAAGAATGGAAACAAAGGGCAGGGAGATCAGGATTCCCCCGATAAGGGTGGACCTTTTGGAAATCTCGCTTACGGCTATGATAATTGCCAGGCTGACCAGGGTTTTGATGATATACTGGCTCATGGGCATTCCTTTATTCGCTATTTTATGCCACGTGCGGCATACTAAAAAAATAATCCACAATATGAAGAAAAGTAATGCAAACATAATCCCCTTGCTTATCCCCCCAACAATCAACCGTGATCCCACCAAGAATCAACCTACATAACCATCTGCGAGGGATCCCGGATAATGGAAGGAGATATGTGGTAGGCGAGAAAGAAAATCCTTGCCATATTTCACACACACAAAAATACTGAAAAAAAGTGAAATTCATGCCGGCTCCAGCAAAGCTGAGGCATGCTGATAAGTAATAAAATCATAAGGATATAGATAATGAAAATACTGGTGATCAATTGCGGAAGTTCGTCCCTGAAATACGAAAT
>CAZSST010000114.1:0-8254 GCA_964609575.1 uncultured Candidatus Cloacimonas sp.
GACGAGATCAATGGCAAATGAAAATAAGGCTGGATTAAAAATGGGGGAATGCAAGTCACTCTTGTCTCTTGACAAACCTCAGCTATTATATTCTCGTGATTTCAAGAGGTGAAACATGAAGAAGCAAATTCTATTTGTTATTGCAGCAGTTATGCTTGCCTTTTCTATTGGTGCAAAAACCCAGAGTGGCCTGGGACTGCACTTCGGATCGGTATCGGGAAACGGCTTCAGTTATCGGATGTATAAAGGGGATAATGGCTGGCAGGCCACCCTGGGTGCGCTTTCTCAAGATGAGGGCGAGCCCTATTTTGATCACCAATTTTATGATTATTATAATACTGCCAATCGCATCACCATCAGCCATGACGATCGCAGAAACAAATTGAACTTAGGTTTGAACTACATTCGCTCATTAGCATCCAATTCCAATGGCCGTTTCTACGTTTTCGGAGGAGGATCATACCTCATGTCATTTGTAAAGATGACTAAAATGGATTACATTCGGGATTCTTCCCAACAGGATTTTTATATTCTTGACCCAAATCAAAACCCGCGCAAAGCGCATGAAATGAGAGGTTCCTTTTATGCTGGAGCCGGGCTTGGCTTCGAATTACGCTTGGGAAGGGATTTCCGTTGGGCTCTCGAACTGCCGCTATCGGTGAATGAAGATACAGAATTCACCATGTATATTCCGCAAACGGGGTTTTATTATTTCTTCCATTGAAGTGCGGTGAGATTTCAGGTGGCTGGAATCAGAAGGGGAAAGGTGGGAGAGTGAAACACATTTCCTTCTGGGGTACATTTTTGGGGTCTCTTTCAACGAAGTGGGTAACAGAATGGTCAAGTGTCAGCCCAGGTAAAGGGACGGTCTTAAAAACCAATAACCGATATTTAGATTGATGCCAAAGGTAGAAATAAGCACTTGAAGTGGATATTTTTATAGCGAGGAGTTTCGCCTTCTCACGTATTGGCGCATTCCCATGCACCTTCGGAGTTTCACTTCGCTACACCCCCTCGCTATGGTATTTCGCCCTGCGGGTTTTATCAACTGCATAAGATTCCTTGCAAGGTTCTCACTTTAACTACCAGTACTGGCCAGATAGCTTTGTTTTAACTTACTCCCATAATTTGAAAGAGATCCATTTATACCATAACGCAAAGTTTTAGTTCTTAGTTCGGATATCTAAATACCATCCAAGTACCATCCAAGAACCATCCAAGATAGCGATCTGGGTTGATCAGGGTGCCATGTTGCATGGTTTATCCATGCTTTTGCACTTTGGAACCTTTGCACTCTGGCACTTTGGAACCTTTGCAATTCCCTACTTGGCAACTCCTCACTTCAAACCCTCCCCCTCCTTTTTTTAAAAATTTGCTTGCTTGCTTAAAAAACTCAGCTATTATTTCCCTATGGGACATTATCCCGCGTAGACCGTTTTTATCTCGCAGTTATATTTTTTCGCCAAAATATAGGAGGTAAGATGAAAAAGTTACTTTGCATCGCCCTCAGTCTGGTCCTTTTTGTCGGAATCGTTTCCGCCACGGAAATGGTTCCTGTGAAGGGTAAGCAGGCTGTCGAATCACCCCAGGGCATCCGGATTGCTTCAACCCGCGAAGTGCCGGAATATTCATTCACCAGGGTGCCAAATCCACTGCTGACTTCATATTATGATTATATGATCGGCAGTTACAATGGCATGCCGTTGCGGGTTATCCCTCAATCTTTCGGAGGTGGCTATTTCATGACCTATCACGGACGCAGAACAGCCACCGGAACGCGTCGGGTTTTTTACACTCATCTGGATGCTTCGGGTAACGTGATCAATAACAGTGAAATCACTGCCGATAATGTTGCCGAAGGTTATCCCACTGTGGCCGTCGATCCTGTTAGCGGTAAGCCGATGTATGCCTGGCATGCCAATGGTGATGACGATACCCAAAATGAAGTTCGATTCACCTCGGACGCCTTTATCGATGGATTATCTGGCTTGTTCAATGATGTTATAAACCTGGTGGATAATCCTATCACGATTACCCCTCCCGGAGGAACAGCTACTACAGATAACGAATTTATCTGGCCAACCGCTACCATCGGGCCCTCTCCCGTGGCCGGAAAGCGCAGGATTTATGTGGTGGCACGTAATTACATCTCTCACATATCTATTCCCTCCGAGAACATGTATTTGAGATACGCTGACTTCGATGCCTCTGATCTGGAAAATGGCCTTGCTCTGAATTGGAACACTAATACCATTCCCGTTCTGGATGGTTGGAATCACGATGCCACCATGAGCAGACGCCCCAATTTTTCCATTATTGCCGATGACAGCGGTAAGCTGTATTACCTTGGCTATCATGATACTTACGATCTGGAGGACAATGTGGTATTGGAAGACGATCTGGATGTGTTCTCCTGTGATTACGGTGTGGGAGACTGGACCTTGCAACAGTCCATGGGACGTCTGCCAACCTGGAATCCGCCTGGATCGCCTACCTCACAAGCTGGATACTTCACCGATGACAGTGGCAATCCCTATCCCGATACTTCTCTCTATTGGGGCAATACTCACTCCGGTCATTTGAATGCGGGTATCGATACCATGGGTAGGATTCACCTTCCGCAGTATTATTTCCTTAATACCACCGAAGGTACCTATTATCCCAATATTCAAAACGTGAAGCAGATGATCTATGATCCTACCTCACCCGTGGGAAACCGGATCAGCATTACTGAAGTATATCCCGTTAAGGACAGCACCAATACTGTGGATTTGTACTATCAGCCCTGGGATCTGGAAGCTCCATGGGGAGTTGTGGACGAATGGGGTGGAAATGCCACCGATGGTTACTATCCGCAGATAAAAACCGAGTTTAACTTCTGCTATTGGGATAATGCGGTGCACGATGATGCGATGATGTTCCACTACGGAGGCCAAAAAGTTACCAATGCCAATTCCAGTGGGATGATGGCCATGGTGTGGCAAAACTCCTGGAGAGCCAAACAGGTAAATGAATATGCCGATACCGATTACGCAGCATTTGCCACTACCCCGGAAATCTATATTGTGGTATCAGCGGATAATGGCACCACATGGAGCGAGCCGATCGTGCTGAATAATGTGGAAACGCCACAATTAACGGGACTGAAGCCCATGTACGTGTATCCTGCCGATCAAGTGATCAGAGTGCCAGACCAAGGTGGACACATGGTGGGAAAACTGGGATTGATGTTCTATGACGATTACACTTGGGGCTCGAACGTGGTAACCCCTCCCGTGCATGCTAATGCGGATGGCGGACAGGTGATGTTTATGGAATTGCAGATTGTGTTTCCAATCTCTGCAGGTGATGATCCATCTGTTCCTGCGGCGCTTCCTGTGCTTAGCCAGAACTATCCCAATCCCTTTAATCCGCAAACTACCATTGGCTTCCAGATGCCAAAAAGCGGACAAGCCAGGCTTGCCGTGTATAACCTGAAAGGACAATTGGTGAAAGTGCTTCATTCCGGCATTGCTGCCAAAGGCGAACACAGCGTTGTTTGGGATGGCACCGATACCAATGGTAAAACCGTGGCCAGCGGAATCTACTTCTACCGTTTGGATATGGGTGATAATTACGAAATCCGCAAGATGATGCTGATGAAATAGTGCGAGCTGCGCTGTGGGAGGACTTTGTCCTGTGAGAGCGGCGCGGTGAGAAACGATGTAAACTAAGGGCGATCCACGGATCGCCCTTTATTGTGTCTTATATCATAGGCATTGCAATAACGTTGTGCCGGTCTCCGAACCGCTATAAAGTGCATTTATCTTGGCACTTTAGCACCTTGGCCCTTCGGTTCATTCCCCAATTATCTTTATCAACACCCGTTTGCTACGCATCCCGTCATATTCTCCATAAAAAACCTGTTCCCAGGGGCCAAAATCCAATTCCCCCTTGGTGATGGCAATCACCACTTCTCTGCCCATCACTTGTCTCTTCAGATGGGCATCGGCATTGTCTTCATAGCCATTGTGGTGATATCGGGAGTGAGGTTTTTCTGGAGCCAACCCTTCCAACCATGTTTCCAGGTCTTGATGCAGGCCACGCTCATCGTCGTTGATAAAAACCGAAGCAGTAATATGCATGGCATTCACCAGGCACAAACCCTCGCTTACGCCACTGGCGCGAACAGCTTCTCTCACTTCTTCAGTGATGTTCAGATAGGCTCGGCGTTTATCGGCATGGATGCTTAGTTCTTTGCGGTAACTCCTCATAAACAGAGAGGCTGAGCATCAAGGAAAGTGGTGAAATCGGTGGGATTATCAAAGATCATATCTGCGCCGGCATCTTTCAGAGCTTTCTTGTCTCTATATCCCCATGCTGCGCCAATAGCTAACATTCCGGCATTCTTGGCAGTTTGAATATCCACCTCGGAATCACCGACAAAGGCTATATGTTCGGGCTTTACTTTCAAACGGTTTGCCAATGCCTTGGCCATGGCGGGATCAGGTTTCGGGGCGTGACTTTCTTCATCGCCGCTGTAAATCCCAAAAGGATTCTTGGTATGGCGGATCATGGCTCCTCTGAAGAAATGACGGATCATCTTTTTGGTGAAATAATGTGCCTTATTGGAAAGAATTGCCAGCTTTATCTTTCTGGCTACGGCAAGCTGAATAAGATACAGCACTCCCGGATAGATGTTGGTGTGCAAATACCAGGTTACATCATAATGATCCCAATATTTACGTGCCAAAGCTTCGATCTCTTTGGGAGTTTGCTTTTTTTCCGGCAGTGCCCTCTTTGCCAGTTCGTTAAGGCCATCTCCCACAAAGCTCTTGTAAGCTTCCATGGGATGTTCGGGATATCCTAGATCTGCCAATGCGGCGTTCATGGATATGGCGATGTCTTCGATGCTGTCTATCAAAGTTCCGTCCAGATCGAAGATGATAGCTTTAATCGTGGGTTTCGTACTCATGTTCACACTTCCTTTTTACGTGTTTCTCCTAGTCTTGTTTATCCGTACCGATTATGGTTAGATGCGGATACGGTATTTCTATTTTATCCTGGTCGAATCTTTCTTTTATTTTCACCATTAATGCGGATCGTAAATTTAAAACATCATCACGATTTGCCCAAACACCATAATTTATTTCTATGCCGCTTTCACCGAATCTATCCACCTGGATTAATGGCTCGGGATCTTTCAGAACAAGGGGTTCATCAACGGCAAGGTCTCTTAGGGTGTTTATCACTCGCTGCAAATCTTCTTTATAGCTTACCGAAACCGTCATATTAGCTCTGCGAATGGGATAGCGGGTGATGTTGATCACCTCTGTTTTGATCATGGTTTCATTGGGCACGCGTACAAAGCGGTTATCCGGAGTTTTCAGCTTTATGGAAAGCAGGTCTATGGATTCTACAAAGCCTGAAGTAGTGCCTATCTGCACCAGATCGCCTACTACAAAGGGTTTTTCCGAGATCAGAAAGATACCGCTGATGATATTGGAAATGCTGGTTTGAGAGGCAAATCCAATGGCAATACCAAATACTCCTGCAGCTCCAAGCAATGCGGAAAGCTTGAATCCAAATTCATTCAGTACGCTCATCAGAAGTATGATCGAAGAAATATAATAAACGGATCGTATTACTAATTGTTCACTCTGTGGGGATAAGCGGTCTTTGATTAGCTTGCGGGCGATTACACGGATGAAGCGGACTAAGGGAATGCCAATAACGAGGATGAGGCCAACCCGTATTAGCAAGCTTACACGTTCCGGTGTTATAAAATCTGTTATTAATTTGCCGAAACTGAAATCAACGATCATCCTAACCTCATAAATAATTGAATCCGTACTTAAGTCCAATTAATTCCAAGGCCAAATTCTTGTCTACACATATTTTTAAATGCGTCCTAATTTACTTGGACAATTAGTGGGTGTTTGTGTTTTATAAATAGTGGTTTAGCTATGTGTTTTTAGTGGTATGCGAACTTAAAAAATTATTTGTGTGCCCAATCCTAAATTGTGCTTAGCCCGCTTCCCATGCTCATATTGGGTATTTTGATAATCAAGGTAGATGTCCGAAGCAGAATTCCAATACCAGCTAAGCCTTCCCTGGTAATGATTGGGGAGATCGGGCTGCACCTTTATTCCGGCCATTCCATAGCAGCCTTTAACCAGCTTGAATTGAGTTTCTGAGAACCAGGCATTGGCATGGTGCTGGGGGCTATACTTAGCTCCGGCCAACAAATAAGAAGACTGCGTGGGATCATACCCCGCAGTGTATTTAAGCTGGGTACGCACTTGGTTTGAAATCAGGTAAAAATCCTCCAGATTACCATCGGCACAGCTATTGCTGATAAAACCTATGTATCCGTAAAGTTGCGTGCCCAGTTTATGCTGATAGCGTAGCTGGCCGGTAAAGAGATTGCGGGATTCCTTAGCCAGCAATTCACCCTCACGATTTTGCCAGATGGCACTGCCGCTAAGATTCCCATTGGTAAAAACTCTTAGCTGGGAAGCCGCTGCCAAGCCCAAAGAGCTGTAGGAATAAAGATCGGAGGTATCGAAATTCGCCTCTTTTACATCTGCCAGAGCGCTAAGGCTAAGCTGAGGAAGTGGCCTGAACTGAACTTGCATTCCCGTATAGATATCTTCATAGCTTGCCAAATCTTCCCTAATGGCCAGGGGCTCGAAGGTGATGGGATCAAATTCATATCTTATCGGCGTGGCCATCAACAGCTTGCCGCCAAAGTAGGCATCTATATCCAGGCTATGGTACTTAGCACCAATTTGCATATTAGCCTGATGCTGGTGCCGACGTTCATAATTATAAGCACTCAAATCCCAAGAAGGGTACAGATTTATTGCTTTGGAACTGCCATAAATAAAATTCACATAGTTCGCTTCCACAAAGATGTTATCTTTGGTATATCTTGCCTGCAGCGAGCTTAGCAGCTGCTTCTTTTGGGGAAATTGGTCTTCATATTTATCTTCAGCACGAAGCCTGGAAGAAAGCGCTACCCTGAAAGACGAACCAATCTCCCGCGAATAATCGATATCGCTAAGATTCATCCAAATGGGAGTGCCCCTGCTTAGTACACTATAACCGCAGCTTTCCAACTGCATTTCTGCCTTTAAACCCAGGCATAGCCCCAGCAGCAATACTACTAATAAATAGCGCTGTTTGGACATACTGCCACGCATTCACCGCATTTGGTGCATTTACTTTGGTCGATCACTGCCTTGCCCTGATGATCGAAATATACCGCGTCGTTAGGACAAACCCGGATGCATTCTCCGCAGCCATTGCAGGCTTCCCGATCGATGCGGTACTCCACGAAGGTGGCTTTTTTGCAGGCCAGGCTAAGCAGCATGATGATGGCTAAAATAGCTATAAACAGGTGTTTCAGATTCATTTGGGACTGCTTATAGCCCGGAAAGTGCAGGCTCGCACGCAGAATTTGCAGTCGATGCATTTTTCGGGATCAATCTTTGCTTTTTCGTCTGTGATAGTGATTGCCCCAGTGGGACATTGGGCTTCGCAATCCTTGCAGCCTACGCATAACTCTTGTTCTACCCAGGGCTTGTCCCAGCTTTTGGCTGCCAAGCAAAGCAGCAGTAAGGCCAGAACCAGCCCCGAGATGATGTATGGCCTCATTTTGCGCATCTTCAATGCCATGGGAAGCTAAATCTATTTCTTAGTTAAATTGAACCTTGGGAGCTGTTTGCGCTGCCGCATCCGCCTTGAAGAACTGGAAGGGCTTCACGTTTATAAATCCGGCAATGATGTTATTCGGGAAAGTTACGATAAGCTGATTGAAGAGCTTGGCGGCGTCGTTATAGCGCATTCTTTCGGTTCTGATGCGGTTTTCAATGCCTTCCAACTGAGCTTGGAATTGCAAGAAATTCTGATTGGCTTTTAGCTCGGGATATTGCTCCACCACTACCATCAACCGCTGCAAAGCGCTGCTAAGTCCAGCTTGATTGGCCTGGAAATTCTCAAAAGCCTGGGGATCAGTTAAGGCTTCGGGAGGCAGATTGATACTTCCGCCCATCTTGGAACGGGCTTCGATCACCTGCGTGAGGGTTGATTTTTCAAAATTAGCCGCTCCCTGCACAGTTTGCACCAAATTCGGCACCAAATCAAAGCGGGTTTGATAAACATTCTCTACCTGCGCCCAGGCGGTTTCCACGGTTACTTTCTCTTTTTGAATCTTGTTATATCTTCCAATAAACCATCCTGCCACCATAATTATCAGCAGAACGATTACGAG
>CAZSST010000115.1:0-1705 GCA_964609575.1 uncultured Candidatus Cloacimonas sp.
TATTCACATCGATGGCTACCAGGGCTTCGGTTTGCTCCACCTTCATGTTTCCCCCACTGGGAAGATAGATGCGGCTGTGGAGGGTGGTTTCGATCTTTTTCTCGATAGACCAGGCGTCAAAGATGGGCGAATCTTCCTTATAAATTTCCACATTGGGAACCAATTCCGGCGAAGTGTCCTCCAGCATGGAGATAATATTGCGGGCAAAGGCTTTGTCATCGATCACCAGGCGATCCACGTGGTCACCAAAGAGATCCCGGATCAGGTAATTTTCCAGGGCATTTTCTTCGAATACACAGACCGGGGGCTTGGCATATTTCAATTGCTTTTCAATGAGACGCCAGGTTTTGGCCAGGGCCTTGTATTCGTTGCGGAATTCGTCCTCTTCGCAGCCTTCTGCCTCGGTGCGGACGATGAGGCCATAATCGGGATCTTTGAGGCTGGATAGGATGTTGCGGATGCGAGTGCGCTCTCCCTGCGAGTAGATTTTACGGGAAATGGCGATCTTGCTTTTATTGGGGAAAAGCACCAGATACTTTCCGGGGATGGAGATTTGACCGGTGAGGCGTGCACCTTTGGAGCCGATGGGGCCTTTGTGCACCTGCACCACGATCTCCTGACCGGGCTTTAAAAGCTTGCCGATTTGCGAACTATCGGCAGGATTTACTTTGGGACGGGGTTTGTCATTTTCATAAACGTCCAGGAAGTCCATCACAATGTCGCTATAATGCAAAAACGCGGTGCGTTCCAGGCCGATCTCGATGAAGGCAGCACCCATTCCGGGCAGCACGTCCTTAACGGTGCCCTTGTAGATGTTCCCCACGGGATTCTGCTGGTCGCGGCGTTCCACAAAGAGCTCCACCAAGCGGTTGTCTTCCAGCACTGCCACCCGCTTTTCCAGGGGGTGGACGTTTACGATGATCTCGGTATTAAAATTGTCTTTCTTCATAATCCTCAAATTTGTGGGGCATTAAATACTGCCATTCATAGGCCGCGGGAAGGTTTTGGAGTTCTTTTTCCAAAGCCTTGGCGGGGTCAAAATTAAAATTCAGCAGTTGCCGCATCTGGAATAGCTCCGAATCCTGCAGCAGGCTGAAGAAACTAACCTTTTCGGGGAAGTTTGCCACGCTGTAGGTTTTCAGATTCACCAAGTCGGCTGCTTTGGCAATGGCTGCCTGCAGATCGCCAATTTCGTCTATCAAACGATTCGCTTTGGCATCTTCGGCGCTGAAAACGCGTCCTTCCGCCACAGAATCCAGATAGGCGGCTTCGAACTTGCGGGCGGTCATTACCCGGTTTTTAAATTCGGTGTAGGTACCCTCGGAGCTTTCCTTCAGGGATTGCAGCAATGCGGGATCGTACTTTTCAAACATGTTAAAGGCTCCGGCAAATTTGCCAAAGCGCAGGGTTTGAGAATTCAAGCCCAGTTTCTTGCCCAGCCCTTCCGTTTCAGGAATCATCATGATCACGCCAATGGACCCGGTAATCGCTGCATTATCGGCCATCATGTAATCGCCGGCACAGCTGATGTAATATCCTCCCGAAGCAGCCACTCCGCCCATTGACACTACAAGCGGATAGTCCTTTTTAAGCTTGATAAGCTGCTGGTAGATTTTTTCTGATTCCAGGGCTGAACCTCCGGGGCTATTGATGCGCAGTACGATGGCTTTCACAGCCTTGTCGTCACGAATATCTTCGATGATCC
>CAZSST010000115.1:1805-8128 GCA_964609575.1 uncultured Candidatus Cloacimonas sp.
ATGCGCAGTACGATGGCTTTCACAGCCTTGTCGTCACGAATATCTTCGATGATCCGTTCCACTTTGGCAGAATTGATGGTGGCCTGATCGCTGAATTCGTTACCGGTATTGGCAGTGATTTCCCCATTGAGATATACCACGGCAACTTTATCCTTGCCTGTTTTGGGCACATCGCCTTTGTATGCAGATATCTTCAGCAGTTGCTCATCCTTGATATTCAGCTTGGCAAGCATATCAAGGCGGGACATGGGATAATCGATGAGCCCCCATTCTTTGGCTTTGGCTGCCGAAAGGAAGAAATCGGGACGCTGCTCAAAGAGTTCGCTTACCTTTTCGGGAGTGAGCTTACGGCGGGTGGATATCTGGCCTTTCAGGATGGCATAGCGATCAGCCAGCACAGCTTCCAGGTTCTTCCTGGTACCTTCGCTCAAGGCATTTTGCGAATATGGCTCGCCTGCACCCTTAAATTCGCCGATTTGCATCACGTGCATCTTGATTCCCAGCTTGGCAAAAAGGTCCTTGTAAAAAAGCACATTCGCAGACACACCTTCCAGCAATAAACCTGCGGAAGCAGAGGGTTCCAGGTAAATCTCCTTGGCATACGTAGCCAGCAAATAATCCCCCTGCCCCATCATTTCTCCATAGGCTACTATGGGTTTACCGCTCTTTTTGAATTCCTCCAGGGCTTTGCCAATCTCACCCAGGGCTGGCATATTCACCTGAATGTAGTGTGGCTCGATAAGCAGACCTTTGATGCGGCTGTCAGTAGCAGCAGCTCTTATCTTACGGGCCATATCTTCAGCGCTGTTCATGCTGGAACCAAACCACTTCATGGGCATAATTTCGCTATAATCCGCGATCATGGCAGTGGGATTTACGTGCAGCCAGGCTTCGGTAGGAACCTTGGTGCTTACTCCCAAAGAATTTTTGGTGCTAAAAAAACCAATGAGAAAGGCAATAATCAGGATTACGGGAAAGGCAATACAGCCAATCAGGATAGTTTTGTTTTTGTTCATTTTAAACTCCTTACGATCAAACACACAATTTAAAGCCCCGGTACAAAACTCAGTGGCGGAGATGTAGGGATTCGAACCCTAGATACGCTCACACGTATACACGATTTCCAATCGTGCTCCTTCAGCCAGCTCGGACACATCTCCGCTAAGTTCGATGTCAATTTCTGAGGGGGCTGCTTTCTGTCAAACATAAATTAGTGGCGGAAATGCCGGTTCCCGGTGAATACCATGGCAATATTCAGTTCGTTGCAGGCAGCAATACACTCTTCATCGCCTTTGGAGCCACCGGGTTGGATGATGGCGCTGATACCATTTGCTGCTGCTTCATCGATGGTATCCCGAAAGGGAATGAAGCCATCGGAAGCTAAAATTGCCCCTTGCAGGTTGTGGCCATACTTTTTAGCCCGCCACGTGGCAATAAAACATGAGTCCACGCGGGAAGTCTGTCCGCTGCCCAATCCCAAAATCCTGTCTTCCGCAGCCAGCACAATGGCATTGGATTTTAGGATGGAAACCGCTTTGTAACCGAATTCCATAGCTTTCAATTCCTTGTCCTCGGGCTCACGGTTAGTTACCACTTTCCAGGTTGATTTATCATCATTCATGCTGTCCCATTCCTGGGCCAGATATGCTCCCTGGATGGTTTTAAGTTCCAGGGGGGGATGCATCTGCATGTTTACCGATTGATCGTAACGTATCAAGCGACGGTTTTTCTTTTTATAAAGCAATTCCAGCGCTGCCGTTTCAAAATCGGGCGCAATAACCAATTCGGTAAAGATATGATTTATCTGCATAGCTGCTTCCAAATCCAATTTACGGTTCACTACCACAATTCCTCCATAAGGAGAGACTGTATCCACGGCAAAGGCTTTTTGATAAGCCTCGGCAAGGCTTTCTCCGCTGGCGATCCCGCAGGGATTGGTATGCTTGATGATAATCACCGTGGGCTCTTCATACAAACGAATGGCACGCAGCGCGGCATCCAGATCCAATAGGTTATTAAAGGAAATTTGCATGCCATGGATCACCTTCCAATGCGGTTCTTTGGCATAGTACAATCCTGCCTGCTGATGGGGATTTTCACCGTAACGCAGCGGACTTTGCAGCCGGCAGGCAAGCTTAAGCTGTTCCGGAATGATGTTTTGGGCAGCAGTATCACCCCATAATCCACTGAAGTATTCGGCAATCTGCTCATCATAACTGCTTATATGCTGAAAAGCCTTTGCTGCCAGATATGCCTGATGCTTGTCCGGTAGTGTGGTATTTTGCCTCAGCAAGTCCAGGCTGGGCTGATAATCATCCGGATCCACCAGCACCATCACATGGCGGCTGTTTTTGGCCGCAGCGCGAATCAAGGTAGGGCCGCCGATATCGATGTTTTCGATGATCTCCCCATATCCGGCATTCTGGGTAGCCCGAACTTTGGCAAAGGGATAAAGATTCACCGCCACCACATCGATCCTATCAATTTTATGTACAGCAAGCGTAGCCATATGTTCCGGATTGTTGCGGTCGGCCAGAATGCCCCCATGGATCACAGGATGCAGAGTTTTTACTCTTCCATCCATTATCTCCGGGAAGCCTGTAATATCCGAAACCTGCACCAAATCCGGGCAATAGGGCTGCAGATACTTCGCAGTATTAGAAGTGGAAAGAATAGTATAGCCAAGTTTAACCAGCTCCTGGGCCAATACCTCTATCCCCGTTTTATCAAAAACGCTTATCAATGCGTACTTAGTCATTATCTTTCATCCTCATCCAGATCGTTAATAAACTCTTTTAGTTCTTTCTTTCCCAATATTCCTTCCAAGCGGTTGGCAAGCTTTTTGTCCGCATACATTTCCAGGGTAATCCGCACTGTTTCTTTAGGCTCTCCATCCAGCAGCGTAATGTTCCCTTCTGCTTCGATAATGCTAACCAGCACCACTCCGGCTAGGATAATCACCCAATTCAGGTAAATCCACATCAGGAAAATCGGCAGCACTGCCATCACTCCGTAGATAGCTTCCATATTGGTGAGATTATAGATATACCAATCAAACAAGCTTTTGGCCAGCACCCACACCACCGTGGTCCAAAATGCTCCCCGAATCAAAGATGAGCGCTTGATACGCACCGAAGGGATTAGCATATACAAAAATATCAATGCCAAAAACTGCAAAAAGAAAGGCACGATCACCAGCATCCATTGCAGCACCGGCAGCTTTAGCAAACTTGAAACCACCGGAATGGAAGAGCTGGAAAACAGCATCAATGATATCAGAAAGCCAAAGATGATGGTGCCAAAGAACTTCACCAATTGCGTTACAAAATCGTGATGAAACTTGCGCTGCAGGCTCAGAATGCGATCAAAGGTATTTTGTATAACTCCAAACAGCGAATAGGATGTTCCTACCAGCAATACAAAATTGAAGATATTGAAGCCTACCTTGCGCATGAACAGCTCGTCCACAAAGTTCATGATCGCATTCGCCGAGCCGGGAATGAAGTTTTTTGCCACCACCGCGCGGAACTTATCTCCCAAATTCAAAAAGGGAAGATCCGGGGCGATTAGAAACAAAAACGACAGGAAGGGCACAATGCTCAAGATGGTGATGTAGGTAAGGCTGGCAGATTCATTCAGCACCCCTTCCTTCATAGTGCGCTGATAAAACAGGCGCAGATAAAATATCGTATTCCGATATGCAGCACTTCTTTTCGTTGGGTCCTTCAAGGTTTCATAGCTTGATTTCAATCTTCTGCTCAGATTCTGAAAATATGATTGCAGCATGTTGTTATCAGTCTTATGCTTGCCCATTAGTCCTCCCTTAGCGCAATAACGGGATCAAGCCCCGAAGCTCTCACTGCCGGAAAGATGCCAAAGATCAAGCCCACCCCAACCGATACTCCCAAGGCAGCCCAAATCATCTGTGGGGAAGCGATAACGCTTAAGCCCAGGTATTTTCCCACTTGCCCCAGAATAAGATAGCCAAGCACAATGCCCAGAACCCCTCCCAGAGCAGTGATCAGCACCGTTTGCACCAAAAACTGCAGAAAAATATCTCTACTTCGGGCTCCCACTGCCAGTCGAACACCAATTTCCCGGGTGCGTTCTTTAACGCTGGCCAGCATGATGTTCATAATCACTATTCCCCCCACCAGCAAGGAGATGATGCCTATCAGCACAAAGATGGCGCTGAAGATCATGGAGCTTTGTTTCATCTGCTGCATTTGTTCCTGGGCAGATACCACGGAAAAGACCCGTTTCCCGCCTTTAAGATTCAGCACGATGTTTTCCACCTTGCTACGCAGCGTGATGGCATTCGCAGGGCTGGTGGCAATTACATCCACCTGGCTGATTGTAGAGCCGGGCTTTATCTTCATCATCATTGTGGACAGGGGAATAAAACTGCGGCGATTCATATATTCCATGGCATTATCGCCAAATCCACCCCCACCTTGAGGTTTCATATACTTGCTGGTCATCACTCCCACCACGGTCATTTGCTGGCTGCCATAGATCACTTTTTTCCCCAGGGGATCGCGATTGCCAAAAAGTTCGGTAGCCACGGTTGATCCCAGCACAATCACATTGGCGGTTTCCTCACCATCCAGAGGCTTTAAGAATCTTCCCTTTTGCGTTCCCCAATCCTCCGCGGCGATCAAATCGGGCAAAACTCCATAAACCTGGCCATGATAGCGGGTGTCCTGATAGCGGAGCACCGCTTCGTAATCCGGGCTTTGGGGATTGAAGGCCTTGGCTTCGGGGATTTGAGAATCCAGATAGCGAATCTCCCTCATCGTGAAGCTGGCTTCGCCACCCTTGCTGAAATCATAATTCCAGTTCTGATGAACCTCAATTTTGCTTAGCCCCCCACGCTGCTTCATCCATTCCATGGTGTTGTTATTCATGCCGTTAACTATGGCCAGCACCACCATGATGCACATCACGCCCAGCACGATTCCGATCACGGTTACCGCGCTGCGCACCTTGCGCATCAGGATATCGGTAAAGCCGATATGGAGAGATTCAGCTAAGGGTATCGCCATCGAAAACCTTACCGTCCATTATTTTTATGATCCGATCGGCCCTATTGGCCACAGCCTGATCATGAGTAACGATAATCACCGTATTGCCTTCGGCATGCAGCTTTTCAAAGATTTGCAGAATGTCCCCTCCGGCCTGAGAATCCAGATTCCCCGTGGGCTCATCGGCCAGCAAAATGGAAGGATTATTCACGATGGCCCGGGCGATGGCCACGCGTTGCCGTTGTCCTCCGGAAAGCTCAGTAGGCTTGTGTTTCAGCCTGTCGCTAAGGCCAACTCCATCCAGAATTTCTCCGGCTCTGCGAGTGCGTTTACGGCTGCTCATGCCACCATACATCAGGGGTAATTCCACATTTTTAAGGATATTAAGGTGTGGCAGCAGATTGAAGGATTGAAATACAAAGCCGATCTTTTGATTGCGTACGGATGCCAGGGCGCTTTTGGGCATGTCGCTCACCAGAATGCCATCCAGATAGTACTGCCCCTGTGTGGGGCTATCCAAACAGCCGATGATATGCATCAGGGTGCTCTTTCCGGAACCGGATGGCCCCATTATCGCCACGAATTCACCCTGCTTGATCTGCAGCGTTATTCCACTTAAGGCTCGCACTTTCACTTTTCCCAGCGAATAATCCTTCACCAGGTTTTCGGTTCTGATAATGTCCATTTTGCACTCATTTCTGCTATTTTAGGCCATTGTCTGTCAGATGCTGCAAGTGTCAATAGAAAAGTGGTGGCATAGGGAAAAGGGAGAAGGGAACATAGTGTCCATTGCTTATGTTATATCGTAAATCCTGCAATGTAGCTCCTTTCCTAAATCACGATCTCATCAGATCAAGGAATTTGTACGGGTTAGGAGCTAAAACCAACCCGGCAATTCATCCTCCAGGTATTTGTAATCATAACGCACCATATAGCAGCGTGCCTCTGGATAGAGGTTCCGGAAAGAATTGAAGTTATTTTGTCTGTCTTTTCCAAGCTTCACTTCATAGGCTGTTACACTTGCATTTTCAATCCTGATGAAGTCCACCTCCTGATAATTCTTGCTTTTCCAATATTTTATCTGGCTAAGTGCGTTCTGTTTGTGCAGCAGATTCAGAAACACCATGTTTTCAAGCAACAGGGTAATCTATTAGGGGAGTCATGTCAAGGAAAAAGCATATACCATCCGTAATATATCCTATGATAAATTACGGTTGTTATGCGTTCTCACGTATTTTTTCGAATCGTATCACCATTTTTAAAATCGGCAGTTTTGCGGGTTTACGATATCACGATTTT
>CAZSST010000116.1:0-8104 GCA_964609575.1 uncultured Candidatus Cloacimonas sp.
AATGAAGAATGAAGAATGAAGAATGAAGAATGAAGAATGAAGAATGAAGAATGAATGAGGTGCCGATCATCTGCAACACAACGCCCTTTTCCCTTTTCCCTTTTCCCTTTTCCCTAACTTCTCCCTTCTCCCTAGATTTCTGCCTTATAGAGGAAGCCAAAACCAAGTATGGTGAAGAAAATATTCGGCAGCCAGGCAGCCCACATAGGGGGGATAACTGCATTGTAACCAAGGCTTTGCACCACCCGAACCACGATCAGATAGGTGAAGCAGATCACCAATCCCAACAGGAAGGTTAGCCCTCTGCCCTTGCTGCGGGTATTGGAAGTGGCGATGGGGATGAAGAAAAAGATCACGATGAGGTTGGTGAGAGGATAAGACAGCTTCATATGCAAATCAACAATTTCCTTGCTGGGATCGTCGCCCAGCTTTTTGATGCGCCCGATATAATCCTTCAGTTGCCAGAAGGTTAGGGACAGAGTTTTTTGGGTGATGCGGATGAAGTCTTCTGGCTTTACGTCCAAAATAGCCAGATCGGTTGAAGGTAAAAATTGCTGATAAACTTGTTTCCCTCCGGCAAAGCGGCGAATCTCACAATCTTGAATAATCCATCTATTGCCGTTCCACTGCGCTCCCGAGGCGGTAATATGCTCTGTAATGGCCTTGGTTTTGAAGTCGATACGCGTAAGATCGATCACCTTCAGGCTGTTTTTATAGCCATCGAAAAAGCCGAAGTAATAAAAGTCATTGGCCTTGCCCTGATAATGGATACGGGCTTTGAGCATCTGATCGTCCGGTTGTTCGCCTTTGATAAGGACGTTGTACACGTAATGCCGCTGCGTTTCTGCCCAGGGTAAAAGGTATTCTCCCATTACCGTCACGCCGATGCTGATGAATAAACCGATGCCGAAAAGAGGTAGCATGGCGCGCTTGATGCTTATTCCCGCGGCACGGATGGCGATGCTTTCATTGTGTTTGGAAAGGGCATTCATCATGAAAAGGCCGGTTAAAAGCACCGTTATGGGCGAAGTAAGCACTATCAGGTAGGGCAGTCTTAAGAGATAGTAGATGGTGGCTTCCTGAGTGCTGGCGCCATTGCGGATGAGGCGTGGGAGATTGTCTATAACGTCAATTACGATGAACACCACGGCAAAAGAGAAAAAGATGATCAGATAGGTGCGCAGGAATTCACGGATGATATAGCGGTCGATAATACGCATGAAAAGCTTCCTTTAGTGGACTATCTCATCTGGAGGAGCAGTTTTGCGGCTTTTCAAGTGCTTAAGTTTCCACATCAGGGTGGGCACGTCCCAAAGCCGCTTTTCTTTGCTGGATAAATAGATAAGTAACATTGCCAGCATAAAGAACACGATGTTCGATAGCCACATTGCCACAAAGGGCGGTATAACTCCCTTATCTGCAAGCTGTTCGCCGCCATTCAGGGAAATGTAATAGACCAAAAAGATCACCGATGATACTGAAAAAGCCATGCCGATGCCACTGGTACGGGTCATCATTCCCAGAGGGATGCCGATGAGGATAAAGATAATGATGGCAAAGGATAACGAGAACTTCTTATGCAGTTCCACCTGTAGCGAGCGATTGGTATCGTTTAGCTCCGCAACGCGGTCGGAAGCCATTTTATGCATGGAATTAAGACGGCGCACTTCAATTTCCCTGGTAAAGCCAGCCGGGGCTTTCTTGGCCAGATTAAGCCGCTGTAATAATGAGGAAGCTTCCTTTTGCTTTATGTTTAGTTCATTGCGGTTGTCCTTCAGCGATGCAACCAATTGATCGTAGGTCATTTCCCTATCGGAACGATAGCCCGATTCAAAGAAATCATTACGATTGCCGATATCGCGAACATTTATCACATATCGGTCAAAGCTGGTGCGGGAATACTTACCGCTCTCACGTTCGTTACGTTCGTGCATTTCGCCGTTATTGAGGATGATTTGCAGGCTGTTACCATTATCCATTTGCACCACTTTACCGGTTTTGGCATAAACGGTGCGGGGAAAGCGGGATTGGCTGCGATCGTATATCAAAACGTCGCTGAGAAGAGAATCTGTATTGCTTTTGGCATAAACCGTGAAATCCATGAAGTTGGTGTATTCATTTTCTTTGATGATCGTCATCGGCTTATAGTAAGCTACCTTTAGCATCAGGTTTTTTAGCTTGTGATTGGTATTGGGCAAAAACCAGTGATTGAAATATACCATTGCCAGGCTCATGAGCAGCGCGGTGAAAATAAGCGGGCGTACCTGGGCATAGATATTTACTCCGCTTGATTTTATAGCTATAATCTCTCTGTCCACACTCATGCGTCCAAAAGCCAGAATAGTGGCTACTAAAACCGCCATGGGCACAGATAAGGCCAGCATATAGGGCATGGAAAGAGCAAAAAGCTCCACTACAATCTGTGCAGGTAGCTTCTTCTCGATTATCAGATTCAGCAGGTCGATCACCCGATCGGTGAGGAGCACAAAGGTAACCACCATTAACGAAATAAGAAAGGGGGAGAGGTGTTCTTTGAGGATGTATCTCTTTAATATTTTCATCGTTTACGTTTCCAACATGGCTAGTAACTCTGCTTCTGAGATGATGCTAACCGTGCCCAGTTTTTTAGCTTTATCAAGCTTGGAACCGGGGTTGCTGCCTACTATAAGGTGAGTAAGTAGCTTTCCAACGCTGCCCAACACTTTCCCACCATGCTCCAGAATTATAGCTTCCAAATCTTTACGGCCATAGTTTTCCAAGGTGCCGGTGATCAGAAAGCTTTTGCCTGCCAAGGCTGAGGAGCTTTGCGTGCTTCGATAGGTGAACTTCAGTCCTGCGGCATCAAGCCTGGCGATTAACTCACGATTTGCTTCATTGCCAAAGAACTGAACGATGGAGGAAGCGACTATGGCACCAATATCTGGCACTTGCTGAAGCTCTTCCATACTTGCGTTGCCAAGCGCTTCCATGCTTCTGAAATGCGCAGCCAAAGTCCTGGCAGTAATGCTGCCCACATGGCGTATTCCCAAGGCAAAGAGCACACGATCGAAATTCTTGCCCAGGCTGGTGTTAACGGCTGTTTGCAAATTCTCAGCGGACTTGGCTCCAAAACGGGGAAGTGAAGCAAGCTCATTATAGTCAAGGGTATAGATATCAGGGATGCTTGTAATCAGCTTTTTCTCTAAAAGCAAGGCAATCAAGCTTTCTCCCAGGCCTGTGATGTCCATGGCATCCCGCGAGGCAAAGTGTTCCAAACGCCTTTGTAATTGCGCAGGGCACGTGGCATTTGCGCAATAGATGATGCTTCCTTCCTCATCTTTTTCCAAATGACTGCCACAAACCGGGCATGAAGTGGGATAAAGAATGGGCTGTGCGTTAGGCTTCCTGCGCAAGTGATCTACGGTAAGTATCTTGGGGATTATCTCGCCACTCTTTACGATCTTCACCGTGTCGCCCAAATGCAAACCCAGACGTTCAATTTCATCGGCATTATGCAGCGTGGCTCTGCTTACCGTGGAACCAGAAATATACACAGGGCTTAAGTGAGCCACGGGGGTAACTGCACCGGTTCTACCCACTTGAAAGCTAACTGCTTCCAGGGTAGTCTCTTTCTCTTCCGGCTTGAATTTATATGCAATTGCCCATTTGGGGCTTTTCCCTGTGAATCCCATCTTTTTCTGAAGTTCCAGGCTGTTTACTTTAATAACTATACCATCGATATCAAAAGGCAGCGTATGCCGCTTAAATTCAATGGCGTTACAAAACTCTTTCACCTCTGAAAAACTGGCACAAATCCGCCGTTCACTGGTGGGAAAACCAAGTTTACTAAGCCAATCAAGCACCTTGCCTTGGGTGTCCACGCTCTCGCCTTGGTGATTCAGGGGGCTTTCATAATAGCCAAGAGTATAAAACAGCGCTCTAAGATGCCTTGCTTTCACTTCCTGGATATCTTTTAGCTTGATGGAGCCTGCTGCGGCATTGCGGGGATTGGCAAAAGGCTTTTGCTCTTGTTTGCGACGTAGCTCGTTCATATCCAGAAAATCTTGCAAGGGGATATAAATCTCACCGCGAATCTCTATAGGGGCCAGGTAATCTATTTCCCAAGGGATTGCGGGTAGTGTACGGAAATTGTTGCTAACGTCCTCACCTTCCAAACCGTCACCCCTTGTAGTGGCATAAACAAGCTTACCACGCTCATAAAAAAGGTTTATACCAAAGCCATCGATCTTCAGTTCGGTGCAATACTCCTGTTCACCATGCTCGCTTGCGATATGTGCCATAAACGCTGCCACTTCTTCCAGGGAATAGGCGTTGTCCAGGCTTGCCATACGCAGCTTGTGGGGAATAGTTTTAGCTCCTTCGCTAAGGTCGTTACCCACCTGCGTTAGGGGAGAATCAGATTCGTTTTCGCTTCCAAGCTGCCTCTCCATATCCCTTAGCTTATCAACCAGCTGGTCATATTCATAATCGCTGATCTGGGGATTGGCCAGCTCATAATAGAGCACGTTATGCCGTTGTATCAATTCACGGAGCTTATCTATTTCTTTCCGCAGTAAATCTTTATTCATAAGTTGTACAACTCAGGCCGCCGGTCGTTAAAAAGGTGATTACGGCTATTAAGATTCTTTTGCATAGCTACATCGGGATCAATATCAACGGTCAGAACCGCTTCAGTGCGTTCATTCAGCGCACCCAGCACTTCTCCCCGGGGCGACACAATCTGGCTGCCACCTGTGAACCCAAGCGTAGTCTCGTTCAGGGTTTCGCTGCCAAAACGATTGGCGGTAAGGCAGAAAACGCTGTTTTCCAAAGCCCGGGTTTTCATGGCATGCTGACACCATGGCAAAACCAGATTCGCGGGATGACAGATGATAGTTGCTCCCTTCAAAGCAAGGCTGCGTGCAGATTCTGGAAAAAACCAATCGAAGCAGATCATCATTCCAAGCTTCACGCCATCTTTGCCTGGATATACCCTGAAAGGTTCGTTGCCAGGGCTGAAGATCAGCTTCTCGCGGTCAAACAGGTGTATCTTACGATAGTTATAAAAACTACCGTCGGGGTTGCATAACATGCAGCTATTGAATATCTTCCCTCCACAAAACTCGGGGTAACCATAAATTATGCTACACTTGCGTTGCACTGCCAAATCGCTGATCGCATAGAATGCATCACCACTGCCTGCGTCCTCCGCCAGGGGGATCAGGTCTTCCGGCTTACTAAATAGGTAACCGCTGGTAGCCAATTCCGGTAAAACTACCAGATCACTGTTTAGTCCCTCTAACATGCGGCGAATAATAACTATATTCTGATGTTTATCGCCGTGTTTGGGCACAAACTGAGCTACCGATACTCTCATCGTTTATGCTTTTCCCATGGCTTGTAACAGTGGGGCAACAACTCTGTCCAAAACCCCCTGTACCAATGAGATACTCATCCCGTAATTGGTGATGGGTACTCCCCTACGATGGCATTCCACGATGCGCCGGTTCATCTCCATGGGATTTATCATGCAGGCTCCGCAATGGATGCACACCGCGTAATCTTCAAGGTTATCGGGAAAATCATGACCAGCGTAGTTATCAAAAATTAGCTTCTTGTGGCTGAAGTTACTTATCCAGGCAGGGAGCTTAACCCTTCCAATATCGTCTTTTTGAACGTGATGCGAACATGCTTCGGCGATAAGGATTCGATCTCCATCGCAAAGATTTTTAAGTTTGTCGGTACCGCTCAAAAGCAATTCCAATTCACCCTTATAGCGGGCAAAAAGCACAGAAAACGTAGTAACTTGTATATCCATAGGCACTTCCCGATTAACCTGCTCTATCGCCTGTGAATCGGTAATCACCAGTTTTGGCTTGGTTTTGGTCATTTGCAGCGCGGAAAGCAGTTCCGTTTCTTTTACCACGGTAACGATGGCGTCGTGATCCATTAGATCGCGCAGAACCTGAACCTGAGGCAAAATGAGCCTACCCTTGGGAGCAGCGGAATCGATGGGAGCCACCAGAATAACATGATCCAGGGGCTTAACCAGATCGCCGGCAAGAATTCGATTCTCCTTCAAGTACTTCGGTGCCAGACGGATAAGTTCTTCTTTGCAGGCAAGCACGCCTTCCTTCGTTAAGGTGGATACCGTAACCCATGGCAACTTATGAGCCTGGCAATATTCAATATTTCTGGCGGCGGCTTGGTTCAAATCAGCTTTGTTAAAGACCACCACCAGGGGAATCTCCATTTGCATAATGCGCGTAAGCATTTCCAATTCCGCTTCTGAAAAGGCCTGGCCGTCCGATACAAAGATCACGATATCGGCTCGATAGAGAATCTTACGCGTGGCGGCAACGCGTTTTTCGCCCAAGACACCCTCGTCGTCCACTCCGGCCGTATCGTAAAAGGTAACAGGACCCAAAGGTAACAGCTCGTAATGCTTATCTACGGGGTCGGTGGTGGTGCCGGCGATTTCAGATACAATGGCAATCTCTTGACCCGTTAAAGCATTTATCAGGCTCGATTTACCGGCATTGCGTTTCCCGATAAGGGCAATAATCAATCTTTCACCGCGGGGGGTGCTACTCATTTATCAATCTCCTCAATATGTAAAGACTTAGCTTTTTTTCACCTTTCTTTGTAAGCCCGCTATCAGTCAAGTCCTTTCTTGGTTTGGTAAATATGATTTGACGATTATTTCAAAAAAATGAAACTGGTTCCAGCCTTGGTTTTTGCGTTCGATTTCAGTCCATCTAAACCGAGATAAGCACAGCTAACAGGGAGAAATCAATGAAGCATGACTACAGCCGGTTATTGATTGATAAAGTAATGCATCAAAATTACATAGCCTTACCAGAGACTATGCAAGTGCACGAAGCATTAGAGTATATTAGAACCAGCGAGTCCAAGCCTCGTATCCTCTATTTCTATACAGTTGACGCCGATTTGCGGCTGATGGGAGTGGTATCTACCCGCGCACTTCTGATGGCAAATCTTGAAGCACGGCTAAAAGACATTGCCGATACCCGGGTGCGAAGTTTGCCTGTAGGCGCAGAGGTAAGCGACGCTCTAACTGATTTTGTGGTGCATAAATATCTGGCACTGCCGGTGGTGGATGCAGATAAGCATTTGGTGGGAATGGTGGACGCAAGTGCTTTTGCGGAAAATGTTTCCGATATCATCGAGCGTGATCGGGTGGACGAGATGTTTGAAACCATCGGGTTTCACCTTTCTCAGATAAAGGGAGCCTCACCGCTAAAGGCTTTTCGCTATCGGTTTCCCTGGCTTTTAGCCTCCATCGCCGGGGGCTTGATGAGCGCTGTGATGACTTCGCGCTACGAACTGGTGCTCGCTTCTGCGCTGGTTTTATCCTTCTTTCTCACCCTAATACTGGGCTTGGGGGAGAGCGTTAGTATGCAATCCATGACGGTTACCATCCAGGCGTTGCGCTCCAGACCTCCATCATTAAGGTGGTTCTTTGGCGAAATTGGCAAAGAATTGGTTACGGCCTTGCTTTTGGGGCTGGCTTGTGGGATTGTGGTGGGTAGCACAGTAATTCTATGGAGAAACGATCTACGAGCGGCCCTGATCATAGGTGGATCCTTGGTTTTTACGCTAATTGCAGCCAATCTGGTGGGTTTGCTGATCCCTACTGTACTTCATGCCCTGAAGCTTGATCCCAAAATCGCTTCGGGCCCCCTGGCGCTTACCATCAGTGATCTTTTCACCATCTCCATCTACTTTAGTGTGGCGGGGATTATTCTGTAAGAAAGAGCTTTCGTTTAGCCATGAATCAGGCAGAAGAATCACTCCTTCTCATATGGTAAGCGTGATCAGCATACTTATCGATCAATTCGCAAATCAATAACGATGCCATGCCCATGCGCTTTCCATGCAAAAGCCCGGGGATCGCATGGGCGCCATGCGGTGGGCAACAAATCAGCGTGATCCCCTCATAATGGAAATGAATCACAGAGAATCACAATAGAAAAATTACAATAAAAGCATTGACTGAAAGCCGCCTGAAAAAAAGATGGCTCTCTACACGAAAACCAATAGCTTATGATATAGATAAAAGACAGAGGAAGAACATGAAAGAATATGATATGAAGAAGATACG
>CAZSST010000117.1:0-8099 GCA_964609575.1 uncultured Candidatus Cloacimonas sp.
AAGAATAATCTTAGTTAGAAAAAAGAATCGGTTTTTGTCCACGAATTCCATTTTTGTCTTCATAAGTTAAAAGAAGTGATATATTTCCCAAGGGCATTCGTGGCCATTCGTGAGCTTTCATTTGTGCTCATTTGTGGGAGGCGCTTTTTTATTTAAACGCCACCCAAGAATGCGCTTGACATTTCCTTAGGCATCGGGAAATCAGTAAAGCGGTATGAAGAAGCGCTTGATTCTGGTTCTGGTTCTTTTTTTCAGCCTGGGAGTGGGGCTGCCGCAGGCATTTGCGCGAAGGGTGGTGCTGAAGGTTTTTGAGCTTCCCGATCCGCGCCATACCGATGCCTACAGCAAGGCCAATATGGCGGTGGTGAAGGCTTTTCGGGAAAAGTATCCAGAGATAGAGCTACAGGCATTTTCCGGAATCAAGATAGAGGGTATGGATTTGGATTCAGGGCCGCTACTCGCCATTGCGGGGGGTGTGGCTCCGGACATATTGTACGTAAATTTCCGTCAGAGTGATACCTACATCCAAAACAACCTGCTTTATCCCCTGGATGAATTCATCCGCCATGAAAGCCGCAAGGATATGGATTTGCGGGTGGAAAAGCCCGTGTGGCAGGTGATACAGCGCAAAAAGAAGGGAGAAGCAAAGGAAAAGATCTGGGCGTTGCCCTATGAAACCCTGGTGCGGGTACTGATGTATCGCAAGGATCTCTTTAAAAAAGCGGGGCTAAATCCCAATCTCCCGCCCCGGAATTGGGCAGAATTCCTTGCTTATGCCAAGCGCATCAGTGATCCCGCGAATGGCATATATGGCACGGTTCTGGCCATTGGCCCGCAGGCTGCTTACGATTGGCTGCCCTTTTTATGGGCTGCGGGAGGGGATGCGGTGCATTTTGATGCGGATAGGGAAGAGTGGCGTGCTGCTTTTGCCTCGGATGCCGGAGTGGAGGCCATGGAATACTATTTGCGTTTGGCTACCGAAACCTGGAGGGACAAGAGCGGCAAGGCGCAGCAAGGCTATGCTCAGCGGGATGGGGATTGGGGGCATCTGTGGAGCGATGGCAAGATTGGCATGCGGATGGACTACCTTTCGCAGCAAAACATGGGGGGAAGGTATGATCCCAATCTCTATGGCTTTGCGCCCAGTCCGGCAGGTCCTTCGGGAAAAGGTGGCAGCGAGATAAATTGCCGCATGATGGGCATCTTCAGCGGTGCGGGAATCACCAATAATGCGGGCTTGGGAGCTCGCGATCCGAAATTGGTGCGCGACGCCGCCTGGAAATATATCCGTTTTTATGATAGCGAGGAAGCACGGCAAATTCGCCTGAAAATAATGATCGAAAACGGCTATGGCAGGATGCAGAACCCAGTGTTTTTAAAGCGCTATGGTTATAAGAATTACCTGAATTATGCGCCGCAGGGATGGCTGGAAACCTTCGAAACTGCCATGCGCGAAGGCAAGCCGGAACCTTTTGGCGATAACTGCCAAAAAGTATATGAATTTATGACCTATCCCCTGGATGAGCTGATCGGGCTGGAGCTATCCGGTCGTCTGGGAAAAGTAACCCAGGCCAGGAGGGCTAAGATCGCCCAGGTGCTTTCCGCAGCGCAGGCTCGCACCAATGCTGAAATGATCGGGACCCTGCCCAAGGAAGTGAAAATCAAGCGCGAACGCCTGGCCGCGGTGGTGGCAGCCCTTATCGTCTTTGCCTTCCTCTTCACCCTGTGGCGGGTGTGGAAAATCCTTAGCCCGGAGCATAAAAGCAGCAAGCGCATGAGCGGCAAATATATGTTTTGGACGGTGCTGCTCTTGGCTCCGGC
The DNA here is from genome assembly GCA_964609575.1 of uncultured Candidatus Cloacimonas sp. GTDB lineage: Bacteria > Cloacimonadota > Cloacimonadia > Cloacimonadales > Cloacimonadaceae > Cloacimonas. The sequence goes on from CAZSST010000117.1 coordinate 1,822, forward strand.
GGTGATTAGCATTTTTGTGTGGAAATATGTGCCGATGATTTCCGGAAGCGTGATGGCAGTGCAGGATTACAGTCTGGTGGGTAGTTCGCCTATGGTGGGTTTTGCCAATTTTGCGGAAGTGCTATATGATCCCAGTTGGTGGGCATCGGTAGGCAAGACTTTGTTTTACATGGGATTATCCTTGGGCTTGGGCTTTGTGCCGCCGATTATTCTGGCCATCATGCTGCAGGAAGTGAGCCATGGCAAGCTGCTCTATCGCGTCATTTATTACCTTCCTGCGGTGATCAGCGGCGTAATCGTGATCTATCTGTGGAAATTGCTGTATAATCCCGGTGAGGCAGGAGCTTTGAATCAGATTTTGATGGCCCTGGGCTTGCCCAAAAGCAGGTGGATCCAAAATGAAGCCCTGGCCATGCTCTGCGTGGTGATTCCCAGTGTGTGGGCAGGAATGGGACCGGGCAGCCTGATCTATCTGGCCGCGCTGAAAAACATTCCCAATGAGCTGTATGAAGCAGCCGCGGTGGATGGAGCAGGATTCCTCGCCAAGATACGCTATATCGTTATCCCCAGCTTGAAAGCCTTGATTATCATCCAATTGATAGCCGCCTTCATCGTAGCCGCACAATCCAGTGATTTTATACTGGTGATGACATTTGGCGGGCCCAATGAAGCTACTAAAGTGGCCGACCTGCTGATCTTCGAAAAGGCCTATCTCTATCTGAAATTCGGACTGGCAACTACCATGGCCTGGATGCTGAGCCTGCTGCTGATGGGCTTCACGGTGATGCAGATCAAATACATCTCGCGCATGGAGTTCCGCACTGTGAAGGATGAATCTATATGAGCATTATCGGCAAAGTGGGACGCCGCAGTAAAAAGCTGATCCTGCTGAATGCGCTGCTGCATATCGTGCTTATCGTTGGGGCTCTCACCATGATCTATCCCTTTTTGCTGATGATTTCTTCCTCCTTTAAAAGCGCGGTGGATAATACCAGGCTTAGCCTCATCCCACCCTATTTCTATGATGATGAAGCCCTGTACCGCAAATATCTGGAAAGCCGCTACAATGAGGAAAGCAGCCGCTTGATGGATAATTATCCCGGAGGCTGGATTTCCTTTGCGGAAACGCAGCTCCCCCAAAATCCCAGCAAGGTGCTGTATGACCAGTGGCAAAGCTTTCTGGCAGCGCGTCTCCAAAGCTATGGAGGGTATCATTACTACCTGGCGGAGCATTATGGACGCGGAGTTTATCCCCTGGCGCAGCGGCAATATCGTGCCTTGCTGCGTAAAGAAAATGATAATGACATCGCCCACTTCAACCGTCGCTACAACACCGGAGCCCAAAGCTGGGAAGAGATCGTGGTGGAGGAAAAGGAAATCTTCGGGCGCAATTTTGCCAGCAGCAATGAGGGCTATCTGGGCAGATTCCGCCAGTTCAAAGAGCAGAGCCCAGCCTGGATGCGGCTTTTTGTAAATCCCGACGGCTGCTTTGTAAATAGCGTCCTGATTCCCCAATATATAAATGGCATTGCCGAATTCAATCAAAAGCACGGCACCAATTATCGTAGCTGGGATCAGGTAACGCTGCCTGTCTCCTGTCCTTTGGAAGGTGATCCTATGCGTGAACCTTGGCTGCATTATGCTCGCGAGGTGCTTAATATCCAGCATTTGGGCCTGCAAGCGGGAGCTGAGGAAGGCTTCCGGCAGATGGTGATGGGTAAGTATATTAGTTTGGGCTTGCTAAATAGTACCTGGAATACCAGTTACGCATCCTTTGCGGAGATCACTATCCCCTCACGGCTTCCCGATAGCGGGGCCTTGGTGGAGGATCTCACGTTCTTCATCCAGAATCTGGCCAGCCCGGAGCAGATCAGGATCAAAAGCATCGCCGCGGATTTTCGGCACTATCTGGAACAGCATTATCGGGAGATAAGCGCGTTCAACCAGGCCAGCGGTAGAACCTATAATAGCTTTCAGGATATCCCCTTCCCGGCTGCCGAGCAGGATTACTTTGCTTTTGCCTCCCATAAAAGCGCTATCCGCCGGGAATTTATCTGGCGCAACTATGCCATGGCCTTCGACCAGATGCTGTCCGATGCGCGTTCTTTGCGCAATACCGCCATCTATGTTCTGCTCAGTATCATTTTGGCAATCACGGTTAATCCCCTGGCTGCCTATGCCCTCAGCCGCTTCAAACCGCGATTCAGCTATCAGCTCATCATGCTGTTTATGCTAACTATGGCCTTTCCGGCGATGGTGATGGGCATTCCTAATTTCCTGATGCTAAAGCGTTTGAATCTGCTTAATACCTTTTGGGCCTTGGTGTTGCCTGCGGCAGCGGATGGCTATTTCATCTTTTTGCTGAAGGGCTTTTTCGATAGCCTCCCCCAGGAGATATATGAAAGCGCCCGCATCGATGGCGCCGGAGAATTCAGGCTCTTTTGGCAATTCACCCTCTTTCTCAGCAAACCGATTTTGGCCGTAATCGCCCTTGGTGCCTTCAATGCTGCCTACCGCAATTTCCTTTTTGCCTTCATCGTGTGCCAGGATCGCTCGATGTGGACCCTGATGGTGCACATTTACGAGCTGATGCAGCGTGCCAGCCCGGGAGTAGGCTATGCTGCCCTGGTAATTGCCGCGTTGCCCACCCTGGCGATCTTCATCTTCTTCCAGAATATCATCATCAAAGGGATCGTGATCCCCATGGAGAAATAATATGCATAACAATGGGCTAAAAGCATGATACCATGCCCCTTGGAGATTAGAATCAGTGCTTCCGAAAGCTTGGTGCCGGGTAAGCTGAGGCTGGAAAACTGCCCCACCCAGCACCTGGCAGAGCTGCTGAAAAGCGCTTGGAATAAGCTTTATCCGGCTCCTCAGGCCACGGAAACCACGCTTATTTTTCACACTATGCCTCGCCTGGCTGCTTCTCACAAAGATATGCATTTAATTGATATCAAAGCAAATGGCATTACTATCAGTGCCAAATCCCGTGAAGGCTTTATTCATGCCACGCAAACTCTTTTACAACTGCTGTATGTGGCTAAGCGCCAGCAACAGCCCTTGCCCTGCCAGCAGCTAATAGATTATCCCGCTTACGATTGGCGAGGCCTGCATCTGGATGAAAGCCGCCACTTTTTTGGTATGGACACGGTGAAACGCTACCTGAGGCTTATGAGTGCTTTAAAGCTGAATAAATTCCATTGGCACCTCAGCGACGATCAGGGTTGGCGCCTTGAAAGCAAGCTTTACCCTCTGCTTCAGGAAAAGGGTGCCCATCGCACGGAAGCGGATGGCAGCATCTATGGCGGATATTACACCCAGGATCAGATCCGGGAAATAGTGCGATATGCGGATGAACTGGGCATCGAAATCATCCCCGAGATTGATCTTCCCGGCCACGCCACTGCCATTTTGGCGGCGTATCCAGATTTGGCATGCATTCCTCGCGATTTCAATCCACGCAGTGATTGGGGCATCTTTGAGGACATCCTTTGTGCAGGGAAGGACGAGGTATTAGACTTTTTGACCAAGCTGCTGGCAGAAATCGCGGCGCTTTTTCCTTCGCCCTACATCCATCTGGGTGGCGATGAAGCTCCCAAAGCGCGTTGGCAGGCTTGCTCCCATTGCCAGAAACGCATCCGGGAGCTGAAGCTGAAGGATGAGGAAGAACTGCAAAGCTGGCTTTTTAACAGCCTGGCCAAAAGCCTGCAGCAAAAGGGTAAACGCGTGATCGGTTGGGACGAAATTCTGGATGGCAGCGTCGATCCCTCGCTGATCGTAATGATCTGGCGTGGGGATGGCCAAGCCGCTGCTAAAAAGGCCGGAGAGCACGCTCACGCCTATATCCTCTGCCCAAACCAGATTTGCTATTTCGATTGGAAAGCCGCGGAAGATAGCCCCGGTGCCCATGGGATCAGCACTTTGGCCAATGTGTATGGCTTTAGTCCCCAAAACTACAGCCACCCGGAGCTTTGCCTGGGCGGACAGGCGAACCTGTGGACAGAGCATATCCACAATCCCCAGGAATTGGAAGCCATGCTTTTACCCCGTGCTTTTGCCTTGGCGGAGCGGCTGTGGAATCCCCGCGCCACCTACGATGACTTCCTGCTTCGCTTGGGAAACCTGGAGGGCTACCTTGATACGCTATGCTAAAAACCCCATCCTCAGCCGGCTGGACATAATTTCCGAGGACCCCGCTCTCCAGGATGTTAGCTCCGTTTTCAATCCCGGAGGCGTGATGCATAATGGCAAGTTCCTGCTCGTGTTACGCGTGCAAAATCGTGCCCGGGAGACTTTCTTCGTAAAGGCAGTATCCCAGGATGGCATCCACTTCATCCCTGAGCATAAAGCCATACCTATAAACAATCTATCCCGCTGCCCCCACAGGATTTATCACATCTACGATGCCCGCATCACTCTTCATCCCGAGGATGGCAGTCCCTATGCCGGACAATATGACCTCATCTGCGCTATGGATACCGATGCTGGTTGCTTTTTAGGCTACTTCATCACCCGGGATTTTGAAAGCATGGATTTCACCCAACTGGTTTCGGGGCCGGAAGTGCGCAATGGCGTAATGCTGGAAGGTACCCACTACCGTTTTGAGCGCCCTAATAGCTATCAGGGCTCCGATGGCGTAAAAACCGGCACCACGATCATTTGCAGCCGCAGTGAGGACTTTCTAAACTGGCAGGAAGTAGCGCCAGTATTTTCCGGCCGACCGCACTATTGGGATGAACTGATTGGCAGTGGGCCGCCACCCCTGAGAACTGAGGCTGGCTGGCTGCACCTTTATCATGGCGTGGCCACGCATTTTGGCAGCACCAATATCTACCAGGCGGGAGTTTCGTTGCAGGATCTGGAGCAGCCTTGGAAAACATTGGCACGAGGCAGATATAACATCCTGGAACCCCGGAACTTATATGAACTTACCGGCCAGGTACCCAATGTGGTGTTTCCCTCTGCAGCCATCCCTTTAAAAAAGGACGTAGCGGGCTTTGTCCCCCTGGATAGCGAAATATATGTATATTACGGTGCCGCAGATACCTGCGTGGGTTTGGCGATCTGCACTGCAAAAGATTTAATAGATAAAGCATACATAGGGTAAAGCAAGATGATGAAACGGATATCTATCTTATTTATAATGCTTTCAGCAATCTATATGAGTGCGGAAACCTTTCCGGTACCCAGGGGCGATTTTGCTCCGCGTTGCTACACGGCTTTTCGTTCTGGCGAGACCATCGTTATCGATGGAAATCTTGAGGAAGCTTCCTGGCAGCTTGCTCCCTGGACCGAGGATTTTGTAGATATCGAAGGCGAGATCAAGCCCCGTCCTTTTCACCAAACCCGGGTGAAAATGCTTTGGGATGAGGCCTGGCTCTACATTGCTGCGGAGATGGCCGAACCAAACATCTGGGCAAAGCTAAAGGAGCGTGATGCGGTGATCTTTCATGATAACGATTTTGAGATTTTCATCGATCCCGATGGCGACACGCACGACTATTATGAGCTGGAGATTAATGCCTTGGGAACCCTGTGGGATTTGCTGGTGATAAAACCTTACCGGGATCGGGACAAAGTGGCCGTAAACGCCTGGGATATAAGGGGAATAGAATATGCAATCGGCTTTCATGGCACCCTGAATGATCCCTCCGATACCGATGAAGCCTGGCGAGTGGAAATGAAAATCCCTCTGGAGGTTCTGAAAGAATGCGCCAACAAGAGCTTTCCCCCACCCGAAGGGGATTTCTGGCGGGTGAATTTTTCCCGGGTGCAGTGGGATACGGAAGTGATTGAAGGTGAATATCAAAAGATAAAAGGCAAGCCGGAGCATAACTGGGTTTGGAGTCCCCAAGGCCTGATTGCCATGCACTATCCCGAACGCTGGGGCTATCTGTTTTTTTCTCATGCGGAAGCAGGCAGCAGCGATCAGGGCTACACCTATCCCGAATCCGAGAACCTGAAAGAATATCTGCGCCAGCTATATTACCGGCAAAAGCAGTATTACTTCGACCACGGGAGCTATGCCAAATCTCTCCGCCAACTAAAAGCCAAACCCCTTACCTGGCAAGGCAAAAAGTTACGGTGCCACCTCGAATCCCATAGCCAGGGCTATCTCATCACTCTATTTTCCCAAGCTCCCATCTGTATCCGCGAGGACGGCTTAATCTGGTACCCAAAGGACGTAACTTGGTGAAGCAAACAGAGCTACTTAATCAGCGAAAAACATAGGGGATAAGTTACTATCCCCTATTATATCATTTTTCCAGTTTATT
>CAZSST010000118.1:0-7998 GCA_964609575.1 uncultured Candidatus Cloacimonas sp.
AGGGAAGCATGTTCAAGAATTTTGACGAGATGATCGCCCACGTGAAGAAAAACCGCAAGGGCATGTGTATCATTGCCGGCGCGCATACTGATTCTGCATTGGAAGCAGCAATCCTGGCCAAAAAGGAAGATCTGGCGGATAGCATTTTGGTTGGCGATAAGCCGGTGATTTTGGAAATGCTGAGCAAGATGGCTCCGGAATATGCCACCAGCTTTGAAATAGTGGATAGCGGCAGTGATTTGAAAAAAGCCGCACAAATGGCTGTGAATCTGGTTCGGGAAGGCAAAGGCGATCTGCTATTAAAAGGTAAGATGGATTCCTCTACCATCCTCAAAGCTGCTCTGGATAAGGAAAATGGCCTGAAAGTAAGCGATGTGATCTCGGACGTTTTTGCCTATGAGCATCCCGAGGGACTTAAAATTCAATCCGATGGGGGAATAAACATTTTGCCGGAATTGCATGAGAAAGTAGCCATCGTAAAAAACGCTGTGAAGGTAGCCCATGCTCTGGGTAATCCCAAACCTCGGGTGGCCATGATTTGCGCTGTGGAAATGGTAAATCCCAAGATGCCGGCAACGGTGGATGCTGCCTTGATCGCCAAGATGAATGAACGGGGACAGATTCCCGGGTGTATCGTGGAAGGGCCAATGGCTTTCGATAACGCCGTGGACATGGAAGCTGCCAGAATAAAAGGCATCACCTCCGAAGTGGGGGGCCAGGCTGATATCCTCATCTTTTCCAATATCGAAACCGGAAATGTGCATGGCAAAATGCTTACCTATTATTGCCATTATCGTGTGGCGCATATTGTGATGGGTACCAAAGTGCCTATTATGATCCCCTCCCGTGCAGATACCGGCGAAACCAAAATGCTTTGCATGGCGATGGGACTCGCCACCATGACCTCGGTGTGAAAATAAACATTATCCAGGTGGGGAAAACCAAGGATGCCTGGCTTAGCGAAGGCATCGCTGAATATCATAAAAGACTAACGCCCTTTGTTAAGCTTAGCTTCACAGAGATTCCCGATAGCAGCCTAAAAAATGCCGATAACCGGGAAATGGTGAAACAAACTGAAGCCATAAACATCTTAAAGCATGTGGGAGAGGACGATTACCTGATCTTGCTCGATGAGAAAGGAACGGAAAAAACTTCGCTTGAATTTTCCGACTTTCTGGTTAGTATATCAAATAGAAAACAGGTTGTATTCGTAATAGGCGGGGTGTATGGAGTTCACCGGAGCGTGTTTGAACGCTCCGATAGCCAGCTTGCCCTGTCCAGATTTACTTTCACCCACCGGATGGCGCGCTTGATCCTGATCGAGCAGCTATACCGGGCGATGATGATAAAAGCTAACCGTAATTACCATATATCATAAAAGGATTGCTATTATGTTCCCTATGCTTACTGCTGCTGCTTATAGCGTACAATACTCGCTGTGGATGATGCTCACCGGAATGGGGGGGATCTTTATCTTTATGGCAGTGTTTTACCTGCTTATTTGGGCTCTCGATAAGTTCATCACCTCACGGACGGAACCATGAAAGCGCCGCTGATCTTTGTGCTGGCTTTGTTCTTTGCCGGCACCGCCTGGGCTGTAGTTAATCTTGAAAATAGCCCTGAGGGCGACCTTATCGTGGAATTTCGCCTGGGTGAGTGGAGTTTGTCTGAAGAAGGCGATTTCAGCCGCATTGTGGCTACAGATATGAATTATCCCCTCATCTCCGGAGCGCCGCTGCTGCCCTACACCGAGTTCAAGATAGGCTTACCTCCCAGTGGAAATGTATCGCTGGATATTCTGGAAAGTAGTGTATCGGATATCCGGATGGCAAAACCCCTGCAGCCGGTACCCACCATCCGCATGAAGGAAGGGCTGTCCGATACGCAATATCTGGTAAATCAGGATTATTACTTTGCTGCCGATCATCAGCCAGCTAAAAGCCTGCCCTTGGATAATTTCAGGGGATTAGATTTTGTGCCCATTACCATTCATCCCTTTCGTTATGACGGGAAGACAGGACTGCAGGTATATACCTATCTAAAACTTAAAATACGCATCACTGGCGATACCAGATTCCGCAGCATGGAGGTAACTGATCCCGCTACCGATCTGTTTGTAGCCAAGCTGCTTAATGCTCAGCAAGCCAAAAGCTGGCGCTATGCCAGGCGCAATAATATTAATTATGCTCCCTTCAGTCAGGGCCCTTGGTGGGTAAGGATTGAAACAGCGTCGGAAGGTATCTATCGTATAAATCCTTCCCAGCTTGATTTTTTGAACCTGAATGATCTTGATCCCACGGAACTGAGGCTTTTCAGCACTTCGGGAAGGGTATTGGATGTGGATAGTGTGGGTGGCTTGCCCGATGGGGCAGAATTTAAGGAAGTGCCAATTAAGGTGGTAGGAGCCCAGGATCATAGCTTCGATTCCGGGGATTATATCCTGTTCTACGGTAAGTCGCGCGATTCATGGGACTACAATCTGGACGTGCAAACCGATCCCCTTTATGAAGATGTATATTTCAATCCCTATTCCCAAAATCAGGTATTCTGGCTTACTGCAGGCTCAGGCTTTGAAGGTTCACCGCTGCGGATTGCCACCCTGGAACCTGTTTCCAACTACACCGATGAGCTTATCTCCACCCGCACTACCGAGCATGTGGAAAGCGAAGTGCAGCGTCGTGAGGACAGTGGTTTCATCTGGTACAGCGCAGGATACTTTGGAAATAGCACGGCCGATTATGATCTTCAAATCAATCTGGACGATGTTGATCCCAGCAAACCCCAGAAACTAAGCTTCGTAATGCGTCAGGAAGAATCCGGAAATGATACCACGCACCAGATCAGCATCAGAATAAACAACGGCGCACCGCTGGTGAATCCCAATAATGGCTCCACGATTTTCACCTGGGCAGGAACCTACAGCTATACTTTCAATCAGAATACTACCGGATTTGTAGCCGGGCCAAACACCATCCGTATCACCGTTTTCCGCAATGGCACCGATAACCTTTATTTCAATTGGCTGGAGGTGAATTATTACCAGTTTCACACCGTGGTAAATGGTAAAAAGACGATATCTCATCCCCAGGCGGTTAATCCGGCAACCAATTATCGCTTTGATCTGGCCGGAAACCTTGCCGGAGTGCAGGTTTTCCGTGCTAATGACATCTATAATGTGGAAGAACTACCCTTACAGGATAATTACTTTGTTTCCAATGGCGCTTCCAGCACCAGGTATCTATTGATTAATCCTGCTTCTGCTGCCAGCCCTGCATTGGTGCAGCTTGCCGATCCCACCGATCTTACTGCCGACACTTCTCAAAGGGACAATATCATCATCAGTCCCCCGGAATTTGCTTCTCAGGCCAATACTCTGGCGGCTAAATACCAAAGCACTTACGGCTTGCGCAGTAAAGTAGTTCTGCTCAGCGAGGTTTTTGATCAATTCAATGGTGGCCATCCCGATCCTGCGGCCATCCGTCAGGCCATGCGCTATTTCTATCAAAATCTCAGTGCCCCTCGCATCAGTTCTCTCACCCTTTTGGGTTTGGGCACCATTGATTGGCGGAATTTCTCCAATCAAGCCGCTGCGAAAAACAAGATGATCGTATTTCAGGTAGCCAATAGCAGCACCGATGATTATTATGGAATGATGAATACCGACCAGTATCCCGAGCTGGCGATAGGCCGCTACCCTGTGAAAACCGAAGCAGAACTGGCGATAATGATAGATAAATTCACCAGCTACACCGAGAGTCCCGAGCCGGGCTGGTGGCGAAATTCCATGGTTTTTGTAGGTGATGACCTCAATAATGGCGATACCACCTACGAATATTATCACACGCAACAAACCCAGGAGGCCGCTTCCGTGCTAAATCCCAGCCTGCTGATCCAGAAAATCTTCGCCAAGGAATACGAATACGACGATTTTCAAAATAAACCCCTGGTGCGTAACGACATGCTAAGCGCCATCAATGAAGGCCGGCTGGTGTGGTATTATGTGGGCCATGGATCCTATGACAAGCTGGGCGCAGAGGATTTCCTGAATGGCGCTACAGATATGGGACGCTTCGCCAATGGCGATAAACTGCCCTTCTTTTTTGCCTCTTCATGCAGTGTGGCACACTATGACTATTGGGGCTACGAAAGCCTGGCCCAGAAAGTGGTATTGCTGGAAAACCGAGGTTCAATAGCTTCTTACGCCGCCACCCGCATCAGCTTCCCTGCCAATAATCATGCCATGGCCATGCTGGTGCTGAAAAGCCTGGCCAATAACCGCAATTCTTTGGGCTATGCTATAATGGATGGCAAGATTCATTACACTCAGGGGAATAGCAATGATGCTGTGTATATCCTCTTTGGTGATCCCGTGATCCGGGTTATCCCTCCACAACGGGACAGCAGCATGGTGGTTACTTCTTCCCAAGGCGGAAATCTACTCCATTCCCGCGATACGGCTGCCATTTCCGGAAGCTTTGCCCAAGCCCAGCTAAACGGCAGTGCCGAGCTTAAAGCCTTTGATACCAAAGCTATGTATAGCCTTGGTCCCAATACCACCGTTACTCATTTGGGTAACCAGCTTTTCACCGGCAGTGCTTCGGTAAATAGCTCCAATCTCACGGCTGGATTTGTGGTTCCGGATGATGTTAGCACTGGTCAAACCGGCATGGTGCTTGCGTATTTGTGGGACGCTGCGGCCAAAAAGGACTTCGTAAGCTATCATTATCCCTTGCAGCTAAGCGATGAAAGCGCGGCAGTGGACAATCCGGATGCCCCACAGATTAGCATTTATTTGGGCTCAGAAGATTTCCAAACCGGCGACACGGTTGGCACTTCCACCACTCTGCTGGCCAAAATATCCGATAATAACGGCATCAATCTCACCGGTGTAGCAGGGCATAACATTCTGATGGTGCTGGATAATTCGCTGCAACCCGTTTCGATAACCGATTATTTCAGCTACGATAAGGATTCATACACCTCCGGCAGTCTCAGCTATCCCCTTGCCGATCTTAGCGAGGGACCCCATACAGTGCAGGTGATAGCCTTTGACAATTTCAATCGTCCTGCCGTAGCCAGCACCGAATTTGTAGCAAAACCGAATGCCGGAATGGGGATAGACCGCCTGCTGATGTACCCCAATCCCATGTCCCAAGCCGGAGAAATCACCTTCAATCTTACCCTGGATGCCGAGCTTAGCATTGGTATTTATACGATGCGTGGCCGCAAGATTAGAACCATTAAAGCGCAAGGCGAAAATGGCTTCAATAGCATCCATTTTGATGGACGCGATGACCGCGGCGACTATCTGGCCAATAATACCTATTTCGTGAAAGTGGAAGCCCGCGCAGCAGACGGTAAAAAGACCGAAAAAACCGAAAAACTAGTAATCTTCAAATAGGAGCAAGCGTGCAACTTTACAATACCCAAACCCGGAAAAAAGAGGAATTTATACCCCAGGTACCTGGAAAAATAAGCCTTTATGCCTGCGGACCCACAGTGTATAACTACTTTCATATCGGCAATGCCCGCGCTTTCATCTTTTTTGATGTAGTGCGCCGCTATTTCGAATTCTCCGGCTATGAAGTGAGTTATGTGCAAAATATCACCGATATCGACGACAAGATCATCGCTCAGGCCATAGAGGAGAAGATCAGTTTTACCCAGGTTGCCGATAAATATGCCCGTGCTTTTGTGGATGACTGCGCTGCTTTGGGAATCACTCCCCCTCATGCTCAGCCCCGGGCTACGGACGTGATGGAAGATATTATTGCCTACATTGCTGCCCTGGTGGACAAAGGCCATGCCTATGAAGCTAATCAGGACGTTTATTTCGACACTCAAAGCCTTCCCGGTTACGGTTCGCTTTCGGGCAAAAAAACCGATGAACAACTGGTGGGAGCCCGCGTTGCCGAAAATCCTTTCAAACGCCATCCCGCCGATTTCACTCTGTGGAAGCATAGCAAACCCGGAGAACCAGTTTGGCAAAGCCCCTGGGGCGAGGGACGTCCCGGCTGGCATACCGAGTGCGTGGTGATGAGCCAAAAATACCTTGGCGAGAGCTTCGACATCCATGGCGGAGGGATAGACCTGATATTTCCGCATCATGAAAACGAACTGGCCCAGGCCACGGCCATTACGGGTAAACCCTTGGCCCGCTATTGGATGCACAATGGTTTTCTGAATATCGACGGCGAAAAGATGAGTAAAAGCCTGAAGAATTTCTTTACCGCCCGCGATATCCTGAAAGAATATGATGCCGAAGCGATCCGCTTTTTCTTCCTTTCGAAGCACTATCGCAGCCCTATCGATTTCACCCGTGAGCTTATCGAAGAGGCCAAACGCGCCTTGGAGAATTTCTATGCAGCACTCAAATCTGTGGATTATCTGGCCTCGCGCGATTCCCTGAGGCCCGGAGATTGCAGTTCCATTCAGGAACTTGAGGGTCTGGAAAAGGATTTCAGCACTGCCATGGACGATGATTTTAATACTGCCAAGGCCTTGGCGATTCTTTTTGAGCTGGCCCATCGCAGCAAAAACACCGCTCTGGATGCTAATTCCCGCTTGGCAGCCGCAAATCTGATGGTTCGCCTGGGAAGAGTGCTGGGATTTTTCCAAAATCTGGAGGCCCGGCTTCTGAACACCCTTCCCGATCTTTCTGGAGAGCTGGTGGAACTGATCATAGCCTATCGTCAGGATGCCCGCGCAGCAAAAAACTGGGCGCTTTCAGACCGCATTCGGGACGATCTGGCCAAATTGGGAATCGAAATAAAAGATGGCCCCACAGGCTGCACCTGGAATATAAAGCATTAAAAACTAAACCTTTTGGAGTATGATACGTGAAAAAAATGATTAAACCTCTGGCTATTGTCCTGTTGCTCGTCCTCATCGGGCTGGCAATATACTTTTTCCTTGTTTCCGGACGCCTTTTAAATGAACCGGAAAGCATCGCTTTCGATAGCACGGGACAGCGTTTCCTGATCTCGAATGTGAAGGGAAAAAGCATTGTAAGCATGGATCTCAAGGGCAAAATGCGTCCCTGGCTGAAAAGTGGATTGTCCTCACCCCGGGGTCTGGCCATTTGGGAAGACAGGCTTTATGCCGCCGATGGCAAAAAGATCGCCGTAATCAGCCTGAAAGATGCTAAATTGCTCACCACTATCAAGGTGCCCGATGCGATGATGCTGAATGACCTGGCCTTTGATAAACACGGCTTGCTCTACGTTACCGATACCGCTGCCAACTGCCTGCATCTCGTTGATCCCACCTCACAAAAAGTGAATAAAATCAATAGCCCCCTGCTGAAATCGCCCAATGGCATCGTGTATGACATGCCTCGCGACCAGATGTTCATTGTGGGATTCACCGAGCGTTCATCCATCCTCAGCCTCAGCACCAAAGACCTCAGCATCAGGATTTTTGTGGATAGCATCTATTCCAATCTGGACGGCATCGCCATCGACGAGCTGGGTAGAATCTATTTCAGCTCCTGGACCGAGAAAATGATCATCGAAATCCCGCAGGAGCAAAATCGCTTCATCGCCAAATTCAAAGACTTAAGCGATGCTGCCGATATCTTTTATTACCTGCCCAATAACGAATTGCTAGTGCCCCTGATTTCTGAAAACCGCATTCAGCGTATCTCGCTGGATGATTAATCCTGGCTGTGGCTTGTGTTATTGCTGGTGATGCCAGTAAGTATCACTACACAAATATCTTAACTCAGCTTGACAAATAGATGACCAGGTGATGACCAGGTGATGACCATGCAAATGCCCGGTGATCGCATGGTAATTATAAGCGCAAAGAGAATGAGGGAAAAAAAAGTGGAGATGTACGATGCATTCGGAATGGGTGGAGTATATTGCCCAGCAGGAGTCATTTGCGCCTTTGCCATAGTGAGAATAATGATCCTGGCTTTGAAGGCGCAAAGGACTCATGCTGTAGATAGTTATAGGATTCGCATGAGTCCTTCAGCCCCTGTAGATAGGGATAAGT
>CAZSST010000119.1:0-7876 GCA_964609575.1 uncultured Candidatus Cloacimonas sp.
AGTGTTTTTCGTTTCGATAACGAATAAGAAGATATCAGAAAAGAAGTTATGGATTTGCTTCGCTGAAGATGGTGTAGACAGTGAAAGAAGCAAACACAAAGAAGTAATTCTGGCCATTAAAGATACCAAAATGGCCACGAGCGAAGCCCAAACCAGCCAATTGGCCGGATTTCGGGTGCTGTGTAACGGTGAAGAACTGGGAATGATAGAAGACCACTTCAGCAATGGAGCTCAGGAAGTGCTGGTGATAAAAGACCTGCAAGGATGCGAAATTCTGATTCCGGAAGTTCCCCATTACGTTCAAGAGATTCTGCAAGACAGTAGAACCGTAGTGCTTCAGAATGCCGACGACTTAATAAGCTTTTACCGCGGGGAAGCCAAATGAAGATAGAGGTGCTAAGCCTCTTTCCCGAAGCCTTTGCTGGTTTTTTGGAAAGCAGCATGGTTGCCCGGGCCATCTCCAAGAAGAAGCTGCAAGTGCGCCTGAATGATTTCCGCAAGTTTAGCCTGGACAAGCATCATAAAGTGGATGACTATCCCTATGGCGGTTTTGCGGGAATGGTACTGGCTGCCCAACCTGTTTTCGACGGAATCAACCATCTGCTGAAGGCTGGACCTGCTCCGGTGATCTATTTTACGCCCCAGGGGCGCAAGCTGGATCAAAAAATCCTGGAAACTTACAGCGGGCATAAACGGCTTATCTTGCTTTGTGGACATTACAAGGAACTGGATCAGCGCATCAGGAATCTCTGCATCTGCGATGAGATTTCCTTGGGAGATTATGTGCTAAGCGGTGGAGAACTGGCAGCCATGGTTTTTATCGATGGCGTTTCCCGCTTGCTTCCCGGAGTGCTGAGCGACATCAGCAGTGCCGAAAGCGATTCTTTCAGCGGTTCGGGGCTGGGTTTTCCATGCTACACCAGGCCGGAAAGTTTTATGGGACTACAGGTTCCGGAAGTGCTGAAATCTGGCAATCACCAAGCCATAACTACCTGGGCGGAAGAGGAAGCGGAGCTTATCACGCGTACTCGCAGGCCCGATCTGATAAACAAAATAAACTAACAGCAGGAAGAAAGCTGCAATACCAAGCAGCTTGTGAAAGGACCATGCCTGAGGTGGAGAGAAACCACCAGGCTTTATTGTTTAGGTTTTCCTAATCGTGAAGTACAGCAAAAGGACGGAACCATAACCCCTTTAACCGTCCGCATCCCCTTGCACAAGCCGGCAGCCCACTTCCGAGTATATATAGGGAGGAACCCCAATGGATATTCTGCAACAAGTTGGCAGAGACTTACTCAGAACCGACTTTCCGGATTTTCGCGTTGGCGATACCGTGAAGGTCCATTATAAAATTAAGGAAGGAAGCAAGGAACGTATCCAGGTTTTCCAGGGCATCGTGATTCAAAAGCGTGGTGCCGGCGTTTCCAAGTCCTTCACAGTTCGCAAGGTATCAAGCGGTATCGGCGTGGAGAGGATATTCCCGCTCAATTCGCCCAATATCGATAAACTTGAGATCGTCCGTCATGGCCAGGTGCGCAGAGCGAAGCTATTCTACCTTCGCAGTGCTCAAGGCAAGGCTGGAAGAATCAAAGAACGCAGAAGATTTACTGCTTAAGCTTAATGAACTTAAGGCCCCTTTTCGGAAACGGAGAGGGGCTTTTTTTGTGAGACGGCTTCGCCGATGTGAGAGCTGCGCTGTGAGAGTACACGATGAGCCGTGGGACGACTGTAGGGGCGCTCGTTCACTACATTAAACCTGAATAATGCTATTGGAGTACATGAGGCCAAAATAACTTCTTGCTGATATGAATCTTGTAGGGCCTCATGGACTACAAAAGCAGGCAGATTTTTATACCCGGCTTTGTAGTCCAAACCGCCAATAAGATATTGGGTAAGAAATAGTTAGTTTAGGCACTTTGAACCCCAATGCCTCAATTGGGTTAGAACCTGAACACCATTACCTCAGAAATCATCAATCGTACAGCTACATGAACCTTTTTCATGTGATGCCCATGCGATGCCCGGGCAATTGCATGGTGGTCGCATGGGGATTGCATGATAAATGTTCTAAAGCTTCCTCTGTAAAAAAAGCTGGCTCTCTTTCACCATCTCCGCATGAGTCCTGCAGCCCGCATAGTTGATACTAAGCATGTAGAGTAGTAGAGGGCTGCATGACTCCAGCTTTTTTACATGATTTAGTTCTTTCTTCTTATCCACAAAGGCTGAAAGGAGCCGTGTAACACCAATCAATCATAAATCTTGACGTAAATGCAAGGCATGTAAACTCGCGCCGAAAGGAAACAGATATGGATAAACGTTTGTTTTACAATAGCCCGGATGGAGTGTTTCATCTGGTGATCGAGCTGGAAGAAGAAACGATCATCGGGATCGGATTTTGCTCTGATCAGCAAAGCTCCAAACCGGAAACTACCCTGGAAGAGGAGATTTACAAGCAGTTTGATGCCTATTTTACCGGCACGCTGCAAGAATTTGATTTGCCTTTTTTCGCCACAGGAACGGTATTTCAGCTAGAGGCTTGGGAAGAATTGCTGAAGATTCCCTATGGCGAAACGATCAGCTATGGAGAATTGGCATCCCGGATTGGCAAACCGCAAGCTGCCAGAGCTGTGGGGGGAGCGATGCACCAAAATCCCGTTCCGATCCTGGTTCCCTGCCATAGGGTGGTGGGAGCTAAAGGTGCTCTCACCGGTTTTGCCGGAGGAACGGATATCAAGCAGGCGCTTCTGGCCTTGGAAAAAAAGCACAAATGATAGTGGGCATCGGCTGCGATATCATCGAAGTGGATAGAATTAAACGCGCTATAGCCCGTAACGACCATTTCGCAAGCAAGCTTTTTACGCCTGCAGAAATCGCATATTGCAGCAGTAAGGCCGATCCTGCCCAATCCTATGCAGCCCGTTTTGCGGCCAAGGAAGCGGTGATGAAGGCTTTGGGCACCGGTTGGGACGGGAAAGTGAACTGGCTGGATATCGAAGTTTTGAACGATGATAACGGGAAACCTTATCTTGGCTTGAAGGGAGGTGCGAAAGATTTAGCAGATAAAATGGGCATTACAAATATGCAGCTAAGCCTATCGCACGAAAAGGGCTACGCTCTCGGTTACGTTATTATGGAGGCCTGATAAGCGGTTAGACAGCAATATAAACGCAATCTTGGAACCAAATTTGCATTTTTATAATGCAGATGAAAAGTAAACTCCTATGAGAGGTTAAAAGTGAAGATAGCAAGGTTGTTGTTGTTTATTGTCCCATTGCTGCTTAGCGCATTACCACTTTTCGCCGAACCCCAAAGGACAGTGGATCCTTTGATACTTCCGGTTTGGCATCAAGACAGTCCCTGGAATGCCCGCTGTCCCGGTCAAGGGCCCAATCGTGCCAATGCTGGTTCTCATGCTCTGGCCCTGGCCAAAACCATGAAGTATTGGGCTTACCCAACCTATGGGATTGGCAATGTATCCTATGTGGATGACGATTTTGGGCCTATCAATTCTTCTTTCACCAACGAGATTATGTGGAACAACATGTCCAATACGCTGGTGTTTCAAACTACCCAAAGATTCATCTTCATGTGTGGAGCTTCCATCTATACCGATTATGAGTATGATTTTTCCACCTCCAGCCTTACAAATGTGCGTAATGCCCTCATCAATAATTTCAGTTATGATGATGCCATGCAATACCAGGATCGCGAAGATTACGGCAATTTCTATTGGAAAAGTATGATTCGTGAAGAACTGGACGAAGCCAGACCGGTGATCTATATGGTGCAACTGGCCAATGGTAATGAAGTTGCTTTTATCATAGATGGCTACGATGATGCGGGATTGTTCCATATCAACTGGAGTGATGTGGATTACACCGATGGCTGGTTCGATTTGAATGATCTGATCGTAGGCAGCCAGGTGATTCCGGTGGCAAATCAGCACATGCTAACGGGAATACAGCCCAGCAATGGCCCGGACAATATCGATGAGAATTTTGAGACCGATTTCAGCAATTGGAATTGGCAATTTGCCGGACACCAGAACTGGACTATCTCCACAGAAGAGGCTTTTTTCGGCAGCCAATCCGCGAAAAGTGGCAATATCGATGACAATCAGTTTACCTCGATGTTTATCCAGATAAATGTAACCAATCCGGATACGATAAGCTTTTATAAAAAGGTTTCTTGCGAAGCCGAACCCGACGACCTCTATGACCATCTGGCCTTTTTTATAGATAATGTGGAACAAGAACGCTGGAGTGGAGATGGAAGCTGGGCTTTTCACGAGTATCCGGTTAGCCCCGGAGTGCATGAATTCCGCTGGACCTATTCTAAGGATGGAGCTTCAGATTATTTCAGCGATTGTGCCTGGGTGGATGCCATAGACCTTCCCGAGGGCACTACGCCGCTTAATGCTCCCCAATTTGTGGAAGCGGAGGTTTCCGGCGGTAATGATGTGCAGATAAATTGGGCTCCACCTCCCGGAACCAATCCCACTCTTTTGGGATATAAAGTGTATCGTAATGGTGCGGAAATTGTGCAATTCAGCAATCCCTCCATTACCACATATAATGATAGCAACCTTCCCAATGGCGATTATACCTATCTGGTTCGCGGGGTATATGTGGAAGGCATTTCCGGGCCAAGCAATTCCAGCTCGGTAACCGTGGAAGTTCCTTATGCACCTACCAATCTTAGCGCCAGTTTGATAGGAATGAATACTGGACATCTGGTGTGGGATGCTCCTCCGGTGCTGCGAAATCGTGCTTTGATGGGCTATGTGCTCTATCGGGATAACGTGGCAATCGCACAGATCGAAAATCCAGAGACTTTGGAATACAATGATTCCGGTTTGACGCAGGGAGTGTATTATTACGAGGTTACCGCTGTATATTCCATCGGCGAATCGGCTCGCAGCAATATGGCTCAGCTCGCTGTGGGGGTGCCCTATCCTCCTGGAAACCTGCAGGCTGTGGTTTCTGGCAGCACGGTTAATCTTAGCTGGAGTCAGGTTCCCAATACCGATTTCCTGGTAGGATTCAAGATTTTCCGCAATGGACAGCAGATTGCAACCCTTAGCGATCCCCTGCAAATGCAATATAGCGATCAGAACCTTGCCAATGGCTCTTATTCCTATTATTTGCGCGCTATCTACACCGATGGTGATTCTGGTAATTCGGCTACAGTAACGGTTAGCGTGGAAGTTCCCTATCCTCCGGCGAATCTGGTGGCCAATGTGAATGGTGATGATGTGCAGCTCTCTTGGAGCAATCCGGAAGCTACCAGAGCTTTAACTCATTATCTGATATACCGCAATGGGCAGGTGATTGCAGCCACATATGGGGCCAATAGCACTATCTATCTGGATCAAAACCTTGCCAATGGGAATTACACCTATCAGGTAACCGCTTTCTATTCGGGGGTGCAGTCCCCTTATTCCAATTCTGTGGATGTGCTTATAGAAGTTCTATATCCTCCGCGTAATCTGAATGCCAGTGTAACGCTTGCCAATGTAACCCTGAACTGGACTATTCCTGCCAATCAGGGTGGTCTGCGTTCTTTTAATGGTTACAATGTGTACCGGGATAACGTTCTGGTAACCTACATAAATAATCCTGCCTTGCTTAGCTACACCGACCACAATGTTCCCAATGGCATTTATACCTATGAGGTTTCTGCAGTGTACAGCACTGGGGAATCGGCTCGGGCATCGGTGCAAAACGTTTTGGTGGAAGTGCTATATCCCGTGGATGATCTCAGCTACCAGATATCTGAAGATGATGTTACTCTTAGTTGGTCTGTTCCCGGAATGAGTTCCCGCGAGAATTCTTCAAATCGTGCTTTGCTATATTACCATATCTACCGGAATGGCAGTTTTTATGCTCAGGCTCCGGCTAATAGCTATCTGGATGCCGATCTGGCTAATGGCATCTATTCTTATTATGTAACTGCGGTGTATGGCACTGGCGAATCGAATCCCAGCCAAACGGTTACCCTGGAGATCGAAGTGCTATATCCTCCCACGGCTTTATTGGCTACGGTAACCGATGATGATGTAACCCTGAATTGGACAGCACCGCTTAATTCCGGGGGATTATCCAGAGCCTTTGTTGGTTATCAGCTTTATAAGGATGGCAGCCTGCTGGCCAGTACCACTGCCTTGAGCTACAGCGATAATAACCTTGCCAATGGCACCTATGCTTATTACGTGGTAGCGGAATATGCCGGCGGATTTTCTGCTCCCACTGCTACGGTGAACGCCACTGTGGAAGTGCTATACCCTCCCTCAGGCTTACAAGCGACGGTGCAGAACAAGAATAACATTAGCTTAGCATGGCAGGCTCCTCCCAGTTCCGGAGGATTAAGGTCTTTGCAGTATTACCAGGTGACCCGGAATGGGACGCTGCTAACTGAGGTTAATGCGCTTGCCTGGGATGATCTGGCTGTAAGTGATGGTGTTTATACTTATGAAGTTAGGGCTGTATATGATAGTGGATTATCTGAGCCTTGTGTCCCTGCTTCAGTATTTATAGAATATCCCTATCCTCCGGCGAATGTGGCAGCCACAGTGAATGGCGCGGATGTAAGCATCACCTGGGATGTGGTAACCGGAACTGAAGTGCAGTATCTGCTTTATCGCAATGGTAATCTGCTTGCCACTACCACGCAGACCAGTTATCTGGATACTGGACTGGATAACGGTAGCTATACCTATTTTGTTATTACCACCAATGCATCCGATTCCGGGCCTTCCGAGGCATCTCTTAATGCCATTGCGGAGGTAAATGTTCCCTATCCTCCTCAGATGCTAACGGGAAGCGTTTCCGGTTCTACGGTATCTCTGGCGTGGAGTGCTCCTGCCATAGGGCCAAGGGTGCTAAGTAACTATAATGTGTACCGGAATGGAGCACTGATTGGCACCGCCAATACTATGTCATATACTGATGGGAATTTAAACAACGGCATCTATAGCTATTATGTAACGGCAGTTTATGACAGCGGCGAAAGTATCCCTTCCAATACCGTAGTTTTAGAAGTGGAAGTGCTTTATCCAGCTACGGAGCTACAAGCGACGGTTGATCTGGATGATGTAACGCTTGGCTGGACTGCTGCCAGCACCGGAACAGGCAGAGCCATGGTGGGATACAAGGTTTTTAGAAACAACTCCGAGATTGCCTTGATCACGGACACCACCTACACCGATTTGAATCTTGCCAATGGCAGCTATAGCTACTACATAACGGCTGAGTATGCTGGCGGTGCTTCAGTTCCTTCCAATACTGTAACCGCAACCGTGGAAGTGTTATATGCTCCCAGTGCCCTGGAATATACTATTAATGATGATTCCATTATTCTCTCCTGGACTGCTGCCGCTACAAGCAGTTCGCGTGATTTCCTTGGCTATAACATCTACCGTGATAATGTGCTAATAGCCCAAAGCCAAACCACTGCTTACCCCGATCCCAACCTGGCCAATGGATATTATCAATACTACGTTACAGCCTTATACTCCAGTGGTGAATCAGCTCCCACCAACCTCCTCTCGATTTCATTGGAGCTTCTCTACCCAGCCACGGGGCTTCAATGCCTGGTGTCTATGGATGATGTATCGCTCAGCTGGCAGGAGCCTGTAAATAGTGGTGGACTGCGCAACCTGCTTGGTTATAAAGTACTGCGCGATGCAGTGCAGATATCCTATACAAATGTGGCAAACTACCAGGATAATGATCTGGCAAATGGCATTTTACAATATAGCATTATTGCCAGTTACAGCAGCGGCGACGCTCTACCCACGCCAATGGTGGAAGCTGTTATCGAAGTGCTATATCCGCCTGTAACGCTGGTTTATGCTGTGGAAGCGGATGCTGTAGTG
>CAZSST010000120.1:0-4277 GCA_964609575.1 uncultured Candidatus Cloacimonas sp.
TTGTCTTGTTCAATTATATCCATGGCCATGGCCCGGAAGTTGTTATCGGCATTTTCGTCTTCATACACCCGGTTAAAGAAATCATCGAACAGGCTGAGCATATTGCTCATGGGACGGTACTCTGTGTTGGTGCGATACGGTACGATTTTCATTTTAAACCTCCATGTATATCTTAGTATCTACAAACATAATAATGGAGTCAGTGGAAAAAGCAAGAAAAAAATTAGCAGTCCCACAAGGAGACTGCTAAGTGTGTCAATTGGCTTTTATTAACTATCTGATCAGTAGCATCTTGCGCGTTAGGGTCACTTCGCTGCCACGCAGCCGGTAGAGGTAGATGCCGCTGCTAACGCTATGGCCATGTTCATCTTTGCCATCCCAATCAAGCTGCATCTTTGGGCTCTTGGGCATTCCGGAAAAGAGCCGGCGTACCAATTGGCCGCGGGCATTATATATCTCCAGATGCACCGGTTTGTCCGTGCGCTTAAGGCTGAAATTGATGCTGGTTCCGGTGGCAAAGGGATTGGGATGATTCTGGGTAAGGCTGTTGATAGCTGCGGGTAATTCCTCATCTTCGGCGGGGCTGCCGCTGCCGGTGCTAAAATGCCTTGCCAGTGAGAAATAGCTGATTCCGGCCACATTGGCGGAGGCCACTCTCCAGTAATAGGTGCTATTAGCTTCCAGAGGGACAGGGGTATAGCTGGGGCTATCTAGTTCTTCTACATCGGCAAAGAGATCGGAAAAATACTGGTCGCGGGAGATCTGCAAGCGATAGCTGGTAGCCAGGTAAGCAGGCTGCCAGCTGAGGGCGGGCTGCAATTCCAGTCCTGTGGCGTTGTTTTGGGGCAATAGCAGATCGGGAACGCCGGGAAGTTCGCTAATCTCTCCGGTGGTGAAGCTCATGGTTGCACAGAAGGGGCTAACCCCCACTTCGCCCATGCTGGCGACATGCCAATAGTAGGTGGTGAAGGAACTTAGGTTTGCGGCAAAGTAATACGCATCCGGATGATCGATGAGATTCACTGCATAGCTGCCAAATTCATCATCGGTGGAAAGCTGGAAGTGATATCCGGTAGCCCCTGGAACCGGTTGCCAGGCAATTTGGGGATTGGTGGGGACATTTGTAGCGCCGGAAGCGGGAGTGGAACCCACCGGAATCGCCAGCGAGGTGAGGATGCTGAAGGGATAGGTATTGCTGTCCCATTGACTGCTGGTATTGTGGGTGATCCTGATGAGGGCCTGATCGGTGTTTACCGCAGGAATATTCATCCAGCGATAAGTGCCGTTATTACCCGTGCTGGCGGTGATCAGTGTCCATTGATTGCCCAGATCGGTGCTGTACTCTATTTTCACGGTGCCGCTGCTGTTTTTGGTGCGCCAGGTGATGTCCTTATTGGTTCCGGCAAACCAAGCTTCCCCACCGATGGGATAGGCTACCTGAATCTCGGAAACTTTCAGCTTGAAGGTGATGGTTTCGCCGGCTTCACTCACTTCATAGAGGTTTAAGCCTCCGGGTTGGTTATTCTGCATAAAGCCGCTGGGAATGGTGGCTTCGGTGATGCTGGTGCGTCCGGCTTGTTCGCTTAAATGAGCGCTGGACACGGCTCCCTGAGTGTTATTATCATTAGCTCCGGGGCGGTAAATATACAGTTCATCGGGGGGACCCTGGGCATTTCCCTGCTCATTGGTGTCCAGCCTGTAAACCAGTAATCCCGTTCCCGGCAGATTGTCATCATATATTCCTCCGGGCTTACGGTATTCCAGCACGTAATACTGGTTATTTACCCAGCTTTGTACGCGAAGGATATTATTGGTGCTGGAAGAAGCAACGGGACTGAGGGTGTAAGTTCCGGATTGGGTAATAACCGGGGGCTCGGGTAACCATTCGCCATAACGGTATTTCATCCAGGCACTCATATGCTGAGGTGGATTTTGATTGGCACACATCAGGTCCCAATTACCGATAGGATCGATGTTGGTATTGGTATAGCGATACAGATCCGGAGCGCCCAATGAATGGAACATTTCGTGCGCCAAAACGCTGGCACCATCCGAATAAAGCGAGTATTCCAATTGGAAATTGAAATCCCACACCCGCTTGCCATGGATTAATGCGGTAGCCCCATATAGCACCCAGCGATGAGGCCACAAAAGTTCTGCCCAGCCATCCGGGGAACCCTGAATGATGAAGCAGGTATTATCCACGTAGCCATCATCATCGCCATCGATAACCAGATCGGTGGGAACGGCAGAACCTACGGCAGCTATTGCTCTGGTAAGCATCTGCATTTCGCGGTTGGTACGTTCCTGATCGTTATTGGCATCATAACCGATGGTATTGGTGGCGCTATAAATCTGGTAATAGCCACGAGGATTGGTATCTGTATAGCTTACAATTACATCGCCATTGGGGGCAGGATAAAAAGTGGTGGTTATATTAAGCTGGTTATATGATGCCGCATTAAAGAAATTCACCATGGAATTGGCGTTCTCGGTGGCGTTATTGAACATATTGTCATACAAAGAAAGAGGGCTGGAGAAATCGGGATCATCGGCAAACTTGATGAACACCACGATGTTATTGAATTGCCCCAGATGCGGAGAACGGCTGTTGCGATAATCGCGCATGGTGTTTTCATAACGGGCATACTTGGCCGCGATGAGATTTTGAGACAGATTTATACCAGGCTGCAACCCAAGCTCAGCAGGGCTGTTTTCTCCCACTATAAGCTGGGTGGGAGCCACTTTATCGCCATCTTGACGAGCATAAACATAGCGCCCCAAGTCATCTTTTACGATTGTATAGTTTTCCGCGTCGTGCAGCCAGTTATGAAATTCATCCCCGGAAGCATACAGGCTAACCGGACTGCCATCGGGCTGGGTAAACTGCAATGGCAGAAATCGATGAGGCGCTGCCAGCAGCATGGTGCCGGCCAGAACCACTATCAGTAACAAAATAATAGGTTTCATGATACCTCTATTTGAATTATTCTTCACATACTCTTGGGATTAAACCAACCTCGTGTCTGCCGTTTGCTTCCGCTTTGCATGGCAAGAAACCACGCTCTTTTAGGCACACTACAACCCCGGGTCAGATGATCCATAAATATGATATTCAATTTATGTTCCGTTTGCGAAGTTTTTTTTGGGGAAGCTGGTAGATCAGTGCTTATCAGATTCTCCTTGACTTACTTCGCCCCCTGCCTGCCATTGATCATATCGCTTATTTGTGAGGTAACAATGCTGGAAACATCTGAAATTCGTTCCCGAGCTTGGTCTATTATGGAAGGGCAATGGAATACCTGTGCGCTGATCCTTTTGATTTTTTATCTTATTCAAGTGGGTGCGGGGTCAATTCCCGGCCTGGGAATAGCCCTGTCGATTCTGGTGGGGGGGCCGCTTGCCTACGGTTTGGCCATTATTTATCTCAGGATTAGCCGCAACGAGCCCATCAAAGTGGAAATGGTCTTCGAGGGCTTTAATGATTTCAGCCGTAGCTTTTTGGCTGGACTCCTGATTTTTGTTTATACTTTTTTATGGGCCTTGTTGCTGATCGTGCCTGGCATCATTGCTGCCATTTCTTATTCCATGACCTACTTTATTATGGCTGATAATCCTCAGATCTCTGCGGGAGAGGCTATTAAGGCCAGCAAGAATATGATGATGGGACACAAAACCGATTTCTTTGTGCTGATGCTTTCCTTCATCGGCTGGATTATTCTTGGTTTCATCAGCTGTGGCATCGGCTTTTTGTGGATTGGCAGCTATATCCAGATGGCAACCACGGTGTTTTATCACGAAATCCGTGGCGAAGGTACCGGAATCGTGCGTGAAGCCAATCAGGGCTTCGTAAATATCGAGTAGGGTGTTACTTATTTCAGGATAACCGCTCTGTAGCGAGCCAGGGCTTTTCCGGAAGCGTCTTGCAGGCTTAGCAGGTAGATTCCGCTGGCTGCTTTGCTGCCATCAGCCTTGGTTCCATCCCAATACAAGTAAGTTTCCGCGGGGCCAGAATTGCCTTTTAAACTGCGGATCAATTGCCCCTTCAGATTGTAAATACTCAGGCTAAGCTCTTGCCCAGGAGATTCATGCCAGCTTATTTTGGTTCCTTCTTTAAACGGATTGGGGCTTAGCTGCAAGCTTGGCAAGGTAACTTCCGAAATACCCGGATCATCCACAGCATCAGGCAGAAATCCCGTTACAAAATAGCAACCCAGGGAATTAACCACATAAAACGAGGGAGTATTTACCAGCGGAAAGACATCCATGTCCTTCAC
>CAZSST010000120.1:4377-7849 GCA_964609575.1 uncultured Candidatus Cloacimonas sp.
CCGTCGCTATAAGTACCTTCGCCAAAAGCTACCATCATTATTTCTTCGGTTAGCATGCAAGTGCCTTTCACGGGTAAGCCTTGCACCCAGGGTGAATAGTTGTTCCAGGTGTCATTTTCCTGCAAGAAGAGATATTCACTGCCTTCTTGATTTCCGCCAAAGCTGATGGGTTCGGTATTAAAATTGCCAAAATAAAGTGAATTTACGTTGGGGCCAAAGGCGCTTACGTCCAAGGCAAACAGCCCCAAGGTGCATAATGCAGTAAGGACCAAAAGCACGAATTTCATCGTTCCTCCCCTGTTCATCGCTACGATGAACTTATATTATATGAACAAGCAATATTTATTCCTTCTTAGTCATTTAATCCTGTGGCTTGTCTCGCACTCCGATGCGCTCGCAGTATTTTGCAATGGGGCAATCCTCACATCGCGGCTTACGTGGGGTGCAGAGATTCTGACCAAAGGCCACTACAAAGGAATTGATATTCAGCCAATACTTTTCCGGAAGCTTGGCACGGAGCGCCATTTCGCTTTCCAGGGGCGTTTTGGTTGCTATGTATCCCCAACGGTTGCAGATGCGATGCACATGCACATCCACGCATATCGCAGGAAGCTGAAAAGCTACGGCCCGCACCAGATTTGCAGTTTTGCGTCCCACTCCGGGCAACTGCAACAAATCATCTATCTCCGAAGGCACTTCACCCGCAAATCTGGCTTTCAGCACGGCAGGAAGCTGCTTCAGATGCCTGGCTTTATCACGATAGAAACCCACGGGATAGATCAGCTTGCTTATTTGTTCTTCGCTCAGTTTGTCCAATCCGGCTACGTTATCAATTTCGCCAAAAAGCCGGTGAACAGCCTGGGCAGTGGTTTCATCCTTGGTTCGGGCACTGAGAATGGTGGCCACCAGCACTTTGAATGGCTCGCGGGTTTGAATCTGAATAAGATCCACAATAGGGGTTTTAACACTCTTGAAGTGCTTTTCCAAGGCTTTCATCACAGCAGGCAGATCGTTGTTTTGCATCGTTGTTCCTTTGGCATTGATAATACAAAGTATAGGCCATCTGGGGGGAAAAACCAAGCGCTAAACCCAAGTTCGGCTGCATGGATATGGCATTGGTCAAATTTCCTGCTTGCCAAAAATCGCCCCTGTGCCAGAGTGGTAAGAAGGGAGAAAACCAATGTGCGGAAGATTTGCCCAGGTAGTTAAATATGATCAGCTAAAGAAGCTGAGCGACGAACTGAAGATACAGGAAAGCTCCGAGCAATTGGAGCTGAATTACAATCTGGCCCCCAGCCAGAAGCTGTATGCCGTTGTTGCCAAAGCAGAGCTGCGCTATTTTGGCTTTTTCCAATGGGGCTTGGTGCCTTCATGGATGAAAAGCCTGCCCGAAAAGCCCTTCATTAACGTACGCAGCGAAACCATCCTGGAAAAACCAAGCTTTAAGGCCTCTTTTATCAGGCGGCGTTGTCTGGTTCCCGCTTCCGGCTTTTACGAATGGCGCGCGGGCGATAAACAGCCTTTTTACATTTTTGCCGCAAATGGTGAACCGCTTTTAATGGCAGGGATTTATGATCTATGGCAGGGCGCGGATGGCAGTTATTTGCCCACCCTGGGGATCATTACCACCGCCGCGGACAGCTTCATGCAGCCATTGCATCACCGTATGCCCCTTATTCCCAGCCCGGAACAGCGGGAAGCCTGGCTGGAACCCACGAATATTGATCCCAAAATTCTGGGAGCCTTGCTGCAGCCGATAAATCCTCCCGAATTGAAGATGCACCCCGTTTCCAAGCAAGTGGGCAGCCCCAAATTCAACGGCCCCGAGTGTTTAACTCCGCTTAACGATCCCCAAAACAGCGATCTCCCCTGAAAATAAGTGATAAGGTGAAGCAATCATGGAAGCAGTAAAATCACGAATCATGATTATCGACGACGATTATGCGATGCTGGATTGCGTGCGCATGAGCCTTAGCAACATCCCCGAATACATCATCACGGCGGTGCAGGATGCCGGTGAAGCCCTGGAATTAATGCAGAATTACAGCTTTAATCTGGTGATTTCCGATATCGTGATGCCCAATATATCCGGTTTGGACTTGCTGAAGATGGTTAATAATCTCGATCCCAAGATTCCGGTGATTCTAATGACCGGCGACAGCGATCTGCAAAAGATGCGCACAGCCATCCAGCTTGGAGCCTTTGATTTCCTCCGTAAGCCCTTCGAAATAGTGGAATTGCACATCGCAGTGAAACAAGCGCTTTCCAAAAACCAACTCCTTATCCAGAATGAAAACTATCGCTATCACCTGGAAAGCATTGTGGAACAGCGTACTTTGGAGCTTTTTGCCGCCAAGAACAAGCTGGAGAAACACTATCTGAATACCATTCATGCCATGGTTAACGCTATGGAAGCCAATGATATCTACACGCGTGGCCATTCGGAACGCGTAACCATCCTCAGCCTGATGCTAGGCAAGCATCTGAAGCTGGATGTGGAGGAACTGAAGTTGCTGCGCATCGGTGCCATGCTGCATGATCTGGGAAAGATCGGCATTTACGATTCGGTGCTGAATAAGAATCAAACCCTTACCAGCAATGAATATGAGATCATCAAACAGCATCCCGTGATCGGCGAAAAGATCATCCGTCCCATTGGCCTGCCGCAAGCTGTGCACGACATCATTTTGCAACACCATGAATGGTACGGGGGCAACGGTTATCCCTATGGCATTGAAGGAGATAAAATATCACATCTGGCTCGTTTGGTTACAGTGGCCGATTCCTTTGACGCCATGACCAGCCAGCGTGCCTATCGTCAAAATCTTGATCCTGCCTCGGCAAGCCAGGAAATTCGTGATAAGACAAGGGAACAATTTGATCCCGACTTTGGAATAGAATTTGCCAATAACTACCGCAGGTTAATCGAGCCTCTGAACGATCCTCCCGCCGCTCGGGAGCTGCTTTTCGACATGTTTTGATAAAGATAAAAGCCAAAAAATAATTAACAAGGAGTCAGCATGAAAAAAGTGATTACAGCCATGGAAGCTGCTGCCATGATTAAAGCTGGAAGCAGAGTTGCCATTGGCGGTTTTCTGGCTGCCGGAGCGCCGGAGTGCATCATCGATGCCATCGTGAAGCAAGGAACCAAAGACCTGCATATGATTGTAATTGCCTCGGATTGGGAAGATCGTGGGGTGGGCAAATTGGTGGTAGCCAGGGCGGTAAAAAGCGCCCAAGTATCACATTTGGGTACCAATAAGGCCATCCAGGCACAGATGAACGCCGGGGAAATGGCCATCGAACTGATCCCCCAGGGCACTTTGATGGAACGGGTTCGCGCCTTTGGTGCCGGTCTTGGCGGGGTTCTAACCCCCACCGGGGTAGGTACCGTGGTGGCCGAAGGCAAGCAAATTATCAATATGGACGGCAAGGAATACATCCTGGAGCCTGCCATCCCCAGCGATTTTGC
>CAZSST010000121.1:0-7660 GCA_964609575.1 uncultured Candidatus Cloacimonas sp.
TGATAAATGGTACGTTCCAGCACAGCATACGGATGTCCCAGAGGGACATAAGGTAATAGCGCTGGGTTTATAACCCGGCGGATAACGATCTGTCGTCCCGCTGGGACTAAATCTCGTATTTTACACATTATCTATCTGAAATGCCGTCCCGATGGGACTCAGATGACTGAACGGCACACGTTTCTAACCAGACTGCCGTCACTGTAGGGACTCAAAACGCCATTTCACACAAGCTCTGCAGCCATATGCAACGGTCTTATAGACATTTACGGGGATGATGAAAATAAACTGCGTTTTTGTCATCTCAGGTATTATGAAGGAAGAAAATTCTCAAGGTCTTTGATGAGTGCATAGAGTGTTATTGAGGTTACAGGTGTCAGGTGTCAGAAAGAAAAGTGCTTGACTTGCATCCCAATATAAGTTTCCTGCAAAAAAACAAAAGCACGGAGCGAAGATGAAAGAAATATTCCGTTGTCCATGGGTGAATAGCGACCCACTGATGATCCGCTATCACGATGAGGAATGGGGAGTGCCGCTGCACGATGACCGCAAGCTATTTGAATTTCTGGTGCTGGATGCCTTTCAGGCAGGCCTAAGCTGGAGTTGCATCATCAAAAAGCGGGAGAACTTCCGCCAGGCCTTTGACAATTTCGATGCCCAAAAGATAGCAAAATATAATGATGCCAAAGTAGCTGAGCTGCTAAATGATGCAGGCATTATCCGCAACAAGGGCAAGATAAATGCCACCATCACCAATGCCAGGCTCTTTCTGGATGTGCAAAAGCAGTATGGCAGCTTTGATAAGTATATCTGGCAATTCACCGGTGGAAAAACGCTGCAACCTCATCGCCAAGAATTGAAAGATATCCCTGCCACCTCACCGGAGTCGGATGCCATGAGTGCTGCCTTGAAAAAGCTGGGCTTTAAGTTTGTGGGCAGTACCATCTGCTATGCCTTCATGCAGGCTGCGGGGATGGTGAATGATCATGTGGAGGAATGCTTCAGGGTAATTAAGAATTAAGAATTAAAAAATGAAATAAACTGATCTCGCATGTTCATCGAATTTTCATTACTTGGCGAAGCTTTCATGTTTCATTCCTCAGCGCAGCTTAATTCTTAATTCTTCATTCTTAATTCAATTTATTGGTACAGGAACCGCTTTATCTTCTGGGTAGGTGTTTTTTCGAAGGGTTCCTTCTGTTCAATCAGGCGGTTGATCTTGGAGAACGATGACACATTGGCATTGAGGTGGGTGCGGATATCTTCCAGGTGTTTGGTGATAAATTTCTCCATTTGCACGCCGCTTTTCTGCGCTCCGGCATGGTGTTTTTCCAGAACTTCGGGATTTAGATACACCCTGCCTACGATCTGGCCGCCGGATTCATAAACCATTGATTCCAATACGCTTTCAAATTCATTTAGCTTAGCTTCCAGTTCCTCGGCATAGATATTTTCGCCAGTTTTGCCTACGATCACGTTTTTGCAGCGGCCTTTGATGTACAGGTAGTTTTTCTTTTTCAAAATGCCCAGGTCGCCGGTCATGAAATAGCCATCGGGGGTAAAGGCCAAATCGGTGCGGTCTTTATCTTTGTAATAGCCCTTCATAATCGTTTCGCCTTTTATCTGGATTTCGCCGATGCCGGTTTTGGGATCTGGATTGGCGATACGCACGTCCAATTGGGGTAAAACGGTGCCTGTGGAACGGAATTTCACCACGGCCGGAGTGCATCCCGCAATAAGTGGTGAAGTTTCGGTGAGGCCATAACCGATGGCATAGGGGAAGCCTGCTTCATAGAGGAAGCGTTCTGCATCTTCAGAGAGCAGTGCCCCGCCAATGCCAAAGAAATGGATGCACCCGCCAAAGGTATGCATCAGTTTCTTGCCAGCCACTTTATGCAGTAACTTGCGGGTAACCGGCAGCTTATACAGTTCACGCATCACCAGGTTTTTGGTTAGCTGGGGATGTATCTGCATTTTGAAGATCTTTTCGATGATCAGCGGTACCGTGAGGATCATGGTGGGCCTGATTTTTTGCATCGCCGGAATGAGGATGCGTGCCGTGGGAGGTTTGTCCAGATAATAAACCGAGGAGCCGCACATCATGGGAATAATGAAGCCGATGGTGCATTCATAGGTATGTGACAATGGCAGCACAGACATAAGACGGTCGTTTTCGTCCACATGCTGAATATGCAGGGTCAGCCAGGCATCCAGAACCAGATTTTTGTGGCTTAGCATCACGCCTTTGGAACTGCCGGTAGTTCCGGAAGTGTAGATAATCGCGGCCAGATCATCCTCTTTAACGTCCGAGCCAATGATTCCCACAGCGGTGAGGGCTTTGTTGCGCAGCCTGTTCAAATCACGGCTTCTATCCTGAAAGAATTCGCTGATGCGGTCCTTGGGAATATTCGGTTCGGTGGGGGAAAGGGTATCCAGATTGATCATCCGTGGTGCCGGATCGAGCTGGCCATAGCCAATTTTATCATAATGAGTAGTTGAAACAAAGATCAGCTTGCTTCCGGAATGGCGAATGATGTGCAGTATCTCGCTTTCATGAAAATCCACCAGGATCGGCACCACTACAGCGCCCATGGAAGTGATGGCCAGGTAGGCAATTCCCCAATTAGGCATATTCTGGCTAAGAATGGCTACTCTATCGCCCTTGGTGATGCCATGTTCCTGAAGCATGGAGATAACGGCCGCAATCTGCTCTCCCAATTCCCGGTAGGTGATAGGGGTATCGTCCACCATGGATAGTGCGGGACGTTCGGGGAAGTCCTTAATAGTGCTATTTATCATGTCTTTCAGCGTAAAGCTTGCCGGTTTCTTCATTTCGTTCTCCTTGAGGTTACCGCTTATTGGGCGGTAATAGTGTTTCTAAAAAGGAGGGGAAACTTTGTTCCCCACCTGATGTTTATGCTATTTATCGATATGGATGGTGCCGCTTTTTCCTGGGGAAACTCCCCGCTCGGCATCCAAAGTAAACTGGGGATGATGCTTGCCATAGGGCAGGGCATTGTCCATAGCAGTGATATTTGCTTCCAAGCAATTGGGGAAATAATCTTCCACAGCGGTCTTGAAGGCTGTTTCCAATGCTGCCACCAGGAAATTGCTGTCTTCAGAGCCCAGGGAAACCTTGGTGCGCATGCGATAATCCCACAATGTATCGGCTGTGGCAGTGCTGATGAGGGCAAATTTGGAACTGATGGTAAGCGAGCCGGATACCAAAGCCCAGGATTTATCCCACTCTTCAATGGTGGAATGAAGCACGGCATCTGCTCCGAAATGTTCCTTCAGGTTTTTTAGTACCACGGGGGTGATATTCTCCGTGTCATAAAGGCCTTCCTCACGCAGCACCGTGAACATCGTTTCCACCGGCATGGCATAATAACCCTTCATTCCCACTGCCTGGGACAGCGAACAGGAAAAATATTCCTTGGCATCCGCAGCGGTGCTGTTATTCACAGGCGGAAGAATGAGAATGCAAAGCGGAGGATTTTGATACATTTGGGGATAAACGCTTTGCATGGTGTGTGGGGGAGTGATGGCACAGGCCGAAATAAGGGCAATGCATATTACGGTAAGGGCAATCCAGATTCGGTTTTTCATCTATTTCTCCTTACTGCTTCAGGCCGTAGCGTTGCATCAGAAAGTTCACCATGGTTTCAGATTCTGCCCAGGTGCTACGTTCTTTTTCAAAGTATTCTTTGGCCAGGTCGGGGCGTTCTTCCTTCATCATAATCAGGGCGTAATCACAATACAAACCGGGAGGTACGGGCAGTCCCAGATGTGCAGAGCGGTCAAATACGTTTTGCAGGCTTTTTTTGTAATTATCCACAGAACCCGTATCCTGCTTTTTAACGGCACGATAATAGCTGTGCGAGCTATCGCCGTAATAAAGATACTGAGTGGTGGTGCAAGCCGTAAGTAGCAGCAGAAGCGCAATAATGGCAAGCAGATACCTCATGGCATCTTCACCTCATTGGTTTGACCGGTGCTGATAAGGATGGTAC
The DNA here is from genome assembly GCA_964609575.1 of uncultured Candidatus Cloacimonas sp. Taxonomy (GTDB): domain Bacteria; phylum Cloacimonadota; class Cloacimonadia; order Cloacimonadales; family Cloacimonadaceae; genus Cloacimonas. The sequence continues at coordinate 4,014 of CAZSST010000121.1, forward strand.
GCGAAAGGATGGTGCTTCCCTGATAGCTGATTTCCAGAGAGTAGCTGCCGCTTTGGAGTTCGAAGATATTCACTTCCCTTTCCGGATCGAGGGCTACAGCTTCACCATTAAGAGTTACGCTGCGTCCGGTGGGATCACCCACCAGCTTCAGTTTGCCATAATCGGGCACCATGGTGGAGCTTTCGTTTTGCCTGTTTACGCTGCAAGCGGCAAGCAGTAATAGCAGCATCAGCAGGATAATAATGATATTTTTCATGATCTTTATCCCCCTATTTATCGCTGATATAAAGTTCAGTAGCATTTATTCCGTTCAGATTTCCACTCATCACTGTGGCCCGGGATACTTCCGTAAGCTCAGTTCCGGGGACCAATTGATCGATGCGAATGGTACCGATCTGCTTTCCGGGCAGTTCTATGGGAATATTGGTTTGGGGATTAAGCACCCTTTTACCGCGCTGATAAACCTTGTAGGTATCGCCGGTCTTGATGCCTTGCATGGCCCCTCCGGAAATGATCACTTCATTGCCTTCCAGAGAAAGAACATAGGAACGCCAGGGATCGTTGGAAAGCTTATTGATGAGGTTTTGCAGCACACTGCTGATTGCCGCATCGATGGCTTTGTCGGTTAAAGTATCATCATATCCGGCGGTGGAACCCATTCCCAAAACCGTGCCTACTTCGCTGGAAGCTTCGCCGCTGCCTTCTTCGCCAAAAATGATCATGCCGGTGCGGGTATCCACAATGCGCAGAGTTACCTTGGCAGTGGCAGTTTGCTTTTTGGTGCGGTCGATAAGGCCTACGTCGCCTGTGGTTTTACGTCCGAATTCCGAAATGGAACCCAGAATCAAGTAATCCGCGGGAATCTTGTAGCTCTCTATATTGGAGATTTGCTGCTCATTGCTGATGGCAACGTCGTCCACTCTTTCGATCAGCAGAAAGCGCTTGGTGGAGGCAAGCTTGGCAGAAAGGATATCCGTGGCAGCGCGGCTCATGCGTTCTTTGGTACCGCTGCCTTCATTGAGGAAACTATTTGCCAGGCGCGATTCATTGGTGAATCGGCCAATGGCTACCTTACGCTTCAGGGTGATAACCTCGTCCACAGCCTTGGTGGCATTTTCAGGAGTAATAGCCAGAGTTGCCTGGGGCTCTTCCTTTTGGATTCTGGCACAAGCGCCAAGCATCAATATGCAGGCAAGTAATGCACAAATGTATAACTTCATGAGGTGAACCTCCTTTCAATATAGGTTCGTTCACTATAAATGAGAGAGGGGATAGGTGTCAAGGATTAAGTGAGGTTTCAGGTTACAGGTTACAGTGTTATCGCATGAGTCCTTGGCGCCATGCAATATGATGTAGCAGCAAGATAGTACTGGCGCAAATGACTCCTGCTCTCACAGCTTGCTCTCACACCGCAGGTCTCACTTCCCCAGGCCTTACTTCTTCCTGGGATATTTTTTCACTTTCTCATTGCCTTGGTTCTTGTAATCCTTTTTCTGTTCATACTTAGTGCGTCGGGCAGGTTTTGCCACTTCTGCCAGCACGGGAGTGCCCTTATAGTTAAAGCGGGCAAAGGCTTTCAGCAGTTTATTTTCATATTCGGCATCCAATTCCACCAGGCAGAATTCGGGAAAGATATCAATCTGGCCGATCTCGATGCTGCGTGACACCTTCAGTTGGTTTATATAGCGCATTATCTCCCGTTTGGTGATGGGCGTTTTGTGCCCCAGGGAAAGCTTGAAGGTTTTAAAGCTTACCTTGCCTTTTTCTCTCTTGGCACCTGGGTCTTGGTCCACTTCCAGATCACCGGCATCTTTATAATAATCCAAAAAGCGATTGAATTCCACCGAAACAAAGCGCTGGATAAGCTCTTCACGGCTAAGCCAGCTAAGCTTTTTGTACACATTGGGCAAAAACGAATCGATCTCAGCGTTATTAACCTCTATTTTCTCTACAGTATCGATGAAGTTATAGAGTTGCTTTTCGCAGATTTCTCTTCCGCCGGGGACTTTTGCCAGGATGATTTCGCGTCCTAAACGCTTTTCCATGGCTTTCAGGGCATTGGTTTCCCGCGCATGCACCAAAGTAAGTGAAATCCCGCTTTTGCCTGCACGTCCGGTGCGTCCGCTACGATGAATATAGATATCCGGATCGGTAGGCGGTTCAAAACTGATGATATGGGTGAGATCATCCACGTCCAAGCCTCTGGCAGCCACGTCCGTAGCTATCAGCAAACGCACATACTTGCTGCGGAAACGGCTCATCACCAGTTCGCGCTGACCCTGGCTAAGGTCTCCATGAAGGGCATCTGCATTATAGCCATCGTGCTGCAGCTTATCGGCAATCTCCTGAGTTTCGCTACGAGTGCGGCAAAATACTATGCCATAAATCTTGGGACTCATATCCGCAATCCGCTTTAATGCCAGATACTTATCCCTGGCTTGCACACGGTAATAAAAGTGATCGATATTGGCCACACCTTGATTTTGATTACCAGCGCTGATAGTATGTGCATCGCGCATGAATTCTTTGGCCAGATGTGCCACTTCTTTGGGCATGGTAGCCGAAAAAAGCAGGGTTTGCCGCTCTGCAGGGGTGTGCTTCAAAATCTCAAAGATATCATCCTTAAAACCCATATTCAGCATCTCATCCGCTTCGTCCAGCACTACGCGATGGATATGCTCCAGTTTCAAAACTCCCTGGCGGATGAAGTCATTCACGCGTCCGGGAGTGCCGATAACGATATGCACACCGGAAATTAACTGCTCTTTTTGCTTGTAGAGGGGGGCACCACCATAAATGGCAGCGGTTTTGATGCGGGGCATATACTGTGCGTAGGATTTCAGGTCGCTGGCAATTTGCAAGCATAGCTCCCGCGTGGGACAAAGGATAATGCTTTGTACTTTTAGCTTTTCGATATCGGTATGGCTTAGCACGGGAAAGCCGAAGGCAGCGGTTTTGCCGGTGCCGGTTTGGGCCAGGGCGATGAGGTCTTTATCGTTTTCCAAAAGCCAGGGAATGGCCTGCTCCTGAATTTCGGTGGGACTGAAGTAATTTAGGTTGGCGGCGGCGCGCAGAATCGGCTCGGGAAGGGTGAAGTCGGTGAATTTAGTCACGAATTGTGTCCTTATGTATCAGATTTGTTCGCCAGCATTTCCAGGGGGCTAAATCTGTAAAGCACTTTATTTTACTTAGGTTTTTTAAAGTATGGAACGCTGATCACAGGATCGACATGATAAGCCTGATAAAAATAGCCTCTCACAGATTGCACAGATTGCACAGATGATTTTTATTTCTGGTTAACGGGTTAACGGGTTAGTGGGTTAGTGGGTTAACGGGTTAATGGGTTAGTGGGTTAACGGCTTGGTGCATCAGATCTGACACCTGAAACCTGAAACCTAACCCGTGTTTCACTTTTCCACCTTTCCACTCTTTCACTACTGACGCCTGAAACCTGAAACCTGATTTCTCCTTCTTTAAACCCTCTTTTCTCTTTTCCTCTTTGTTAAACAAATACTCTGCTTTTCTCTGTGGTTTAAAAAAAACTATGTGTTTGTATCCTGGTATGGCGGTTTGGAAACCGCCACTACATCAAGCTTTTCTCTGTGGTTTAAAAAAAACTATGTGTTTGTATCCTGGTATGGCGGTTT
>CAZSST010000122.1:0-7653 GCA_964609575.1 uncultured Candidatus Cloacimonas sp.
AGGTTAAAAACTATCTCGAATTGAATTGTTTAGCCTCATTAACAGGAACAAGCTGTTTGATTGGTTTTAGCAAGGCAATTGAAGGTGATTCGTGGCAATTGGCAGCAGTTGCGGCATTGATAGGCAAGGGAGTGGTACCCCTTGATAACCTGGCTTTTAGTGGCGTGGTTAGCGGCGAGGGAAAGGTGCTAAGTGCAGATGAGCTGGAGCAAAAACAGAATTGCTGCCGCAGAGCGAATTTGAATTTGGTGCATCGGGTGCAGAGCATCAGCCACTTGGGGATGTGGTTGAATGAAGATCCTATTCCCCTACCGATAGTTCAATTGCAGGGAAGCAAAGAGGACCTGGAAATGTGGCAGGGGAAGCTGGAGGACAAGCTACGGCAAAAATACGCTTGGTTCAGCTACACTATGCTGGAGGACATGTATGGAATAAGTACAGATGATCTGGCTATTTTTGGGGAAGGAAAACTGGAGTTTAAAACAGAAAGCTGGAAGCAACTAATAGCGCAAAAAGTGATCACTCGGTTTGATAGCCTGGAGTACAAGGTTAGGCCCAGAAAAGTTCGGTGGTATTATGCGGGGCAGATAAGTACGCTGCAATTTGGAATTGGAGCTATCTTTGGATTCAAAAGGGCAATCTCGATTTTACAGCTGGATTTTTCCAATGGTGAATACCGGGAAGTTTTCGCGCTATATGGCAAAAATAACGCCCGGGAGCTGAAAAATGTATCAATTACAGCAGAAGAATGTAAGATGGTGGAAGGGCAATTGCTGGTAAACGATAATAAAGGTAAACAACTTGGCTTGATTATCTACCTGGGCAGTCATAATCCCATAGGCGAAGCAAAAGACTATTGCCGAACCCGGCTGCAAGTGAATAACTTTCTGATATTAAAAGCTAAAGCCGATCAAGGAGTATTGGATATAAATAAGGATTGGCTGCGGCTGGCCCAGGAAATAAATTCGCTGCTTAATAACGCCAGGGAAGACTATTCATGGCAAAGGATCCATCTTTTTCAAACGGCTCCAACGGCACTCTGCATGGCCTTGGGAATTTCCATGGGGCATTTTTTGCCTGTGGATGTGTATCATTATCAGTTTGGCTCAGAGATAGAAAAGTACAAACGGATGTTTAGCATGGATGCGGTGCTGGACTATCATGAGGAGAATGTTTGAGTACTTTAATAATGAGTTTGGGTGAGAACAGCCATTTGGTGGCAGAGATTATCGGGTTCTTAAATTATGATGACTATCCCCTGTATTACAATCACAGGAATAGGGTCCAGATTTTGATGACAAGCGATAAACACAGCTTGAAGCCCGTAAAAGAAATAATCATGCTCTGTACCAATAGAAGTTTTGCATGTAACAAGGACAAGATAAGCCAATGGGTGGAAAAGCGCGGCCTGGATATCAAACTGCAATTTCACTATCTGAAAGGAATGGTAGACATAGTATCTGAAGCTGATTCCAGGGCCATGAGAAATCTCATTTATGCTTTGGCATTCAAAAATAGAATAGGAACTGGAGACAAAGACCTTTACCTATGCCTGAGCGGAGGACGCAAAACGATGAGCAGTGATATGCAGCAGGCAGGATATCTATTTGGTTGCAAGGTCATGCTGCACGTTCTGGCAGATGGATTTTTAGATTTCGATATGGATGCTGATCCACGAAGTGTTCCGGAGGAACAGATCGGTAAAATCCATCCGGTAATATATCAGAAGGATATCCTCTCCAGCCAGCTTGCGAGCCTAATTGTAAACGCAGAAGCTGCCTTGCCGAAGTATATCAGAGATGGGGATGCTTTTTCGTATTCTAAAAGAGAATCAGCGTTTTTGGCATTGATAGAGAAACAACAGCAACAACAAGATAACCTGGCTATTAACTATTATCAACAGTTACGGTCAAGTGAGGGGAGCAGTAGTTTTCAAGCCTTGCCCCTACTGCATCCGGACTTGATAAAAAAACTGAAAGAAAGCAGGATCACTAGCACAGATCTGGATTGGCTGTACTTACTGCCCAAAACAGATCTGCATTGCCATCTGGGAGGGATAGCAGACAGTAATGGTTTGATAAGTATTGCCAAAGCCAATTCCAACTATAGGGTCACCCCACCACGGGGATTATTCTCAGACATTGTGATACTTGAGGCGATCAAGAAAAACAATCTGGAGTTGCTTAGGAAGATGGGTAAACAACTTCTTGGCTTGGATAAAGCCAGGCGCTGGAAGGAATTGAGTGCGTTTTTGGCATGCTTTGAAGGGGAAGAAGAGCTGCTGGATGAATTGGTTTATGGAAAGTATTTGAGAGCAGTAGATTATTGCGGGATCGGGCTGGAGAACTATGAGAAAATTGGTGATTATCAGGGTTCTTCTCTATTGCAAACAGAGGGGGCGTTACGAGCTGCGACGAAGCTTGTAAAAGCTGATGCTGAGAGGAACAATATAGTTTACAAAGAGCTGCGCTGCTCTCCAGGAAACTACACTGAGGAGCTTTCTTCTGCGGAAGTGGTTAAAATTCTTTGGGATGAATTTAAAGACCATCGTTGCTTGTTCCGTTTGATTATTATCGGCAGCAGACATCGCAAAATGGAGATACTGCGCGAACACGTGAAGCTTTGCCTGGACATTAAAAGAGAAGGCGGAGAACTGGGAAATTTCATTTGCGGTTTTGATTTGGCAGGGCAGGAAGGAGCAATGACTACTGAGAAATTGCGAAACGAGATTCAGCCATTATTGGAAGCATGTATCAAGATCACGATCCACGCGGGAGAGACTTCTGCCGTGGAGGATATCTGGAGGGCAGTTTATCAGCTAAATGCCGACCGAATCGGCCATGGGCTTAGCTTATTGGGAAATGCCATGCTCATGCAGAAGCTGAAAGACCATCGCACGGCAGTGGAATTGTGCCCTAGCAGCAACTTCCAGATCACTGGATTCCGTGATTATTCGGATGCAAGTACAGCTAAAATGAATAGTTACCCCTTACAGCGTTATCTGGAACAGGGACTGAAAACCTGTATCTGCACCGATGACCCGGGGATTTCCAGAACAGACATCAGCAGAGAATACCTGAGGGCAAGTAATATGAGCGAAAGGGGGCTAAGCAAATGGGAACTATTGATACTGATTCGTAATGGACTAGTTAGCGCGTTTCTGCCCTTGGCAGAAAAACAAGAACTGATACGCAAGGCAGAAAGCCGCATATTACAATTAGTGCAGGCCATCAGTTAATTGATCCAATACCAAAATCTCTTTATCATAGTGACAAAATACCCTTCTGGCGGCTTGATCTGCCCAAGCGTCAAATTCATGGGTGCTCTGCCTTCGGGGAACTTTCAGTTTTTTCAGGTCCAACGATTTCCGGTGATTGTGGTCAGAGCCTTCCAGATACACACTTAGCGCATCAATGCGGCAGTTTAACAAATAATAGCGGTCAGAGGCAAGATCACGGACACTATTGTAAAACTGCTGGGAATAAGATATTTTGGAACAGATAGGCTGAAGCATCTCCCGGGAATAGATCTGTTTGCGAAAGCTATCCCACACGATCTTACCGTAGGCTGATAGAGTTGGCACCCCAAAGAGGTCTAATACAAGGCTGGAAGGTATCTCATGGTATGCATTTGATTCTATGTGCAGGGAATTATCCAGGCGCCTAAAAACCGAAGCATACTTCCACAGGTATTCATAGGGCTCCAGCTTGAGAGGAAGAGCGGGAATTCTGAGCAGAGATTTGGAGAATTCGAATACGTACACAGTTTCATCCGCATAAAACATCCCCAACGATTGTAAAAATCCCAGGATCGATTTAAACCCTCCGGTAAGATTGAAAATCAACTTCTGACCAGGCAGCAAGCTCTCCTTAAGGTACATGATCTGTCCTGCCAGATCGCTAAGGGCGTATTGGAAAGTATCACAATCGGCCGTTTGCAGATCTGAGATCTCCATGATGCGGACGTCCGGGAAGTGTTTTTGGAGATATTCCTGGATCAGCAGGCATGCTTGCCTGCCAACAAAAGTGTCACTGGGGAGAAGATAATGAATATCAGAGGGAGCTTGCTTTAGATCGTCACCATAATACTGAATAATCCCATTCAACTCGGCAGAGCGTAGTTTCATTTCTTCCAGAGACAGGGATTGGAGTAATACCCGGGTTTGGGCTATGTAATCGGTAATTATCCCCCGCCGGTCGGATGGAATATCTTCGGGACAACGGGCATTGGAAAAGATACTGATCTCACGGGGGTAATCTCCCTTGGTAAAGATACTGGTTCCAACCGGCGATAAGATAATGGAATTCATGGGGTACTCCTAAACATCGAATTTTAGCTTCATCCAACCCAGGGGCCAGTTTTTAAAGAGCTTACGGGATTTGGGATTATGGTTCATCACCGCATATGAGCAGTAATTCTGACCGGTACCCATACCCAGTTTAATGAGACATTCATTGGATTTGGCATTTTGTAACCAAGTACCAATAGCATTGTAATTCTTCAAGGCATCTGCACCCATGCGCTCATAGAAACTCATCTCCTTCGCATGTTGCTCCCGATAGTACTGCTGTACCATTGCTATCAGTTCAAGGGGATTTTCAGGGCCTTTGGGCAGCACCAAGGCTATCCCTGAATTAGCTGGATCGGTGATAGAGATACTAAGCTCCGAAGCAACGATTCGCTCTTTACTTGGCAGAGCCAATTCCATCAGAACCGGAATTTGGGGTTTGGGTTCGTTACGCTTGCTTCTAAGCTGGTATGCGGAAGCGAAATTGGATTTTTTCACCATTAAAGCCGGAGGATTTTGCACTCCCACTTTAAAAATGCTCATCCAGGCGTTGTTCCAGGGAACATCCGCGAACTTCAGAAACTTGAAAGGATCAGAAGGGATGTCGGCAAATGATTTATTATTGCGAGGATTAATCTTCCAATACTTCAGGATTTCGGCCTGTTTCTTGCGGTCGGCCACATCGACATTCCGTTCATTACCCTGTTCACCACCCTTACAATAATGCGAGAGCACAGCAGTGCGGAAAGCACCCTTGAGGGAGCTTCCGGGAATATAGGGCTGCATATTCAAACCTGAACGGATGAAGGCATGAATAAAGCCTTCACTGCTCAGATTGTCCATCTTGGTATTGTAATCGGCAGCAATCTCGGCTATAACCGGATACGAGAAATAGTAGCATTGCTTAACCTCGGGATTAAAAGCATCGCGAAAGTACTTGTGCAGGCCTTTGATATCCGCAGTGGAAACACTTCGGTGGATATTCTTGGGATCTACTTCCAGCAAGTACTTGATGTATTCCAATTGGTTCAGCATATATGCCTGGTTATTTTTAATAACCAGAGACAGTGGATCATGCTCCTCACCATTGCCGATGTGGAAGGGAGTGATGGGCATTATCTGAAACTTATAGCTGTAATTTTTCATGCTTAGCTCCCTTTAATCATGATGGGAATGCAGTATGCATATAGATTTTGAACGATTTGCGGATCAGGGTGAACATTTTGCAACAAAGTACCTTGTGGGGCTTTCTTATCCGCACCGGCAAAGAAAACCGATCCCGGCTCCAGGATGTACAAAGGGTATTTGTAGGGACTTTTTGTGAGGGCATAATCCCCTCCGACTTTCGGGAACTTGGTTTTGCTTTTATATGATACCAGGGTAGTATCGTTCTCACAAGGCACCATATTGGACAATAGCAGATAAGCATTAATATTAGAACAAGCAGGCCAGGCAAAATCCTCCAGTGTGATTTCAAATCTGCCTTTGCCGGTATTTTTATCTTTCCCAAAACCATGATCACGGATGTAAGCAAACAGCTCCAGCAATTCCTCTTTGGTAAAGAAATCGGTATCCAGCCATGATTCGAAATTTAGACTTTGATAGTATGAGGTACGACTGGCATATAGCTCTCCACTTCCGGAGGTGGTACCGGATAGGCGATCGATTTTATTGTGGAAATCCACTTGTTCTATCTCATGCTTGTTCTTGGGTTCGCCATTACCTTTCATAAGTTTTTTGGCTTCGTCTTCAGCCATAGCAGCCAGTTCTTTCTTTTTGTCATACAGGTAATCTTTATCGGGCAGGCTGTTGCTTATCCAAACAATTTTTTTAAGCTTCTTTTCCAGTGAATAGGCTTTCAGCGCATCGAGATCCTTATAATTATCCATTTTTCGTATGTTGTCTATCACTTCGCGGATGAGATTGTACTTAACGGGAACCGAAGGTTTGGGCAATTTGCCTGCCGGAAATGCAGTGGACAGGATGAGGCAGGGTTGCTTTTTTAAGGCCTCAATTAGTTCTGATAACCTGTCGCTGCCCCAGCGATAGACCACTGCCCAACAGAGATGACCAAAGATGGTATCGCTCTGCAAGGGTGTAGATAACGAGGAAAGGGGATTCCAGGTTATTTTGTAGGTAGCCACAAAAACCTCCTAGAGCTCAATGGTTGATAAGTCCAGCGGGGCTCCATTAACCGTAAGATCGCGGAATTCGATTCTGCCGCTACCCCGTGAACCTGATCCGCCCAGGGCGTCATTTTCCAACAGCTTCAGACCTTTGAGAATAATGTCCAGATCTCCTTTGTCGGTTTCGGTATCATACTGTTTCAGAATTATGTTAAGGTCAAATACTACGCCGGAAGGCACTCTTTCAACATTGCGCAATCCACCACCCTGTGTTCCCGTAATACGGTTGATCATTACTTCCGTTTTTGCTTCAACAAATTCGATGGTCTCATTCTTCATCACATCTTGATCTACGGTTCCGTCTTTGTTGAGAATGCCAATAATTTTACTGTCTGTAAAGATAACTCTTGTTGGTTTAGTTTCCTGTATCTCATGCTTAGTGTGACCGAAGATTACAGCAGTTCTGTGAATTTTATTATCCTTATCAATGACCGGAATTTCGCCAGAACCATTTATAACCAGATTGAGGTAGTGTTCGAGCAAGAACCTGATTTTACCCTTTAATGATGAACCAGGTATATAGGGCATGTTGTCTAGAGGATTCTTAACTATTGGACTGTCAATACCTCCTATTTGCATTGTGTCTTTACTTCCACCTATATGCAATCCACTTTTCAAAACGATGCGACCGGCAATAATCGATGTGTTTAGCATTTTATATCTCCTGTATTCAATTATTTTTTGGAAAATATCCAACTATTGCTTCCATTACAAGGCAGGCCTTACTGAATTTATCCAAATCATCACCAACCTCTTTTATCAAATTTTCTATCAGACTAACAAATCGATCAGGTAGTTTATTTGTTGTTTTCTTGTAATACGCCTTAGAGATCAACATCCTTATTAAAATCTTCTTTTCTTCCTTATAACCTTGGGGTAGGTTCTTAATGCGAAGAAACTCATTGTAAAAGTTCCTCAGCGCTGTCGCTTTAAGATCCTTGGTGTTGATATCATTGGCCATCTTTTGAGCTTTTTGCCCTACCCATTCTAAGTTTAAATCACCTTTATCATTGAAGAAGGGTCCGAGTACCTCATTCATTGCTACAGTATAGCGTGGTTTGTGGTTGTCATTGTTATACATTTTGCTACTCCTTAATGGATTATCTGTTGTTGTATATAGTGTGTCAAAGGGGGATTCTGAGATGTTTCATCATGCTTCCCTCTTCTTCCAAACCGGTA
>CAZSST010000123.1:0-7417 GCA_964609575.1 uncultured Candidatus Cloacimonas sp.
CCAGCCCCTGGCTTGTAGCTCCGACACCCGGATTCGACACGTCCTCGTGTCGAGCGGAACGCAGTTTCGCACAGATATTAAAACCAAGCAGTGCATAATTATTTGCCTGCTCTTGTAGTCCATGAGGCCCTACAAGTTATACATATGCAAGAAGTTATAGTGGCCTCATGAAACACCAATAGCATTATTCAGGTAAAACTGCTGGTCTGGGGGGGGGGGATAAAGAGACTCTAAGTAATTAATCTCCCAGTGAGATACCTAAGCCTCTGGCGGTTTTAACAAGATCGGAATTTACGTCCACAAGATTATATTGCTGGATGGCTTCCTTGATGGGCACAGCGATGATATTGGGGTGTTTATAGGCCACCATGTGCCCCCATTTCTGCTCCAAGACCAGTTCAAAGGCTTTCACTCCGAATTGGGAGGCCAGAATGCGGTCGAAGGCATTGGGGCGCCCCCCGCGTTGCAGGTGTCCCAAAATGGTTTCACGGATATCGATGCTACAGCCGGCATCTTTCAGTTCTTGCGATAAGCGTAGGCCTGCTCCTCCCAGCTTTATTTTCATCGCCCCGGGTTCTTCGCTTTCCACATAGGTCATATCGCCTCCCAAAGGCATGGCACCTTCAGCGATTACGATATTTGCAAAGCCGATGCCGCTGTCGATGCGCTGATTAATGGCCTCCATCACTTTGGCGATGCTGTAGGGAATTTCCGGGATAAGGCAAACTTCCGCCCCTCCGGCAATGGAGGCATGCAAGGCAATCCAGCCGGCATAACGTCCCATCACTTCCAAAATAAGGATGCGATGATGGCTGGCAGCGGTGGTAACAAGCTTGTCAACTGCATCCGTTGCCACATCCACAGCGGTTTGAAAGCCAAAGGTAAAATCGGTGGAGGAAAGGTCGTTATCGATGGTTTTGGGCACCCCAATCACCGGGCAACCGAGCTCAAAAAGCTGCTGGGAAATACGCTGCGAACCGTCTCCGCCGATATTGATGATGGCTTCGATATTCTGATACCGCAGTCTATCCATAAAATCCTGAGACCTATCTACGGAAGTCCAGGTGCCATCGGCATTTTTAACCGGCCAGGCAAAGGGGCCGCCACGATTGGTGGTGCCTATAATGGTGCCGCCTTTCACATGGATTCCCGCAACTTTTTCGGGAGTTAGTTCCACCAGGTGCTGAGGATCACGCAACAGACCATCGAAGGCATCAATGCTACCTAAAATCTCCCAATTGTGCTCGTGCGAGGCACGCTTCACGATGCCGCGGATAACTGCATTCAGTCCCGGACAATCGCCACCACCGGTAGCAATAAGCAACCTTTTTTTCATTTTTGCCTCCTTATCATACTAAGATAACCTTCCAGCTCGGTAAAGCCAAATTCCCGGTAGAGATGCAGGGCGCGGTTATTGGTGTGGTGCACTTCCAGCTTTGCTTGATAGCCGAGTTCGGAAGCAATCTGTAGTGATTTTTGCATTATCTGGCGGCCGATACCCTGATCTTGAAACTGAGGATACACAGCCATGTGATGAAGATAAAGCCTGCGGTAATCGTGAGTTAGCCACGCACTGCCGCAAAGCTGGTCACCTTGATAAGCCAGAATTAGATAGCCTGTATGCTCCAGAGAGTGTTTTATTGCTGCCCAACTGTCGCTACGGGCAGGATTGCTGATGCCAGCAGCATTCCACAGCTTCGTAAGATCTTCGTAGAGTTCAAGGCTAAGCTCACGGGAGCAGATAATCTGCAGCATCTTCCCTAAAACACCTTCATCTTAAAGATATCGGCGGTGCGCATGAAGCGATGCACGCTATCCGGAGCCACAGCAAAAAGCACAGAGGGATCATCATCCACCATCATCAGGTATTCTTGATCATTGCGCTGGACGAATTTCAGCACTTGCTTGCGGCCGTTTTTCAGGTAGATTTGTACGGTGCAATATGGGGAAGCAAATTTGGCAAGTTGCTCGGGATTGGTATCATCCACAAACACATAGGTTTGGAAAGTGGCGATGATATTTATAATCTTGGCCATGGCTCTATTGGTACGCGGAATCATGAAGTTCTCAGCTTTATCCTCATAATACCAGTCATACTGCTTCAGGCGGAGAGTATAGGAATTGTTGATATTGCTTACCTCCAGCCTGGCAAGCTGATCTTCGGTGATATTCACCACATCGGGGCTTCGCCACATGGGAACTTCGGTGGTGAAGACATTCGTAACCTTGGTTTTTATCTGATACACCTCTTCTTTGCCTGCGTAGCGGAAGTAATCGAAGGGATTACCCATGTTGCTGAATAACACGTGGTCGCTTTTGGAGCCTGAGGCGTTACTGATTTTTATATGGAGGGCTTCGCTGTCCTTCAGTTTGAAGCGCTCGATGGCTTCTTTGCCTTTGCCCATGGCCGTTTTGGGATACTTGGCGCCCAGAACTTTGTAAAACAGCAGGCTCACTCTGGTGGAATCAGCTTCCCAGCTAACGGGTTTCACCAGCATCCATTTGTCCTTCTGCTTTTGCATTTTCAGGGCATTAGCCTGGTCAAAAACTTCGATTTGGGCTACATCCAGTGAGTCCAAAGAAAAGATGGGGTACTTACGTTCCTGGGGTCCCCGGCTGCGCATGAATAAATATAGCGCTGCCAAAGCCACCAGCACGGCGATCAGGATTATCTTATTCCTATTCATCTGCGGCTCCTGCCATTTGCTTGCGCCGGAGAGCCATAAAAAAACCAGCCAGAATCAGGATCAGTGAGGGCAATACCGCGCCTACTACTTTGATCCCGGTTTTAATCCTGCGTTCAGTTTTGGCCAGGTCTCCCCAAACGATGTCCTTTTTATGCATATAATAGGGAATGCTGAGAATGCTTTGCGTGATGCTACGGGAGCGAATTGAGATCATGGAATCTCGCTTTAAAAGCCAATCCACGGCATTTAGCACGATGTAATAGCGGTCTTTGTAAATCTCTTTGTCCGAATCCAAAAAGAGTTCGCGATCACCAAAGGCCACGATCCGGCTTTTTTCGGTGCTGGCTACAAATCCAGGCTTTTGCAGTTCTGGCTTATCGGCAAAATAGCTGGTGAATTTGCCTTCCAGCGTTGCTCCCAAGGTTATGGCCGGTTTGTTGAACACTTCGGGATCGGGATTATTGAACAGTTTATCCTCCAGCACGTAGGGCGGACCCGGCAGCAAACCACTTTTGGAAGAGCTGGAAAGGATGGGAGTGTATTTCAACTGGGGATTTTTGTTAAAGCCCAGAGCTGAGCCAAGATAGATAACGATATTGGCAATATTGGCCGTTATCGGGTGATCCGAGCCACGCAGCACTGGATAAACCGGGAAGGCAATGCTATTGCCAATCCCAGTGCCACGTTGATCGCAAAATACGTCCAGTACCACTTCTTTGCTTATGTTCAGGCCATAATGCTGCAGCAGTGGGAAAATATTGGATTCCACGGGAATGATGCCGCTGCCATCGGTGCCCATACGATCTTGCAACACCACCAGCGATCCGCCCTTCATAAGATACTGATCCAGATTATAAAGCTGATCGGGGCTAAGATCGGCTGAAGCTCCTGTGAAAACCATCACCTCGGTTTGCTCGGGAGGAGTGGTTAAATCCACCACCTTCAGCCCGAAATTGGCATCCATGCCTTTGCTGAAATTATCGGTGGGCATACGGGCAAAAAGCGTATCTGCATATACAGTGATCTGCGGAAGATGCAGTTTGCCCAGTTTTTGCAGCATCTGTGTAATGGAATATTCCAATTGGGGTTCCATTCCAGGCTTAACCTGCATGGTGAGGATATTGCCCTGAAATTCGAACACGATGCCATATACAATCTCTTTGGTAGTGGTTTCATCATTTTCATATATCTGGAAAAGCATGGGTTTAAGGCCGTTTTGCAGGGCCTGGCTTTTCAATTCTTCGGCGCTGAGGCCACGCACATATTCGTAATGGAACTTTCCCTTGCCGGCCAGCTTGAATTCGGAAAGCAAGTCTCTTAAGTATCTATCGATGGTGCTAAGCCCGGGAGGAAGTTCCTCGCTGGCATAAATCTTTAGCACCATATTATCTTTTAAGCCTTTCACCGCCTCTTTGCTAACGGAGCTAAGCGTGTATATCTTGTTTTGCGAAAAGTCCAGACGCAGATTTAGATATCCCGCCACCAGCAGGATCAGCAGAACGATGGCCAGCTTTATTACCAGGCCGCTGAGGATGGAGCTTGTTTTTAAATATCTTTTTGCCATCTTACTTCTCCTGCACCAGATTGCGAGCTTGCAGATTGAATTCCGCCAAAAAGGCAAAGATAGCCATTACTGCCAGGAAAAAGAGGATGTCGCGAATATCGATTACCCCCTTCATGAAGCTGGAAAGATGGTATTCAAAACTAAGGTATTGCACAGCTTCCACCAGCCCCAAAGGCATTATCAGCACCACATACTTCAATAAATAGAGCACCGAACAGAGGAGTAATGCCAATACAAAAGCCAATATCTGATTGCTGGGCAGGCTGGAGGCAAAAACTCCAATGGCTACATAGGCACTTCCCGCCAGCATCAGTCCCAAGTATCCACAAATGATGGCACCATAATCGATTCCTTCGCCAAAGATCATGATGATCACCAGAAATACCAGAGTAGTGGCCAGCATCGTTTTCAGCAGCATGATTCCGGCAACAATCTTGCCCCAAACGATATCGGCATGCTTCAGCGGCATCGTACAGAGTAGTTCCAGAGTGCCGCTTTGCCGTTCTTTGGCAATGCTGCCCATAGTGATGGCAGGAACGTAGAAAACAAACACGATCTGCAGGATTTCAAAAAGGGGTCTCAGTTCGGCCAGGGCTATCCGGAACATCATGGAGCTAAACATCACTCCTGTAACCACCAGAAAAAGCGTGAAGACAATATAGGTGGCTACGGAACGCATCGCCAGTTGGTATTCCTTTTTTGCTATCGTCCATATGGCACTCATGGTTCTTCCTCCTCTTCCGGTTCAGTTTCGCTTTGCGGTTCCACGTCCAGGGCAGCAGGTTCCAGATATGTGTCTCCAGTAAGCTCATGGAAGATTTCTTCCAAACTTTGCCGCTGCTGATGCATTTCCAGGATCAGCCAGCCTTTGCTGCTTATGTGTTTAGCCAGATCCTGGCGGATATCCAGTTCGGAAGGCATGGTGCAGCTTAGTTTAATGTGGTTTTCACCGCTTATGGTACTGCTGAATTCTATCTCCGGATGTTCAGCCTGGAATTCGCTGAGGTCGATCTCGCTGCCTTCCAGTTCCAGATTTAGTACCGTGCTGTTTTTCAAGTAGTTGCCAAGGTTTTCTTTAAGGTCATCCACCACAATGTGGCCCTTATTGATAATCACCACGCGATCGCATAAAGCCTGCACTTCCTGCATGATATGGCTGGAAAGGATCACCATTTTCTCCTCTCCCAAAGTGCGGATCAATTCCCTAATCTCGATTATCTGATTGGGATCCAGCCCCGACGTGGGTTCATCCAGAATCAGGATACGCGGATCGTGTAAAATCGCCTGAGCCAGGCCTACACGTTGCCGGTAGCCCTTGGATAAGGTTCCCACCTTTTGATGCAGCACTTCCCTCAATCCGCAGTTCTTCACCACGAATTCCTTGCGTTCGGCAAAAAAACTCTTACTCAGCTTACGCAATTCCGCCACATAGGCCAGGGCTTCGCCAACGGTCATTTCATCATACAGGGGATTATGTTCCGGCAAATAGCCAATTTGGCGGCTGGCAGCCATGGGATCGGCAAAAATGCTTTTTCCATCCAGCTCGATGCTTCCAGATGTAGGCTGCAAATAGCCCACCAGCATTCGCAGGGTGGTGGTTTTTCCAGCTCCATTGGGGCCCAGAAAGCCCAGAATCTCACGATCCTGAATGCTGAAGCTGATTTCGTTCACTGCTTTCAGCGTTCCGAATGAGCGGCTAAGTTTATCTATTTTAATCATAGTTACATCATCATTCCTTGAAATTTATTATCGGTTCCCGGCTCTGTCAAAAGGATTTTATCCCCCTCTTTCAGGCCTTCCACCACTTCCACCATTTGCATATCATTTGCTCCCAGTTTTATGGGAGTGGCGATGCCTTCAGGTGCAGCAGTTTTTTGGGCAGTTTTCTTTTTACTCTTGGCCTTGCTGCTATCCGCAGTTTTTGCTGCAGGAGTAGCCGTGGCGGGCAGCAGATACACAATATCCTGATTCTGATCGTTGCTAAATACTGCCCGGATGGGGATGGTAAGTACGTTATTACGCGATTCGCCGATAATGGTTAAGTTCGCCGTCATTCCTGGCTTCACCACCTTGCCCGTGGCATTGATGCTGATCTCCACGGGAAAAACCTTGGCATTGTTTTCAGTTACTGCCATGGGGGCGATCTTGGTTACCATGCCATGAAACTCTTCATAGGGCAGGGCATCAATCTTAATCTGTGCTTCCTGGCCGGTTTTGAATTTGGATATATCCACTTCGTTGATATTGGTTTTCACGATCATCTTGTTCAGATCGGCAATTTTCATCACTACAGTGCCTTCGCCATAGCTGCTGATGCTGGATTGCACCATTTCGCCCTCGTTTATTTCACGCTCGATTACTACACCACTGGCTGTGGCATAAACGTGGATAACCGTGCCCGGAACGTCCAGTTCGCGAATCATTTCATACTGGTTACTGGCCTGAGCGTATTCGATCTCTGCCGATTTCAAGGCATCCTGAGCAGTTTTGTATTCGTCTTGGGAAATGAAATTCCCGTTTAGCAGCGCTTGCTTATCAGATAGTTCCTTGCGGGCATTGGCCAAAGATATCTCCGCCTTCTGCAGCATGGCCTTGGTGCTGAACAGCGTATTCGCCTGGTTATAATCCGGCTCGATATCGGCAATTATCTGTCCCGCTTTCACATAATCATTCTCAGCAGCATAAAACTTCATGATCTTACCGCTGACTTTAGACTTCTGCGATACCACCGTTTGCGGCTGAACTTCGCCGGTAACCTCGATCTTGGTTTGGATATCGCCTCGGGTAACGATTACGCTTTCACTGCCGGTTCCCGGAGTAGCTATCTTGCCCTTGGCTTTGGAGCAATTCTGTTGCACCACCAGGATAATCACCAGCAGCACCACGATCCCGATTACATACTTCCACTTTTTGCGCATTTTTCCTCGCTACCTGTTAAAAGCATATTATTCTTTTGTACATTCCTTTTCGCCGCTTGTTTTGTGTCAATAGAAATCAAGGGAACAGGGTATTGGGGTTTGTCTTTCTAAACCACAGAGAACATAGAGAAAAGCTTGATGTAGTGGCGGTTTCCAAACCGCCATACCAGGATACAAACACAAAGTTTTTTTTAACCACAGAGAACATAGAGAAAAGCTTGATGTAGTGGCGGTTTCCAAACCGCCAT
>CAZSST010000124.1:0-7357 GCA_964609575.1 uncultured Candidatus Cloacimonas sp.
AAAGATGAAAAAAGCCCTGATGACCCTGATGATGCTCGCTGCCATGGCCCTGATGTTTGGCCAGGCTGCCAATCTCTTCTTCTCCGAATATGTGGAAGGGACAAGCAATAACAAAGCCCTGGAAATCTTCAACGGTACGGGTGATCCCATCGATCTTTCCGGCTACACTGTAAAGTTAGGTTCCAATGGTGGAACCTGGAGCGCTACCAATATTCTTACTATGAGCGGGATTCTGGATGATGGCGATGTATATATAATCGCCAATGCCGGTGCAGATCCTTCCATTTTGGCTATTGCCAATGTAACCTCCACAGTCACCTATTTTAATGGCGATGATGCCGTAGCCCTCTTTCAAGGCGACACCATGATTGATATCATCGGTGTTTATCAGCAAGATCCCGGAACCGCATGGCCGGTTGCTGGAATCGATGCCGCCACTGTGGAACATACTTTAGTGCGCAAACCCACCGTTATCCAAGGCAATATTGATTTTGTGGACGGAGCGGGAACTACCATCGACGATTCCGAATGGATCGTTCATCCCCAGGATTATTTTGAAAATTTGGGGATGCATACCTTCAATCCCGGTTCCCAACAGGCTGCCTCCCCCACCTTCAATCCGCCCGCGGGAGTGTATGATAACGATATTAACGTAACGATCAGCACCACCACTGCCGGAGCTACGATCCGCTATACCCTTGATGGTTCTGAACCGAGTGCTACTTCCACCCTTTATAGCAATCCCATTCCCATTTCTACTACCACCACCATCAAAGCCAAAGCATTTGCCGCGGGCATGGATCCTTCCTACACTGCCACTGCAGCTTATGTATTTCCGGTGATGATTTCCAATATCAGCGCCCTTCGCAGTTCCGTCGCAGATGGCAGCACTGTATATCACCTCACCGGCCAGGTAGTTCTTACTTATCAACAATCCTTCCGTCATCAAAAGTACATTCAGGATGCCTCGGGTGCCATTTTAATCGATGACCAACCCGGTGTAATCACCACCACCTATAATATCGGCGACGGCATCACGGGAATCACCGGAACCCTTAGCCGCTATACCACCGGCATGCTGCAATTCTGGCCCACCATGAATACTCCTGCAGCTTCTTCGCATAATAACAGCATCACTGCTCCAGTGGTTACCATCGCTGAGATCAATAGCAATCTGGAAACCTATCAATCTCACATGGTTCGCCTGAATAATGTGCATTTCGCTTCTGCCACGGGCAACTATGCCAGCGGCCAAAGCTATGATCTGCTGGATGCAACCGGCACCATCATCTTCCGCACCCAATTTTATGATTCCGATTATGTTAGTGGCGACACTCCCATGCATACTGGAAACTTCAATGTGCAGGGTATCGTAACCGAATACAACTCCGCATCTCAATTCACCCCTCGCTCTCTTGCCGATTTCAATCCCACAGGCATAGAGGATGAATATGTTACGGGTAGCGGCATGAATCTGATTGGAAACTTCCCCAATCCCTTCAATCCCGAAACCACTATCCGCTTCACTTCCGAAAAGTCTGAAGCTGCCAGCCTTACCATCTATAACCAGAAAGGCCAGGTAGTGAAAAACTACATGATCCCCGTAACCCTGAAAGGCATCAATAACCTTAGCTGGGATGGCCGGGACAATAACGGCAAATCCGTATCCAGCGGCGTTTATTACTTCCGCTTGAAATCCGGGAGCTATAGCAGTACCAAGAAAATGGTGCTGATGAAATAGTGAAAGCTTGAGTCACCTGTTTTGCTTACTGGCGATAGCGATATGGTCCAGCCTGGAATTAACCGGCAAGCTCGTGGGCGCAGAGGTAAATCCCTTTGCCCTCACTGCCTGGCGGTTCTTGTTCGGCGGCCTGGCCCTGTTGCCCTTGGCACTGCGTAAAGCTGACTCACAGAAGCATAAACTTAACAAAAGCAGCATACTGCACATAGGAAGTTTGGGAATCCTGAACGTATGTGTAAGTATGCTGCTTTTGCAATTAGCCATCTATTTTGGTAAAGCCTCGCTCTCGGCAGTTATCGTGGGCATGAATCCCCTGTTTGTAAGCGTTTTTGCGATGCTACTGCTGAATGAAAAGCTGAGTTTGCCCCAAATTTTCAGCCTGGGCTGCGGACTCCTGGGTCTGGGGCTGATCATCATTGCCGAAAAAGACCTGGGCAGCGCTGAGTATCGCAATCTAAATGCCGGAATCATCCTCTCGATTCTCGCCGCGATCACCTTTGGATTCTATACCGTGCTCACCAAATCAGCCGTGGCAAGGTACGGCAATCTAGTTACTAATTCCCTGTCTTTCATTATCGGGGGACTGGTGCTAACCTTGGTAAATTTCATCATTGGCAAATCCATGGCCTTCAGATTAAGCACTACGAATATTGTATTTATGGCGCACTTGGGACTTGTGGTTACGGGTTTGGCCTATGTCTTGTATTTCGAAGGGATGAAAAAGATCGGCGCTTCCCGAGCCTCCGTATATTTCTTTCTGAAACCAGCGCTGGCCACCTTGCTTGCTTATTTTATTCTGGGAGAAAGGCTTGGAGCCTGGCAACTGCTGGGGATTGCCCTAGTAATGATTGGCCTGGGACGGGATTTAATTTTTCTACTTTTCAGACTCAAAAGAACCCCTTAAACAAATACCCTCTTCATCTCCTTCCCAAATAGCCTCCTTCATCCTTCCCAGATCGCGATCTTGGATTATTGCAGGATGATTCTACGTGCGTACGATGAAAGTAATTTCTACCTTTTTGCTTTTTTCAGCCCTTGATTAAGCGTGTCGGTAAACGTCTCCCACAATTGCTTCCAGTCTTCCTTTACGGGAATAAGATGCTTCAGCATCTGATTACCGCTGGCTTTTTGCTCGTAGAGAATAATCAGAATGAACCACATCAAATAAGCAACACTGGTAGCGATAGCCGCTCCATTCATACCCCAGCCGGGGATAAGCAGTAGATTAAGAACAATATTCAGCAGCAAAGCTATGGCGGGAAGGATGATGCTAACGATAGGAAAGCCCTTGCTGTTCATATAGTTATTGAATAGCGAACCAAAGCTGAGACCATAACTTGCCGGAATTAACCACATATATGAATAGTAAGCGGGAACAAAATCAATCCCATAAACTATACGCAGCATAAACTTACCTACCAATACAAAGCCCACATTGGCAAAAGTGAGAAACACGAAGAACACCAGCAGCATCTTCTTCATGGTTAGCCACTTGGCCCTATCATCCTCGGTATCGGCAAGCTTTACCAGCAGCAAGCTTCCCACCAGATTGGACAGCACCTGCAGCATGTCCACGATATGCGCAGCCAGCGAGTAGATTCCCACCTCTGTATAACCGCGAAGTTGCTTCAGGATAATCACATCCACTCTGATCAGCAACAGGATAAACAGAGAGGATATGAATACTCGCAAACCAAAGCCATAGGACTTGCGAATGAAAGCAAAATCTATCTTTTGCAGCCACTCGCGCCAGTCACAATGCCAGGCCAGATAGATGAAGGCCATAAGGGGGGCCAGCACTCCTGCTCCCAAAGCATAGGCCAGACGGTCTGTGCCCAAAGCCCCGAAAAACACAATGCCCATCAGCGCGAAGCCCACAAGGCTATTCAGGAAATAACCCATGGAGCTGTGATAGATATCATCCCGCCCCACATACAGTCCCTGAATTTGCATAAAAACTTGCGTGGCAGTTATAAAGCCAATAAAATAGACGATGTACACAAGATTGAATTCGAAATCCAGAATCCTGCTCCAGAAATTCATCAAAAATATCCCCAAAAGCAGGAACAGCCAGGTTTCGGCGATAAAGGTAAGTATTGACCACTTTAGCAGGCTGCCATACTTTTCTGGATATTTGCGCACCAGATACGGATAGCTGCGAAACAGTCCCAAATCCAGGATCATCCATCCAAAACTGCCAATGGTCACCAAGTAGCCTTGCTTACCTTTCAAATCCACACCCAGGTAACGTGTGGAAACCCATCCCATCAGAAAGGACAGCACCAGCACCACCATCCGGAAGCTGCTGCTGAGGATGATGTTTTTTTTCAGGTTTATCTCGGACATCCAGCTCTTTTCACTTTTTTCATCATAGAGTTCGTGATTCGCTAAGGGCATACTCCTTTAGTTTATCAGCGTAGCTTTGGCAGGATACAGATAATGTCAATCTGAAAATGCATTAATGCGCAATTTCGCTTGACAGAAACGCTACTTAGGCCACATGGCACGTTTATATGAAAGATTTATCAGCTATTTGCAGGAAAGCTTTATGCCCGGAGTAAACTGTATTGTTTGTCCAGGTGGTGTGTCCGATGGAATTAAGCAGCCTATTTATAAGCTTCAGCAACAGCGGATGGGACTCTTTCCTCATTATACTTTTGGCCAGCCTGATATCGGAAATGAAGCGCTGCTGATTGAGGAACAGCATGTTAATTACCCTATCCAGAGCTTTTGCAGCGGTAATTGGCAGATTTTTTTTGAAAATAAGGTTGAGCCTGAGCTTAAGCAAAGAATCGAGGTAACGCTTCATCATCTGGAGGTTCAAGGGTTTATAGAATCAAATCTCTCAGACTGCTGGAACAGCTTATTCAAGGATATTGACGATAGTTTTTTCCTGGTGGCGATCAATCCCGTTCGTAAGCTGCTACTTTTTGCTAATGATGCCCTGGCGCGCCTGCCTGTATATATTTATAAAACTGAGGAGATGTTCATTATTGCCAGAGATTTGGGATATATCAAAGCCATTTGCACTAACCTGAAGCCTGATTCCCTGTATCTTTGCCTTTTTGCCGCCTTTGCCTATGTTCCCGGCCATGGAACTTTTTATAAGGAAGTGGATACGCTTCCGGGTGCAACATTGGGGATATATAATTGGGCGGCTAAAAGCCTGCAACTTGCCTCACAACCCCAGCGGCGCTTCCCCGAGCCCCAAGCTGGTGGCAACCGTAAGCAGCGATTGGAACAGCTTGCTGGAGCATTTGAGCAGGCGCTTAAACGCTATTCACACGGACATGATATGCTGCTAAGCCTTAGTGGCGGTTACGATTCCCGAGCTATTGCCGCAGCGCTATCCCATGGCCATATTCCTTTTAAATCAGTTACTTACCGGGATCGGGATAATACTGCGGCTGCGGATGTGGCAATCACTATCGAACTGGCCAGTGCTTTAAAATGCCATCAGCAGATTCTGGATTTACAGGCTGATGAAGCTGAGGGCATCGCCAGGCTCTTTGTCCTGAAACACGGCCTGAACTACTTCGGTACAGCTTTTCTGATGGACTATCTGGAGCAAGTATCCACACTAAATCCCAAGCCCTTTGTGTTCCTGACCGGAGATGGTGGAGACAAGGTGATGCCCTGTCTGTTACCGGACAGTAACCTGAACTCAGCAAATGATTTACTGGCTTATCTGCTGAGCCATAACAGTATTTTTCCCCTTGAAACTACCTGCAAATGGTTCTCTGTACCCTTGGCTGCTGCGCATGATTACTTGCACGAATTGCTATTTAGCTACGGCAGCACTGACTTTAGGGAGCAGTACAAGCGTTTTTTGCTGGCGGAAAGGGCAGGACGTTGGCTCTTTGAGGGGGAGGATCGTAATCGTGCCTATGTGCGCACAGAAACTCCATTTTACGATCTATCTTTCTACCGTTTGGCCATGCAAGTACCAGATAACTGGAAGCAAGGGAAGCAATTCTACGCGCAGTTTATCCGCTTTCTGCATCCGCATTTGGCTAAAATCAATATCGCCGAAAGCCGTGAAACCCCCTATTTGCTTTCCCATAAATCCTTTGCCTGGGCTTTGCATACTTACCGGAGAGTGCGCTATGGATACCTGCAAACAGCCTCTCAAAGCCCGAAGACATCCTACCATAACGGTGATGTAATATCCAAATGCATTATGAAGTATCAAAACCATCCCGGCATAAGCAATCTGCTAAAGGAAGATAGTAGTATTTTTACGCCCCATTATCTTGGCAATCTGTCCCGTAGCCAAATCTATACCATATATACCCTGCTCGCAGTTATCACTAATGAACTATAGTTATATATTAATCTTCACATATACAAGAGTTTCGCCATGAAAAGACTTATCCTGGCCATAGTTTTGGCTATCCTCGCTTTCAGCATTGCATATAGTGCCACTTCAGACTTTGTTCTCGGCGGTTACAGCCAGTTTCAGCTGATACATGCCCAGAACCCCACCCAGATTTTTGACTCTTTAGGAGTGTTTCTGGAAGAGGCTGGTTATAATACTGTGCTCTATTCCATGTACGATAACGACGTGGAGCAGGGAAAACTGCAACAGGCACTTGCCGGACTTGCCAGGCACAAGCTTTATTCTGTGATCGACGACTGGATTGGGAAAGATAACGGACCGGTGGGCGTAACTCCCATGACCTTTGGTTTATGCGGCTCTTGGGAAAATGATGCATATCCCCAGCTCTTATCTTGTTCCCCAGTTTCCTATTGACAGAATCCCTTCATGCATATTGTTATGAATCATAATGATACTATAAATATTGATATCCTTAAAACTATAGGAGTTTCCATACAATGAAGAAAGTGCATATAGGCATTATCGGCTGTGGCCGCATATCTAAAAATCATCTGGATGCGGTTTCCCAAATCCCCGATGCAGAATTTGTGGCAGCTTCGGACATCGTTCCCGAAAAGCTAAAGCAAGTTAGCGAGAATTATGGCATTAAAAACCTGTATTCCAACTATTTGGAAATGCTGGAAAAGGAAAAGCTTGATCTGGTTTCTATCTGTTCCCCCAGCGGCATGCATCCCCAAATGGGTATCGATGTGGCCAATCACAAGATTAACGTACTCACCGAAAAGCCCATGGCTACCAATATTGAAGCGGCCGACAAACTCATCCAGGCTTGCGACCAAAATGGCGTCCGACTCTTTGTTGTGAAGCAAAATCGCCTCAATTCCACCATGCAACTGCTAAAAAGAGCAGTGGATAAAAATCGCTTTGGCCGAATCTATGTAGCCCAGTCCAATGTTTTCTGGCAGCGCCCCCAAGCTTATTACGACGCCGAAAAATGGCGCGGAACCTGGGAATTTGATGGCGGTGCTTTTATGAATCAGGCCAGCCACTATGTGGACGCCATGTACTGGCTGCTGGGCAATGTTGACAGCGTTATGGCCTCCACCGCCACCATGGCCCGCCGCATTGAAGCCGAAGATAGCGGCTGTGCCATCCTCAATTTCCGCAGCGGCATCATTGCCACGCTAAATGTAACCATGCTAACCTATCCCAAAAACTTTGAAGGCTCCATCACCATTATCGGTGAAAAGGGAACGGTAAAAGTTGGAGGCGTGGCC
>CAZSST010000125.1:0-7331 GCA_964609575.1 uncultured Candidatus Cloacimonas sp.
GCTTTTCTATTCCACCCTCGTGCAAAGGTTTCTTTCGAGTGTTCTAAGTCTCAATCCCCTCAAACGGGTCAATGGCATTTCTATTATCATCAACAACTTCAAGGGCATGGCTCCAGCCCACAGTGTCTCAATCCCCTCAAACGGGTCAATGGCATTTCTATTCCGCAGATACGCAAGTACTATGGCGATTTAGGGCCTAATACGTCTCAATCCCCTCAAACGGGTCAATGGCATTTCTATAGCAGGTCTTTTAAGCTCTTATGCAGAGCATCCTGGTTACTTGGTTTGGGACAATGATACCAAGATAAGACAATGAGGATAGGGGGGAACCTTGGTTAATTATTCTAATTAATTTAGGATCAGCAGGATACAATGAAGACAAAGATTTAGGGAGATATGCACGCATCATATTGAGCGGTTGTGAATTGGCTAATAAGGGCAATATCGTGATAATCATTGTACCATATGGTGCCCATTCGTTGGTGTTGGTGCTCAATAATATCTCCATTCATGTTACCTGACATCATCCAAGTTTATCATTCTCTCATTAGAAATTTAATGCGATACTCGTCAAGCTAAATATTTAAATAATAATGAGGTCTTCATCCTGGGTATATAGTCCCAAGCCTGTCACCCGGACATTTTCAGCGCAGTTTTTACACAGCAGATAATAACGAAGGCTATCACATCCGGGATCAATCAGTTCATCGAGAGCTTTTTTCATAGCTATGAATTGAGAGTCGTTCAACAAACATTCAAATACACTTTTTTGTACCCGCTGCCCATATTTCAGCAATTGTTTAACGCAGCGATAGCGAATTTTATTGCTAACTATATCGAAGGCGACCACGTATAAAGATTTATTTATTGCCATAAGAAGGCAGAATACTCTTTTTTTTGCTGGAAGTGAGCTGCCAATTTGCGGGCCTGGATGGTGAGGATATCTTTCAGAGTCCACTCACCAGGAGGATCGCTATTTTGCAGGCGGGAGTTAATAAGTTTACTAAAGGCAGTAATAATGATCCTCATGCCATCTTTGGAGAGAGACACCGGCAAGACTTTGGTATCATCATCTTCATAGTTTTCTTCATCCGTGAGGATGTTATAAACAAAGTGCTCCAAGCGGATTTCCTTTTTATTCACGATGCTGAGTACCATATTATCCACCAGGGGGCGGAATTCTTCCATGAGATCGAGTACCAAAGACTGCCTGCCATAATCCAGATCGTGAAGTGAACCATAAAATACATCGAGACCGCAGAGATAGGCGGAACACATTACCTGATTCATCAGGAAAGTATATCCGAGGCTTAGTAGGGCATTAATTTCATCTTTGGGAGGTCTTTTATTTCTTCCTGAAAAAGGGAAATCCGGATTGGCGATTATAGCAGGGAAAGCTGCAAAATAGTTTTTTGCAGCTATTCCTTCGTAACCGAGCAGGTTTTGTTTGGGAAAAATGGAAGTATTAAGCATCTCAAGAATCCCATGATTTTTTAGAATAGCATCCTTTATTTCTTGTGCTTTATTCCTTTTAGCCCGTTTCCGAAGTAATACCAGTGAATTGCCAAGTTTGGCCCGAACGAAGAGATTTGCCAGGTAATCACGATTATCGTTTGTACGCAGGTAATCAAATTGATTTACTCTTAGCATCACGTTTTTTCCAAATTCACCCACCAATCTTCCCTTATACTTACCGTAGTAAGTAAGAAAAACCGTGTCGATACGATATTTCAGAAGATAAGTAATGGTTTGGGTGCTGAGGGCGATATTGCCGACTATGATCAACTGGACAATATCTTTACTATGGAACCAGCGGAGCAGAGAGGACTGGCGATAAACATAGAGTCTATCGCCTTTTTTACAAACCATAGAGCCCTGATCGGCAATATAAACCACTGCCATTATCAGAGCCTCTGGATGGCTACGGCAATTTCAGAATCCACTTGTTTTTTGGGATCAAAACTATTCTGTAGGCAGAAACTAACGCGCAATCCTGGAGATAATTCTGAAGGAGAGAAGCGGCACTCGGAGGCTTTGAAATAGTATGAGCAATCACCTGATCTTATAAAACCTGCTTTGCCATGCGGAAGGATGTTTTGCACTGTACCTTCTTTAAAAGAATCTTTATCGATGGTTAGGTCTTGTAAACGAGGCATAAGTTCGCCAAATATATCATGTGCTGGCGGGAGCGCAGGCACTTCCAGATTAAGTGCAGATAGCTCTTTATAGAGTCCGGCATCAAGCTTCCACCCATGCTGAAAACGTAGTGCAGCAGCCAGAGACAAGCATTTTACAGCTTCCTGATAGTATTTATGAGTTTTTAGCAATGAGAAAAGGAAATCCCACAAGTGAATCTTCATTTCCATTTTTCCTGCAGTGATAGCAGCGCGGGCAGCATATCTCAGAGCTTCATCATGGTTCTCCAAGCTTATAGCAATTTGTGCCAATTCGAAGAGAATATACCAATCTTGTTTTTGGGAAGCAACCTGTTGCAAGATGGGATATGCAATTTCCGGTTCTTGCAAGTGAAAATGTGATAAGGCCAAGCGTCTCATAATCCAAATGCGATTATCATGAGATAACTTTTCGCTGCCACTGATTATTGAATTACAATAATCGCAGCACCTTCGATAATCTTCAGCCATGAACAGGGCTTTGGAATAGTGGCAGATATACTGCTCACGATGAGAAGGGAAGTTTTTTCCATTTCCTGCGGGAGTGGCTGTATCTTGCAGTGAGTTAAAATCGAGTTTTTCGAGTAACTGCAAAATCAAGGTGGGGCTTAGCAACTCAGCTTTGGAGATCATCGAAAATACCGCCAGGACCAGGGGAAGCTTATTGGGTTGCTTTTCAAGCAGTGCTACTATAAGGTCAATCTTGGTAACCCCTTCTTCAGGATTGCAGATGGGTTGGTTTTTGAAATAGCCAAAGTATAAGATCCAGGCATATGAATTCTTTATGGAGTCCCAGCATTCCGAAGAAGCTATGAGAGATTCTCCCAGTTTGATGGCCTTATCCCATAACTTTAATTTTTGATAGCAAGTTAGCATCATTGATCCGACAAAGAGGATGGGAGCAGTATCCTTGTCCTCGCAAAAAACCTTTTCCAAAAGGGGTAAGCTATTGGAATAATCACCATCTTTGAATAGTTTTTGTGCTGTGGCCAGCGTATTATCGGTGTTTAGCATCATTCCTCCTTAGAATTCCAAGATAAGCCGGGATTGCTTTTCATCGTCCACCTTTTTTAGAATGCCAAAGCCGGTGTTAAATTGCTTTACTCCGATTTCGGCAAAGAGATCAAAGATGGTTTTTTCTAAATCATTAAGTTTATTTTCGTAATCATGATGTTTTTTTCGAATCTCCAGATAGCGGGAAATGGTGTCCCTTAATAGCATATCATGATTGCCATGTGACTTTACAGAATTGTTGGATAGGGAAGATAGATGCAAAAGAGGGGTGTCATAGCTTGAGTTCAATGCACTGAAATCACAATTGCAGATATCCGCTTCGATATCAGTGCCGAGATGTGAGCGAATCTTTGCGCAACTAATAGGATTCCCCTTAAGAGGTGATTTCAATAAATCCGCAGCATTGGCATTAGTGCATTTTGCCATCAGGGCATTAACAATGGCTGCCCCATTGGTTAAGAGCCCGGCTGTATAGGTGATTACTTTTTTTTGGTTTGGAGATAGTGTTTTTTCTTGATCCAGGTGATCTGCGAGAACGGCGATTACATGGCAGTGTTTTTTTAGGTGAAGCCACTGAGGATCCTCCAGGGGATTGGAGCCAGTGATTTCGCTTGCGATCGTATTTGAGGATGAATGATCAATATTAGTGCTGCCTGAAACTGCAATTGTACCGAAATCCGGTTGCAGTGAATAAACTGCATTCATGAATGCTTCTGAGGAAATGAGGGGAGGGTTGATAAGCAATTCTTTCAGGGGGATAGGATCCGGTTTATTACCATTAAGCTTAACGAAATGACTTCTGATGCCACTGAGCCTGTGAATTCCTCCCGGTAGTTTCACCAGGTTTCCGAAATTTTGGGGAGATATACGAGTCTGCTTAGGGAAAATCTCCAGGTTAAGAGGATAGGACCCAAGCTCAAACTGGGAAGCGATTTTTTGCGCAAAGCCTCTGGCCAAAGCAGCACTGATAAAATCTACGAAGAATAGCCAGATATGATAACCCTTATTGCCGCTAAATTCATAACAGGCCTTTAGATGATAGGCCGAGATCAGGGAATCGATCTTTTTCAGCACTCCCTGAGATCCCTCCTCAATCCACTGCCTGAATTGCTGGTCGTGAAAATCGGCAAGATAATCTTTACATACATCCAGATCAAATACAATCCATTTTACCTGACTCTGCAGATTCAATTGATATACCCCCAAAGTATACAGGCCCATTAAGTGGCTACGGATGTGAGAGGTATTCAGGGGTTCAGGAACTGGAGTATAGCCGACCTTGCCTTTGTCGGAAACCCACTGTCGGGCATGATAATTTTCCCTTCCGGAGAAAAGCGACAGATAGTTTTCCAGAAGCTGCGGATCGTTGTACTCGGGACCCAGATACTGATCATCAAGTGAAGTAGTGGAGCTCATTAATGGTGCGAGGTTTAAGGGGCAGGAATTTAATTCGGCCTCGCTGATGAGCTTTTCCATGGCTTCGCTATCACCCTGGCCCTGATAGTATTGATACATCAGTTCATAAATCTTCTGTTCACCCGGGAAAAGGCTCAGGCAATGCTGTAAAAGAGCAAGATATGCTTCCGAGTTATCCATGGTGCGCAGAATTAGTGCCTTACTGAGTAATGCTTCCTGGTTTTTTGGCTCTACTCCCAATACCTCATCCAGGCATGTCAAAGCTTCCGAAACAGCTCCGATAATCATGAAACAGCGGGATAACTCAATCTTTTCCGCAGCAACAATATCAGGGAAGCGATCAGCTTCCAAACATAGGGCTTTAGCAGCTGCATAGTCTTCCTGTAAAAACAAAGAATTGAATCTTAAGCGGAACTGATGAAAGGTGTTGACCTTAATCTCATCAGCCTGGACAATAAGAGACAGTTTGCTATTTTCCATCTAATCCTCCCGGATCATAAATTCAGCCTACAGCCCACGGTTTCCAAATTACCAAGAGATGGAAACCGGAGTGACTGTGGCCCTCAATAATTATATATGTTGAGGGTTACAGAAAAACTGACAAAAAATGATAGGGTACAGGTAATGGAGCGTTGTATCGAAAGCGTTCTGATATAGGGATACCCATGTAATCGCTACGGAGAGCGATACAACCCGCACAAAGCGAAGCAGGAATTACTCTTTACTACGCTTCTCTACAACGAACTGCGTATTGCATGCGTAATTCGTGTTGGAGAGACGATTAGTTTGACAAAAAATGGCAGCTTTTTAGCAATGCGACAATCCAAAAAATAGTGGGAAGAGGCGATGAACAGAAGCAACGAGACAATCCCCGGGTATCGGGCTTGGAAAGATGATCCGGAGAATAGCAAAGAGATTCAAGATTACACTGAAGCTATGTGGCAGGCGATGGAGAATCCGGAATTACTGAACAATGATAAGGTTTTGATGAACAGGGTTTACTCGCTATTGAAAATGTGTCTGGGGCAAAAGCGGCTGCAGTATGGCCTTGTCTGTGACCTTGCCATGAAAGATGATTACAGCTACGAAAATTTGGAATTATGCATATTGGGCAAGCTGATCCAAAAGATGATTTATGCCAAAACAAAGCTGCAGGAGAAAAAACAAAATCTGGAATGTGAAGCTTTCAATCGCTATCTCTACGTAGTTACGAGAATAGTAACGGGGAATTGCCTGACAGAACTTGCGGAAGAATTACTCGGCAGTAAACATGAAGATCTGCAAAATGTGTATGATGTAAAGGGAACAACCCTTGAGATAAGCCTGGAGCGAGCTCAATATAACATCAACTTGAGGAGCCAAGCCGGGCTTTTAGCCAAGCTGATTTCTGAAAACTGGAAAGAGCGTGAACTAAACGTGCTGTGCCATGATCTGGATGCAGGAAGCGAGGAAGGCACGCAAAGGCTGGTAAAAGAAAACCGGGATAACATCTACCAATTGCACAAACGGATTAGAGACAAGCTGCGCAAGCTGATGGTGGATCACCAGATGGATGAAGACGCGGGACGGCTGTTTATCGGGAAGTTCCTGAAAAAACTATGTCAGAAATGTCCAGTATATACCTCATATAAAGATAAGGGTGCTACTGCCAGCCAGGGAGAATGATATGAAAGCGATAGATAAAGACATGCTCTATAGATTATATCTGGCCAGTTTGGAAGAGGATGAACCAGATATTCCCCAGCTCGATTTGCCGGATGGTGATTGGATAAATGGAGAAACTTTCAGCTTTGATGAACCCGAAGAGGGGATAAAGGGCAATATAGGGCAAATTCTTGTGATAGTATCTGGTAGGCAAGAGATTCTATGTTTGATAACCGATAAGAACAAAGAAGGGTTGTTCCTGGCTTATAAGCTAAGCAATTTTACAGGCTTGGGCTCCGAAAACGATTTTGTATTTGTTTCGGGTAGTTCCCGGTATTTATTGGAACGAGACAATTACTTTTGGCTGAACGAAGAAGCTATAGAAGGTGGATATATTATTGAGGCAGTAAGCCACGATTTACTTAAGATGGTAGAGGCAAAGCTAAATGAAGAGTCAAAGCTCCTAGCTAAGCTTGATAACGCCTGGGATAGTCCCGAAAACCGGTTTCGACGCAAAGAGCACGAACTGACCCTGGAGCTGCGATCACGCCACTTATCAGATAGGGGATTATGGATACCGCAATTGGAACTGGTAAACAGAGAAGATTTTCCGGAAAAGCTCCCCTTTGCGGCAGCTACAGAATATGCTCCTATGTACAATTTTATTAAGTTTCAAGTGGATGTAAATGTGTATTTTTCAGAATACTACACGCTGAAGAGAAATGAATGCTATGATCTGGTACTGGTCCCTGATGATAAACACGTAGGAAAGGTGGCAGAGATTAGGTGTGGAGAGATAGCGGTATTCCGGGGTGAACTTCCTGAGGAGATTGTGATGGCCAGGTTTATTCCTTTGAAACCTCAGCAGGCTCAGCAGTATCTGGATATAAAGCTGATACTGCTGAAGGATTTGAGAGATGCCAAGTTTTAGCGAGGCAACACAAGATTACTTGCAGCATGATTCAGATAAAGCTGCCCAGATAGTTTTACAATATCTTATTCAGCAACGGGTGGAATTACAAGATAAGGAGCTACTGGCAGAATTGCTTATAACCAGCACCAGACCAGAGCTGAAACTGGCCT
>CAZSST010000126.1:0-7279 GCA_964609575.1 uncultured Candidatus Cloacimonas sp.
CCGATTATCATGGCCAGACTGCTCAATTCCGCTGGTATTTCCAATCTGATGCCGACACCCCCAATGGTACCGGAATCATGATCGACGATTTCAAGATTTACAACGATATCGTGGTAGCAGCTCCGGAAAATCTGGAAGCAGTGGTTAGTGGCAATGCCGTTACCCTTAATTGGGATGCCCCAGGCAGTGGTGGCGGCGGCGGAGAAGAAGGCTGGATTCACTATGATGGTGAAAACAACGATTCCATCGGCACCGGCGCAGCAGCAGATTTTGACGTAGCTGCCAAATGGGATGCCGTGGGTGATGTGAACAGCATTTATCCCTATGTGGGCATGAATATCACCAAAATCCAGGTATGGCCAAACGAAGCCAACTGCACCTATGCAGCCCGCATCTGGACCGGCACAACCAATACCCTGGTTGTTGACCAAGCCTTCACCCCCACCGCAATTAACCAATGGAACGAAATTATTCTCACCACTCCTTTCACCATTCCTGCCGGAACTCAGATCATGGCTGGATACCGTTGCAATACCACCACCGGTTATCCTGCGGGTTGCGATGCCGGTCCTCAAGTGGAAGGTTATGGCAACATGATGCGTTTCCAGGGCACCTGGACTACTCTTAGCGCCCTTGCTCCCACCCTTACTTATAACTGGAATATCCGGGTGTACGTAGCAGATGCCACTGGCCGCGAATATGTGCTTGGCGAACTTCCTCAGAACGAACAATTTGCCACCGGCGCTCTTGCCGTTAGTGGACAAAGCAAAGACCGCGAAGTTACCGCTTATAAGGTCTACCGCGATGGCACCTTCCTGAATCAGGTTGCCGGCACTGTGCTTACTTTCACCGATACCAACGTTACCGGTGGAGTGCATACCTACTATGTAACCGCCATGTACGGTACCAACGAATCCAATCCTTCCAATACCGTTTCCACCTTCGTGCTGCCTCCTCTGCATGCAGAATTCAGCCATGACGACGGTACTGCCGAACAAGGCTATTCTGTTGGCTCCACCAAGCTGATGGCTGTAAAGTATGAATTCGCCGGTTCCGTTAATGTAAAATGGGTGAAACTCTTTGTTCACACCCCCGGTACTGCCGGAATCATCATTCGCGTTTATGACAATGATGGCACCGATGGTATGCCCGGAACCCAGATGGCACAGTATCAATATCCTGCCACCTCCGTTACTGAAGGCTGGAACTACATTACTCTGCCTACCGAAGTAGTGGTGGCCGATGGCTCCTTCTACCTGGCAATTCTGGAAACCGTAAATGCTGCTCTGATAGGACTGGATACCAGCTCCCACGGCTATAGCTACAAGAAAATCACCACTGCCTGGGAACCTGTAACCGAAGGTGAAGTGATGATGCGCGCTCTGGTTTACACCGGTGTGGCCAATGAAGATCCCAATGCACCGTCCCTGGTTCTGGAAGCCAATAACTTCCCGAATCCCTTCAATCCCGAAACCACCATTTCCTTCAATCTGCCCGAAAGTGGCATCACCAGCCTGAAGATCTATAACCTGAAAGGTCAGCTCGTTCGCAGCCTGATCAATCAGGACATGACTTCCGGAAAGAAGAGCGTGGTTTGGAATGGCATGGACGATTACAATCGCCCTGTGGCCAGCGGACTGTACTTCTACAAAGTTAATAACGCCGGCAAGAGCATCACTCGCAAGATGCTGCTCTCCAAATAATACCATATAACCTATATTACAAACCCAAGGTCACTCGTGGCCTTGGGTTTTTTTGTGCCAAGCACTCCCCTATTCGTTCCAAAATCAATGCGTTTCGTTTAGACACCTATGCGATTCCCGGGCATAAGCATGGTGATCGCATGGGCACCACCTGGAAAAGGAATATCGGACTTGTGATATCTGGCTCCCTTGCGTAGAGCCCTACAATCTTTTTCCTTGCATGAAATTGCCCGCTGAAAAGTATTGCTTACAGCAGGGCTGGCAAAGCCTCAGCATGTTTCAGGAGTAATAATGATCCGTATGCGATACATCATGACCTTGTGCCTGTTGATTTTCGGGGGACTAATCTCTGCCCAGAATCATGATCCCCAAGCACTGGTAGCCAAAGTGGGAGACCGCAGCTATAATTACAAGCAGTATGATGATGGCTTCAAGGCTTATCTGCAATATCATAAAGCCGATAAACCCTTCACCCATCAGGATAGCATCCGCCTGAACAATCAATATTGGGAAGAGCTGGTGGGGATGTACATCTACGATCAAGCCATTAAAGCCGGAAAAATAAAAGTTACCAACACCGAATTGGAAAAGCACATCCTGGTTAATATCCCCGCTGGAGTGCAGGATATAAAAGACTTTCAAACCAATGGCAAATTCGACCGCAAGAAATATGAACAAGCGCTTCGGGAACATCCTGATTTTAAGAAAGACGTTCTGGACTACACCCGCGATATGTATGCTTATAACAAGCTGATCAGTACCATCAAGAGTGAGGTGAGCGCTGATCCGGACAGTGTGGCCAGAGATTGGAACAAAGCCAATAACACTGCGTCCGCTGCCATAATTCATTTTGATTACACCAAGCTGACGGATATCACCATCTCAGATGAAGAAGCGCTGATGTACTACGAAGCAAATAAAGAAGATTACAAAAAAAGCAGTGGCCGGGGCTATCTATTTGCCCGGTTCATGGGACCGTTCAAAGGGGACGATAAGGAAGCCCGCACCAAAGAGAATAAGGCCAGAAGTACCGAGCTTTATAACCGGGCTCTGGAAATAGGCCTGGAAAAAGCTGCCGCGGAGATGAACATTCCCCTGGAACAAAGCGGACTTTTTGCCGAAAGCGATGAGATTATTCCCAATATCGGACGTGCCAACGACCTTAAAACCTTTGCTTTTGCCAATCCCCCAAAATCCCTCCCCCCTATCTATTATGCCCTCACCGGCGATGTTTTCGTATGCGAAGTGGACAGGGAAACCGGCGAATTCTATCAGGATTTTTCCTACAAAAAAGATGAGATCGTAATCGTGGCAACTCGCCGTAAACGTATGTACACCATGGACGTTTATACTCAGGAATTTATAAAAAACCATAAGCCCGAAGATTATCTGGAAGCAGCTCGCAAGGATAGCCTTAGCATCGTGGAAGCGGAAGGCATTACCATCGATTCTGAAATAAAGCCTCTGGGTAAGATACCAAAACTAAACGAACATATCCTGGCTACCGAAGTGGGTAAATTCGCTCCCCTTGTGGAAAAAGACCGGCATTGGTATCTGGCTACTCCCACGGCACGTCAGCATCCCGATCCCGCTATGTGGGAGCAGGATAAAGAACGTCTGATGCGGGAAGCCACAGAAAAAGTGCAGCAAGATCATCTGAATAAATGGTATTTGGAACAGCGTGAAAAAACCGACATCACTGATAAACGGCATGATTTTTACGACATCCTGCAAATGATAAAGCTGTAAACATAGGGGAAAACATGGATAAACGACCTTCCTGGCAACAATACTTTATGCAAATGGCCCATCTGGCCTCATCCCGTAGCACCTGTTTGCGCCGTACCGTTGGTGCAGCTCTGGTTCGCGACAATCAGCTGATTGCCACAGGCTACAATGGCAGCCCCAAAGGCATTCCCCATTGTGCGGAAACCGGTTGCCTGCGTGAACAGCAAGGCGTTCCTTCCGGTGAAAAACATGAGCTGTGCAGAGGTGTGCATGCCGAACAAAATGCCATCATCCAGGCTGCCATCAATGGTTCCTCCACGCGTGGGGCTGCCTTGTACTGCACCCATCAGCCCTGCAGCATCTGTGCCAGACTGATTATTAATGCCGAAATCAAAACCGTTTACGTTAGCGAAACATATCCCGATGCCTTGGCAGAACAGCTTTTTCGGGAAGCAGGCATCGAGCTTTTTCAGCTTGATATGGCTTCGGGAACAATGCACAGGCTGCTGTGAAATTCCTCGATCGCTTTTCTGCCAAAGACCTTATTCTGATTACAGCCATCGCTGCGCTGGGAATAGCTGTTAAGCCAATCGTAGGCCCCCTTTCCAAGCTAATTTCCACACCCCTTGGAATTCCCGGAGGTTCCTTTGCCGGAGGATTTTACATGATGTGGCTAAGCCTGGCAGTAACGGTGGTGAACAAGAAATATACAGGAACCGTGTTCGGGATACTTCAGGCGGTGTTAGTACTATTAGTGGGCATGGCAGGCAAGCAGGGCATTTTTTCTCTGGTTAGTTATCCTCTTCCGGGGATGGTGGCAGACTTGGCTTATCATGCATATCACAAACCGCATAAGATATTTACGCATCTGCTGATCTGCACTCTGGCCAATATCACCGGTGCGGTGGTTACTGGAGTGATTTTCTTCCACTTACCTCCCTTGCTGGTAACGATGAATGTGCTTTTTGCCACGGCTTCCGGAATTATGGGAGCATATCTATCCTTTGGAATCTTTCAAGCACTTGCAAAATATAGGATTATATAATGAAAGCTTTACTTACTCTGATGCTCACCGCGCTTTGCTTTCTGTCCCTGAACGCCCTGGAGATAGTGGACACGAATGGATTTAGCCACATTTACCTGAATTCTGAGCTACATAAACTACAAACCGAAGAACTAAGCACCACCCGCGAAAAGGATGGCGTGGTGCGAAACAACAGCTGGCAGGGAGTGCGTTTTGATAAGTGGCTGCAAGAACAGAATCTGGGCCCCTTTTCCTCGATACGTTTTGAATCAGACGATCGCTATCTGGTTACTATCACCAAGGCCGAATTTGACACCTTGCAAAGCTGGCTGGTGGTTGCTCAGGACGGTGTACGCTTTGATGGCAATTCCCTAAGGCTGATCTTTCCCCAATTACGTGAAATGCAATGGATCAGAAACCTGCAGCGCATTGTGCTGGAAAACTTTTCTCCCATTCCCAGGCCGGAAAAGATGCTGCTGCTGAAGCCATTCCTAAAAGAACTGAAGCTGCATAACGATCCCGAACCCTTCATTAAA
This sequence comes from uncultured Candidatus Cloacimonas sp., assembly GCA_964609575.1. Lineage (GTDB taxonomy): Bacteria > Cloacimonadota > Cloacimonadia > Cloacimonadales > Cloacimonadaceae > Cloacimonas. Next base: position 4,992 of record CAZSST010000126.1, read on the forward strand.
ATAAAAGGCTATTACTTCCGTGATATCCTCGCTAAAATTGAAGAAAATAACTACTATCAGGTGATTCTGGTAACCCGGGATGGCCTGAAACAAAATCTGGAGTATCCCTTACATCTGGAAGGTGCCGTTCTGCAAAAAACCGACGAGGGTACCTTCAATCTGAAAAGCCCTCAGATTCCCGGAGGGATGTGGATAAAAGACATTATTTACCTCCAAAGCGGGAATACCGCGCTAATCGACCAAGGCCAGATGAACAGCCTCATCAGCATTGCCAAAGCCCTTGATTGGGACTATAATTCCGATTTGCATTTTCGCCTGCATTACTCTTCGGGAGAAGAAGTGATGGCTTTTACCGATGCCCTGGCCGAACCGCAAGTATTTGAAGGAACGCTGTACTTCGAACTGTTCTGATGCTGAAGATTGAGGATTTGCAGCTCACTTACGGAGATCGGAAGCTTTTTACGAGCATTTGTCTGAAGCTTGCTCCGGGCATTTCCGCAGTGCTGAAAGGTGCCAATGGCAGTGGAAAAACCACTATTCTGAATTGCATTTCGGGGGTAATCCCAGAATATATTAAAGCTACGCTTACCGGCTCCATCACGCTTCATGGCACAGACCTCCGGCAGATTCCCCTAAAAGAAAAGTTCCGCTACCTTTGGTATTCTCCCGCAGATTTCAGCAACAGATTCTTCTTCCCCACCTGTGAAGCAGAGCTTGCCTTTGCCTTGGAAAACCTGGGAATGCCAAAGGCAGAGCTAAGGCAAAGGATAGATGCCGCGCTGGCGCGTTTTGGATTACAACATGAATTGTGGCAAGCTCCCCAAACCCTTAGCGCCGGACAGCAAAACCTGCTGCAATGCGCCATGGCAGAAGCCCTCGATCCTCCTCTTTACCTTTTGGATGAGCCTGCCCGGGGTTTGGCAGATAGCTCGCTAAAGCTGCTCTGCGATTGGATAGCCGACCTGAAAGCACGCAGTAGAATCGTCCTTTTTGCCGAGCATCATCCCCTGCTTTTATCCCAGGCCGATACTGTGTTTGATCTGGATTCCTGCCCCAAGTATGATCAAGATTGATAAGCTATTCTTTAGCCATCCCGGCCGAAGCGAACTATATAATGGCCTGTATCATGAATTCCAGGCCACCGAAAATGTGTTGCTTACTGGCAGCAACGGCTGCGGAAAAAGCACGCTGCTAAAGCTGATCATGGGTATGCTGCGCCCCCGTCAGGGAGTGATTAGCATTGCCGGAAAGCAAATTTCCGGAGTAAGCACGGATACTTTTCAAAGCGTTTTCTATCAAGACCAGCATACCGGAGCCAACCTCCTGGGGATAAATCCGCAGCATGATTGGGAAATCTGGCGTATCGCCATCCCCACCCTTCCGGAAAATCCGTTTAGCGATACCTTGTTGTTCTCAGAAATGTCCGGAGGCATGCAAAAACAATGTTCACAGCGCATTCTTCCCTACCTGATGGACAAATTCTGGATTTTGGATGAGCCTTTTGCCTCCCTGGACAAAACTGCTGCCCAGAGGCTGGCGGAACTGCTCTTCCGAAAAAGCAAAACCCACCCCGGAATGCTGATTGTTTCGCATGAACACGGGTATGAGCAGAACATCTTTGGCCGCATTTTGAGGCTGCATACAGGCCAGATAAGCGAGGGTGCTAAATGAACAAGCTGCACCCCTTGATCCACGTTTTTATCTGCCTGCTCTTCAGCAGCCTGGTGTTTATCCTGGGTAATCCTCTGCAATTGTTATTAATAACCCTACTAAGCATGGGATATGCTGCGCTTAGAATCAAAGGCGGAGTTTATGCAGTGCTGAAAAGCATCTGGAACAGCCTTCCGTTGCTACTGTCGCTGGCGATCATTCAGATTCTCTTCAATCGCCAGGGAAAAATTCTCTGGGAATATGGTTGGCTGCGATTAAGCTCTACAGGGCTGTATTGGGGCATGGTTTTTGCGCTGAGGATAACCACTGTAATCCTTTGCAGCAAGGCTTTGGCCGCGCTAAGCTTCCCGCAATTTCAAGCTGCCTTTGCCACTTTGCGCCTCCCCGAAGAATTCAGCTTCATGCTTTCCTACGGGGTGCACCTCGTACCTATGTTTCTGGCGCAATTAAAAGGCTTCATGACCACCTTGCGGCTTCGTGGAATAGAAATAAGCAAGCTGAAATTGAACAAGCGTATGCACTTGTATAAACTCCTGGCCATTTCCGCCCTGGCCGCTGTGATCTCAGGCAGCACCTATGCGGCTATCACTCTGGAGCTTAGAGGTTTTCGCTCTTCC
>CAZSST010000127.1:0-7244 GCA_964609575.1 uncultured Candidatus Cloacimonas sp.
CAGCCTATGATGTTTATTTCGGAACAGCTAATCCCCCCGTGACCGTAGTTAGCACTCTGCAGCCTGGGACTACCTACATCCCTGGAGCATTAACCTATGGCCAAACCTATTACTGGAAGGTAGATCCCCATAATGACAATGGCTATGCATCTTCACAAGCTGAGCTTCCTGTATGGTCTTTCGCAGTGATGAATGATCCCACTATCTCAGCATTTCCATATTACCAGAATTTCGATGCCGTAACTACCCCTGCGATGCCTTTGGGTTGGTCAGTATTAGATAACAATGCTGATGGAGACAAGTGGGTTTCTTATGCAAGCAATCCTTATTCCGCTCCTAATTGCGCAATGATGTACACTGATTATAATGCCACAAACGATGATTATCTGGTAACTCCACCTGTGGTGTTAACAGGGAATCAAAAACTGAAGTTCTGGACTCGGTGTCAATCCACCGGAGAGCCCGATGAGATCTCGATTCTCCTATCTACCACCACCCCCACGGCAGGTGCCTTCACGAACGTTCTGCTGCCCTCCACCCCGGTTAACTTCACTACCTATGCGGAGTATACAGTGAATTTGAGTGCATTTACCGGAACCTGCTATATCTCCTTCACCAGAAAGAATGAACCTGCAAATGGCTGGAGATTGTATGTGGATGATGTTACTATTGAAAACATCCCCACTCAAGCTGTATTTGAGATCTCCCCTACCGAATGGGATTTTGGCCAGGTGGATATTATCGGCACTGCTCAAAAGCAATTCACTATTACCAATGCCGGTGCTGCTCCTTTAGTCCTATCCAGTATTGGTGTAACTGCTGGAGCAGACAATTTTAGCATTTCCACTCCTCCCGCGATGGAAATAGCTGCAGGTGCTTCCACCAATTTCACCGTGCTTTTCGATCCCACTGCGATTCAGATATACACTGGCACTATTACCATAGAAGATAATATCGGCGGAAAGTCAATTCACACCGTTGATCTCCTCGGAGAGGGATATGCCCGTCCTGCAGGTTCAACCTATGAAAATCCCCTGATTGTAACCCTTCCTATTGTTGACTTTGGCGATGATACTTCACTGTATGGAGATGACTACAGCAGCACCTGGATAAATCCATCCTCGAATTATCTTGATGGCGATGACATGGTTCTGAGATTCACCATGGAACAGGAAAGCGAGATCAATGGTACCTTGACTGCCGTAACAGGAAGTTGGATTGGGATGTTTATCGTGCAAACAGCTCCCAATGCCACCACTCCTGCTCCAGTGCTTGGAGCTGCAACCAGTACAGGCACTTCGGCAGTAATGCATATTGATTCTCTGCCTGCCGGAACCTATTTCCTCATCATTTCCACCTGGCCTACTCCCCAATCCTTTGAATTCAGCCTGAATCTAACTGCAACTCCGCTGGCCGCAGATCCCATCTTCAGCATCGATCCCGCCAGCCATGATTATGGTCAGGTGCAGCCAGATTATCGGGTAGATAAGATGTTTACCATTACCAATACTGGAGGCGGCACCCTGTTCATCGATAAAGATGATATCACCATTACCGGTACTGATGCTGCTCTCTTTACCCTGGATCCCATTGCAGAGGACATCACATTGGGAAGAAATGCCACGGCTAATATCACCGTGAATTTTACTCCCGTAGCAGAGGGGATGTTCAGTGCTTCACTGCAGATCATCGATAATGTTGCCGGTGGCAAATTTGCCAGAGGTAATGGTGCCAAATCAACTCACAATATTCCCCTTACCGGTGAAGGTTATGATTCAGCAATCAGCACCTTCCCCTTTGCAGAAAGCTTCGATGGCAGTTCTTTCCCTCCCACGGGTTGGACGAATATTAAAACTGCCGGGACCTCTGCTGGTCTGTGGGAAAGAACCCTGGTGGGAACCTATCCGGATTGTATGCCCCATAGTGGCGAAGGTATGGCGAAATATAACTGCTTCTCCTATCAACCCAATACCGAAGGTATCCTGGTTACTCCTCCCATCAGCTTCTCAGATCTGAATTACGAAGTTAGCTTCTGGATGTATCGTGATGGCGGTTATCCTACCAACCTTGATATGGTAAATGTATATGGCAGCGTCAGGGCTGATCTTTCCGATGTGGTGTATTTGGGAACGATTTACCGCAGCCTCGAATTAGAACCGTTTGTTGATGAAGCGGGATGGTATCAATACAGCTTCCCGATCCCCTCGTTATGGATGAAAGAACCGGGTAACATTGGATATATCATATTTGAGGGCTCAAGCGGCTATGGAAATAACATCTTTATTGACGATGTCCTTATCGATGTAGCTCCGGAAGAGATCGTAATCGACGGCGATGATCAAACTCCCCTTCCCGATGGCGTAACTGTGGTTGAGGGTGGAACTGTACCCTCTGATCTTCTTGGTGAAGATTCCGGTCTTCCAGCTCAGATTTACACCGTTACCGCTTCCGGAATCTGGAACGTAACCGTAAACAGACCTACAGGTTGGTCCACGGATTGGTATTGCTGGATCATGGTGGGAAATCAGCTCTTTGATGGTCCCAATCCCATCGCTGCTTTAACATCCAGCTACACCTTCCAGGATGTAAATTTCGATGCCAAGGGCGCGGCCACAGTGGTGATTAACGATAATCAAACTCTGCCCGTGGAGCTTAGCAGCTTCACCGCTACTGTTTCTTCGGATCTCTTTGTTACCTTGAAATGGGTGTCCGAATCAGAGACCGACCATGCTGGCTACAACGTGTATCGTGCAGAAAGTAATGAATTGAATGCTGCTTTAAAGATAAATGCTCAGATCATCAACGACGGTGCTGCCAATGGCACGCAGATGAGCTATTTATATTCGGATTTCGAAGCTTATAATAACATGCAATACTACTATTGGCTGGAAAGTTTATCTTTAGGTGGAATCTCCCAATTCTTCGGACCCCTTAGCGTAGTTATCGGTAACCTGGCCGAAGAACCGGAACAACCTGAAATTCAACTTAGCACTAAGCTGTTGAGTGCCTTCCCCAATCCCTTCAATCCAAATACCAATCTGCGTTATTCCCTGAAGGAAGCAGGAAATGTGGCTATCGATGTATTTAACCTGAAAGGCCAGCTCGTCCGTAGCTTCAATGCCACTCACGATTCCCCTGGCTTCTACCAGCTTGCCTGGGATGGAAGAGATAGCCATGGTCAGCTTGTTTCCAGCGGTATCTATATGTATCGCATGACAAGCGGCAGATATAGCTCCACGAAGAAAATGATTATGGCGAAGTAAGTGAGAGCTATAGCTGTGAGAGCTAAAGCTGTGAGAGTTTCACAGTGAGATAGCTTCGCTGAAGTGAATATAAAGACCCGGTGTAATGCCGGGTCTTTTTTTAAAAGACCGTTGAACAATCCGTGTCCCCGGCTACAGAGCTGGTGCGATGTCTGAAAAACCGTGGCATTGTCCCTTCAGTCCCATCGGGACGGCAGTTTAGATAGACTGGCGATTAAAACGCAGATTTGAGTCCTGTAGGGACGACAGTTTAGATGAATATATTCATGTTTATCTTCAAATTAGCAATATCTATACTGCCGTCCCGATGGGACTCAGATAACTGAACGGCACTCATTTCTATCTAAACTGACGTCCCGATGGGACTCAAAACGCCATTTCACACAAGCTATGCAGCCATGTGCAACTGTCTTTTATGCAAGGTGCTTTCAAACCAATTGAGGCATTGGAGTTAAAACCGCCTAAACATACTACTTCTTTTACATATCATATGGCGGTTTGGGATATAAAGCCGTGCACGATTATCTGCCTGCGTGTGAAGTCCATGAGGCCATTCAGGTCCAACATCAGCATGAAGTTACATTGGCATCATTAATTCCCATAGCATTATTCAGGTTCAATCGCAAATGTGATATATCTCAGAATCAAACAGGATCGCGACTTACGATGAATCTTGGTTGGTTCTGGGATGGTTCTGGGTTAGATGCCGAGTATTATTCTATATTGGTATAGTTATAGTGGCGGTTTGGAAACCGCCACTACATGTGGTATGCTTGGGATAGTTATTATGGCGGTTTGGAAACCGCCACTACATGCGCAGTTTCTCCAGATTAGCTTTGGAGGTGGAACCTTCTGTCCAGATAAAGCTACCCGTTTCGCAAGGGAAATCGGCACACTCGGCACAGGTGGCATAGCCCTTGTCAAAGGCGCATTTACGGATTCCGCACACGGTGCAAAAGCCAATATGCCTGCCCTCAGAGGGACAGCCATCGCAATCGAGTTCGGCAAAGGTGATATCTTTGCCCATGTTTTCTTTATAGCCGTCCACCAGTTTCTGTTTTAGGGCAGAATCTTGTGATTGGGTGGCGATATAGGCATCGCAGACAGAGCAATCGATACCGCAGGGTGCGAATTGAGTCTTCATACTTGTTACCTCAGCTTGTTTATATAGGTTGCAAAGATAAAAGGGCTTCTGTGAACATCACGAAAAGCCCTTTATATTATAATTCCATGGGAATCAGATAAACAGATTCAGATTGGCTTGTTCAGCTTCCGCCAGGTAGGTTGCAACGCCACCGATGGTTACACCATCGATCAGTTCGCTGGCATCCACGCCCATGATGTCCATGCTCATCTGGCAGGCAATCATTTGCACGCCTGCGTGTTTAGCTTGCATAATCATCAATTCCAGGGAATCCACATTTTTGTCTTTCATGCGCTTGCGCATCAAAACGGGACCCATGCCGGCAAAATTAATTTTGGAGAGCCCCAGGCCTTTGGAGCTTTTAGGAAGCATCATGCCAAACATCTTGCCCATCATGTCCTTATCGGCTTTGGCCACTCCCGCTTTCTTGATCACGTTCAAACCCCAGAAGGTGAAGAACATGGTTACTTTCTTGCCGGTGGCAGCCGCGCCATTAGCGATCACGAAGGAGGCCAAAGCCCTGTCCAGATCGTCGCTGAAGACGATAAGGGTCTTGTTTCTACCACCGCCCATACCAGCTTCCAGAATTGCCGCACCGCCCTTTTGCACGCTGGCGATGATCTTTTTACCTTCGGTTTTAATGTCCAAAAGCTTGTTTCCGGTCATGGTGCACCAGGCAGGAACGTCCTTGGCAAAGCCTGGATCAGAAGCAGCAATATTCAAGATATCGCCCGCTTCCAGCTTGTCCATTTCCAGCTTCAGGCGCATGATGGGACCGGGGCATTGCAATCCACAGGCATCTGCAGACACGGTTTTTCCGGGGATTGAGGGGGCTGGTTCTTCCTTACCCTGATAGATGTGATCGTCTTTGCCGATGTAATCTTTGCCAAAGATATCTTCGTTGCTTTGTTTCTGCGTGGCCACTTCATAGGTGAGGTAGCCGCCGCTGAGATTGTAAACTTCTTTGAAGCCATTCTGCATCAGGATACGGGTGGCGAAGTAGGAACGATGTCCGGTGCCGCAAAACAGGATGATCTTCTTATTGGCGGGGATTTCGGAAATACGCTTACGCAGCTCATCCACAGAGATATTGAGGCTGCCTTCGATGGTTCCCAGAGCATGTTCATCGGGGGTGCGCACATCCAGCAGCAGTGTATCGCGCATATCCAGAGCGCGAATCTCGTCCCAATGGATTATCTTCATCAAGCCTTTCACGATGTTTTCTGCCACCATGCCAGCCAGATTAACGGGGTCTTTGGCGCTGGAAAATGGTGGCGCGTAGGCATGCTCGATCTCTTGCATCTCATAGATGGTTTCGCCATGCTTCAGGATGTGCGCCAGCATGTCGATACGCTTGTCCACGCCGTCGAAACCTACGATCTGAGCTCCCAGGAGCTTGCCATTATCCGGAGCAAAAAGAATCTTGATTGTCATGGGTAAGGCATCGGGATAATAGCCGGCATGCGAGGAAGCATGGATGATGGAAGAGATATAGGGAATTCCCGCTTTGCGCAATACTTTTTCGGCCACTCCGGTAGCGGCCACGGTGAGATCAAAAACCTTGGCAATGGCGGTGGAAATGCTGCCCTGATATTTGCGGACATTTCCCCTGGCAATGTTATCGGCCACGAGGCGTCCCTGGCGGTTTGCCGGCCCTGCCAGGTAGGTTAAACCTTCCTGTTTGGTGATGGGATTGGGATAGACAATGGCGTCGCCCAGGGCATAAATATCGGGATCGCTGGTTTGCAGAAATTCATTTACCCTGATGCCTTTATTGAGGCCCAGTTCCAGTCCTGCAGCTTCTGCCAGCGCGCTATCGGGACGTACCCCGATGGAGAGGATCACCATGTCGGCATGAATGGTGCGTCCGCTCTTCAGGCGAACTTCCAGTCCACCCGGTTCGCGCACAAAGGAATTAACGGCATCCTTCAGGTAAAATTCCACGTTCTTGGTCTTTAGGTGCTGATGCACCGAAGCGGCCATTTCATAATCCAGAGGGGTCATCACCTGCTCCGCCATCTCCACGATGGTAACCCGGATGCCGCGATGATGCAGATTCTCGGTCATTTCCAGGCCGATAAATCCTGCTCCCACCACTACGGCGTGCTGCACCTGGCGGCTTTTGATGAATTCCTGAATGGCGTCGGTATCGGGAACGTTGCGCAGCGTGAAGATGCACTCGTCGTTGATTCCCGGAATGGGAGGACGCAAGGGATCGGCACCCGGAGAAAGCACCAGCTTGTCATAGGCTTCCTGATACTCGGTTCCGTCCTTGCGACGAACAGTTACCTGCCTGGCATTGCGGTCGATGGCAATTACTTCCTGCTCGATGCGAATATCCACGTTTAACCGTGCATGGAAACTCTCTGGAGTTTGCACAAAAAGCCGGTCGCGTTCACTGATGATGCCCCCGATGTAGTAGGGCAAACCGCAATTGGCATAGGAGATATAGCTTCCCCGTTCGAAGATAATGATCTCCGCTTTTTCATCCAGACGACGCAGACGTGCCGCCACGGTTGCCCCGCCGGCTACCCCACCTACGATAAGATACTTGGCCATGTATTATCCCTCTATAGTCTTTCTATGATTCGATTACTTCCACGTTGGCACGCGGCATGCGGAACTTGGTGCCATCTTCAAATTCACCTTCCAGAATACGCACCAGGGTTTCTGATTCCACCTTGGTAAGCTCTTCCGGTAATGCCGTAACCTTGGCAATGCGGCCAAAGTGGGGCTGACGGATGATGCGGATCATGGTACCTGGTTCCAGAATGGGCATGCTGGCTTCTTTCACCACCAGTTCATTTTCATCAAAATCCAGCGGAATGATGATCTCG
>CAZSST010000128.1:0-7239 GCA_964609575.1 uncultured Candidatus Cloacimonas sp.
GATTTCACGGATTACACAGATGAAGAATGGAACTCTGATAACCTGATCGACCTGAATTACCTTATTTTACCATTATTAACAAACCCTCTTTTCTCTTTTCCTCGTTGTTAAATAAATACTCTGCTTTTCTCTGTAGTTAGAAATCACTATGTGTTTGTATCCTGGTATGGCGGTTTGGAAACCGCCACTACTCCCTTTCCCAAACTACAGCCCATGCTCCCTTTTGTACTGGTCTATTTCTGCCCGTTCCTGGTCGAATCCCTTTTTATTCATCAGGGCGTAGGTGGCAACCTTACCTGCTTCCACTCCCGGCTGATCCAGAGGATTGATATTCAGTAACTTGCCGGTGAAAACAGTTTGGATTTCGTAAAGCATGATGAATTCTCCCAGGTGATATTCATCCAGAACCGGGAAAACCAGATTGGCATTGGGACGCATGGCTTTGGTGAGGGCAATTTCCGTGGCAAATCGCTCGGCATTAAGCAGTTCGGATAGTTTGCGACCACCCAGATAGCTTACTTCTTCGCGGTCGGGATGCAGATCGGGAATAGTGTAATCGTGGGTGAAGTTTTCCACGGTGAGGAAGGTGAAAACTTTGTCATTGGGCCCCTCCGTGTAAAGCTGAACCTGGGAATGCTGATCGGTGGTACCCAAAGCTTTAACGGGAGTTTGGCCCACAAAAACCTCGCGGCCCTTGCGGTCGTGACGTTTGCCCAGGCTTTCTGCCCAAAGCTGGCGATACCAATCCGCACAGTCATACAGCGCATTGGCATAGGGCATCATCACGCTGATATTTTTGCCTTTACGCAAATACAGGAAGTGGATGAGGCCATTTAAATAGGCGGGATTATTCATTATTTCGGGGTCATTACAGCGTTCACGCATGGCTGCTGCCCCTTTCAGCATCTCTGCAATATCCATGCCGGTGAAAGCGGAAGATACCAAGCCTACGTCGGTTAGCACGCTGAAACGTCCGCCCACGTTATCGGGAACCACAAAGGAAGCATAGCCTTCGTTCTTTATCATCTGGCGCAGAAATCCCTTCTCTTTGTCGGTGGTGATCACGATGCGAGATTGGTAGTCATGGGGGTATTTTTTCTTTATCAGATCGGTTAAGATCATGTATCCAGCCATGGTTTCCGCGGTGGTGCCACTTTTGGTGATGATATTAAAGATGGTTTTATCCAGAACGATGCTCTGTAATATTTCGTGCAGAAAAACAGGATCTACATTATCGTAAACAAATAGCTTGCGAGGCAGGTTCCGCTCGGTTTTTAGTGCAGAATAGAGAGCCCGGTTACCCAGCGCTGAACCTCCGATTCCCAATACCACCATGGTGTCGAAGCGTTCGCTTTTGCCCTTCACAAAATCGGTGATGGGGCTTATATCGCGTTCCGGAAGATCATAGAATCCCAAGATATTGGCGGCTTTGTCAGAAAGAATCTCGTCGTGAGCCTGAGTAACCTGCTGCTGATATTCGGTCAGCATCTCAGAGGGCAGAGCGGCAGGAAAATGTGGAGAAGCTATAAGATTGTGATACTCGTAACGGATCATGATTCCTCCTGGATTTGATAATAGTGCTTCAGTTCTTTGTAGATGAATTGCTCCACTTCATGCACGCTGCGTGAGAAATTGAAGCGGGTGATCAGCTTGGTGAGTCTGGCATCACACTTTTGTACGATAGCCTTCACCAAAAAGTAATTCAGGGGATTTACGCTCAGCTCGGTAATTCCCATCCCTATTAGCAGGGGAACGTAGATCGGCATGGAAGCCATCTCCCCGCAAATGGAAAGCGGAGTGCTGAATTTGGCTGCGCTGAGAATGGTATGCCGGATCAGGGAAAGCACGGCTGGATGATGCTGAATGTAATAACGTGATACATGTTCGTTGTTTCTATCTACAGCGAGGGTATATTGCACCAAATCGTTGGTACCGATGCTAAGGAAATCGCAGTCTCTGGCCAGTGCATCTGCTTCCAAAGCTGCAGAGGGGATTTCGATCATAGCTCCCAGAGGAATGGAGCTATCAAAAGCTACGCCCTCGGAATAAAGCTGTTCCTGACACCTATTGAAAAAGCGCTTGGCCTCCTTGAAATCTTCGGCATCCAATACCATGGGAAACATGATTTTGATCTTGCCAAAAGCCGAAGCCCGCAGAATGGCACGAAGCTGGGTATTGAAGAGGTCGTGATGCATAAGGGAAAAACGGATTCCCCGGTTGCCCAGATAGGGATTGTCCTCCGGAGTTCCCAAGCCAAAGGGAGCAAGCTTATCACCGCCCAAATCGAAAGTGCGGATTGTAACCTCTGCCGGAGCCATCCTTTCTGCCAAGTTACGGTAGATTTCAAACTGCTCATCTTCAGTTGGGAGGTTCTGACGCGAAAGGTATAGAAACTCGGTGCGGAAAAGGCCAATCCCGTCGCAACCGAGATTTAGTATCGTATCCAGTTCTTCAGGCAGGCCGATATTGGTGAGAAGAGTGATGGTGCGTTTATCCAGGGTTTGCGAGGCAGAAACCTTCAGCCGTTCCAGTTTCTGGCGCAGCAGTTCCTCCACTTGAATTTTCTGCACATAGTATTCCATGGTTTCATCATCGGGATTAACGATAAGCTTGCCCTCGTCTCCATCCACGATGAGATTGTCATCATCCTGCACTACTTGTAGCAGATTGGGGATATTGGCAATAGCTACAATTTTCAGAGCCCGGCTAAGGATGGAGGAATGGGAATTGTAGCTTCCTCTGGCGCATAGATAGGCTCCCACTCCCGCATGCGAAAGCTTGGTGATTAAAGAGGGCGTCATCTCTTTGAAGATTAGCACCTGATCCGGCTCCAGATTTTTGGGCAAAGAGATGCTGATGCCATTTAGCGCATGCAGCAATCTGGTTCCTACATCACGATAATCTGCTGCTTTGGCGGCAAATTGCTCCACCTGCATGTTTTCAAATTGGCTTACGATGCCATGAAAATTTTCCTGAACCGCCAGAGATGCATTGCACAGCTCTTCCCGGATGCTTTTTCGGATCATGCCCAGGATATCAGGATCGTGCAGAATGTCCCGATGACTGGCAATAATCTCTATATCACGATGGCTAAGGCCGCTGTGCACCAAGTCGTGATCAATCTCCTGCTCCACCGTTCCCAAGGCTTCTTTCAGCCGCTGCAGTTCACTGTCTATAGCTTCTTTAGGGATACGATGATTTTCAGCGAAACCCTGGGGAATTTCCACGTGCCTGGCCCGGCCAATAAATAAACCATTATTGATGCTGTTTCCTGTAAGCCGGTTCATCAATCTTCTCCGAAGCCGCTATCCAGCAGCTCCTTTATCTCGGTGAGAAGATAATCCTCATCCACTCCATCGGCAACCAGTTCCAAATGTGAACCGTATTCTGCGGCCAGCATCATTACGCCCATAATGCTTTTTCCATTAACTTTCATGCCATCTTTCTCGATGAAAAATTCACTGCGATACTTGGTGGCTGCACGAACCAACAGAGCAGAGGGACGGGCATGCAGCCCCAGTTTATTTACTACGGTCACGGCTATTTGTTTCATTAGCCTTTCCTTCCAAGCCCTTGCTGATGGTCTTTTTGCGTATTTCCTCGTTAATCTTGCGATTGAAATCTTCACCGGCATCATAACCGGCACCTTTCAGAATCATGTTCATGGCCGCTACTTCCACGATTACAGAAACGCTTTTCCCTGGAGAAACGGGAAGGTAGATGATGGGAGTTTTCACGCCCAGATGTTCAGCGTAGTTTGTAACCAAACCAATGCGTTCGTAATCCATATTCTCTTGCCAGGGCATCAGTTCGATCTGAAGATCGATGGTTTTTTGCCTTCGGGTTCGCTCGATGCCAAACATCCTTTCAGCATTTATAAAGCCTACTCCCCTGATCTCCATGAAGTGTCCGAATTCCCTTCCCGATCTGCCGATTAGCTGATCATCCACAAAGCGAAGGGTAATAAGATCATCTCCTACCAGGCTATGTCCACGGTGCACCAGATCCAAGGCACATTCACTTTTGCCGATACCGCTTTTCCCGGTTAGCAGTATTCCCAGTCCAAACACATCTACCAGGGTGGCGTGGATGGTCTTTTCCAAAGCGAAAACATCATGCAGATAGCGGGAAAGCTGGTCGATGAGATTGATGGTGGAAAGCCGGCTGGAAAAGAGGGCAACATTAAGGTCATTAGCCACATGCTCGATCACCGGAGGCAGGGTTAAACCCTTGGAAACAATAATGCAGGGGATATCGGTTTTGAACATCTCCCTTATCCTGGTAAGCAATTCCGTTTCCTGCAGGCTTTGCAGAAAGCGTACCTCGGTTTCACCAAAAACCTGAATCCGCTCGGAGGAAAAAACTTCCAGATAACCTGCCAGAGCAAGCCCGGGACGATTTACATGGGGTGATACCAGTTTCTTGTTCAGAGTTTCCGGCTCGGTGATCAAGGATAGGGCCAGATCTTTCTTCTTGGTATCGAAGAAGTCCCTTACAGTAATCTCTTTCATGGGCTTTCCTTAAAAGTAACAGGGGAAAAGAGGATAGTCAGAATGTATGGAGTTGAAATTTGCGTCCTGCTGTCCTCTTTTCCCATTCATGGTTTTGGTTACCTACTATGGTTCCAGTAGCTTATACATTTCGTGGTCTTTGGTCACCAGCACGTTGATGCGGTCGGTTTCTATGTTTTTGAAGATCAGGTATTCCTCTTTGGATTGTTCCATTTTTTCCAGGGCTTCGGTTACGCTCATGGCTTCAGTAACCACTCTTTTGGTTTTAATCGTCTTGCGGGCACGATCGGTAACGTTTACCTGAAACTCGGTGGAACGGGAGAATTCGTCAAATTGATCCTTAAGGGATCGTTTTTGATGATCGGTGATCCGGTCTTTCAGCTTTTTGATCTGACCTTCCATCTTATCTACAGCCGTGTCGATAGATAGATACATATCCATCTCTTCCGATGCGCTTTGCAGCGAAAAACGCGCTGCGTGCAAAGAAAGCTCGCAGATATTACGGCTGTTTTCCAAGGCCAGAGTGGCATGCACGGTGATGATGTGATCAAAGTACTTCTTCAGCTTCAAGCAAGAAGTCTCCACATAATCCCGGATGGCTTTGGTCAGCTCAAAGTGACGGGCAGTGATCGTGATTTGCATAATGGAATCCTCCTTTAAATTTTGTGGATTGATAGGTTGCGCAGGTCTTCAGTAGCTTCCATAATTGCCTCCGACAAGGTCGGATGAGCAAAAACGATGGCATCCACCATTTCCGCAGTGCATTTTTGGTTTATCAGAATGCTTCCCTGGGCAATCAATTCGGCTGCATGGGGTCCCATGATGTGCATGCCCACCAGTTCGCCGGTATCTTTGCGGGCGATGGTTTTCACAAAACCTGTGGTTGCACTCATGGCCATAGCCTTACCGTTTGCCGCAAAGGGGAATTTTCCCACGCTGATTTCTCCAAAAAGCTCTGCAGCTTCCGCTTGCGTATATCCCACCGAGGCAATTTCCGGATGTGTGAAAGTGCAGCGGGGGATATTTACATAGTTTATCTCGTGAAATGTGTTATGTGTGTTTTGATGCTGCGCCAGGATCTGTTCCACGGCGTGCAAACCCTGTTTACTGGCGGTGTGAGCCAATTGCAGCTTGGCTGTAACATCGCCAATGGCATATACATTTGGCAGATTGGTTTGCATATTGTTATCGATATCGATGGCTCCTTTGGTGCTTTTCAGTTCCATACCCTCAAAGTTTATACGGTTCACGGGCATGCGTCCCACGCTCATCAGCACCTTCTCGGAAATCAGGGTGCTGCCGTCCGAAAGAATCAGCTCACAGCCCTGAGTGCTTTTGCTGATGGATGTTACGCCTTTGCCGGTTTGTACTTTTATGCCTGTTTTTTTAAATTCCAGGGCCAGCCTTTTGGACAGTTCTTCATCTTCCAAAGCGATCAGCCGGGGCAGGAATTCCACAATCGTAACTTCCACTCCGAAGCTATGGAAAACTGAGGCAAATTCACAGCCGATCACTCCGCCGCCTACCACGGTAAGGCTTTTTGGCAGGCGATTCATCTGCAAAATACCTGTGGAGGAAAGAATATCTTCTTCATCAATAGCAATGCCGGGAAGGCTTTTTGCCTCGCTACCCGTGGCCAGTATCAAATATTTACAGATATATTCTTCCTCTCCGGCGCTTACGATGTATCTGTCTTCAGCTTTGCGCACGGACGTGGCTTCCGCTTTTATCACTTCTATCTTGCGCTTGCGAAAAAGGAACTCGATGCCACTAACCAACTGCTCCACCACGTTGTTTTTGCGTTCCCAGATCTTGGCGTAATCCAGAGTAAGCTCCATTTCGGGCAGGCCAAAAACAGGGGCTTGCTTTATTTCCGATACCAGTTCTGCACTTTTTACCAGTGCTTTGGTAGGTATGCAACCCCAGTTCAGGCAAATACCTCCCAGGCGTTCTTTTTCGATAACCAGGCAGGGAATTTCATATTGGGCAAGGCGAATGGCAGCTTCATAACCACCGGGGCCTCCTCCTATTACAATAACCGTAGTTTCTTGCATTATTTTCTCCTGAGATGGCTGTTCAAAATCCCCAGCTCATCCCGGTATTTAGTAATAATCCGCCTTGAAATATTCAGCCCTTCCGCTTTCAGCTTGTCCACCAATTCCTGATCGGACATCGGTTTCTTCTTGTTTTCATTCTCGATCATGTGGACAATGTACGATTTCACTTTCTGGCGGGAAATGCTTTGATAATCGTCATCAATACCAGCCGTGGAAGTGAAGAAATCCTTAAAAGCATATATTCCGAAAGGAGTTTCGGCATACTTATGCTTCACCACGCGGCTGATGGTGGATTCGCTTACTCCCAGGTCCTGTGCTATCACTGCATAGGTTAGGGGCTGCATTTGCCCTGTGCCCAGATAGAAAAAATCGTGCTGATACTTAATGATCGATAGCGACACCCTTTCCAGAGTGCGCATCCGCATAAAGATGGATTTGATAAGGAACTTGGCGGAATTGATCCGTTCCCGCACATATTGCATGGTTTCTTTGTCGAAAAAGCCCCTATTTATCATCTTGCGATAGCGGGGACTGATGATGATATTGGGGGTGATATGGTCGTTTATAACCACCACATACTCACCATCCACCATTTTTAGGGTTACGTCGGGATATACAAATGCCGCGCTGGAAGCCAGAATGCGCAGCCCTGGTTTGGGATCGAGCTTGGC
>CAZSST010000129.1:0-7183 GCA_964609575.1 uncultured Candidatus Cloacimonas sp.
GCAAAAAACCTGCGGAAAGCCTTTTTAGAAAGCCAGCCAAAGCGATGAGAGAAAGATCATGAAGCCGGCACAAGGCCATTACCTGCTGCTCATAAGCGGCCATGTCCCTGGCAGAAATGACCTGGGTAGCGATTCCCAGGGAGGCAGCCAAAGCCAATGCGGGTGAATCGGCACGGGTGAAAATGGCTAGTTCTATAGCCACCGGAAGGCGGTTTTGGACAAAGTATTCATGCATAGCCCTAAGGTTTGAGCCTCGGCTATGGCCGCTGGCCAGAATCGCTATCCGGTGGGTTTTCATAATTATACAGCTTGGTTCAGGCCTTCAGATCGCCCCGGGGAGCCAGATGCAGTTCTTTCCACTGGATTTCATCCACTTCGGAGGGAGCCTGATTCATGAGGTCGGTGGCCTTCAGGGTCTTGGGGAAGGCGATCACGTCGCGGATGGAATCGGCACCGGTCATGATCATCACCAGTCTGTCCAGTCCTGGAGCAATGCCGCCATGGGGGGGAGTTCCATATTTTAAGGCGTCCAGGAAGAAGCCAAAGCGAGCCTTGAGATCATCCTCAGTGAAGCCCAGTACGTCAAAAATCTTCTTCTGAACGTCGTAGCGATGGCATCTGATGCTGCCACTGGAGAGCTCCATTCCGTTGCAAACGAGGTCATAGAGCTGGCCAATAATCGCGCCGATCTTTTCTGGCATGTCCAGATAGGGGATGTGCTCTTCGCGGGGAAGGGTGAACATATGATGCGCGGGCTCCCAGCTTCCGGTTTCGGGATTTTTTGCAAATAGCGGAAAATCGGTGATCCAGCAGAAATTAAAGGTGTCGGGTATTATCAGATTCAGCTTCAAAGCCAGGTGATTACGCAATCCCGCCAGAACCTTGCTTGCGAGCTCATAATTATCGGCAGCGATGGCAATCAGATCACTTTGTTGGGCATTAGTGGCAGCGATGATGCCTTGTGCTTCAGCAGTGCTGAGGAATTTACTGATTCCTGCTTCCAATCCATTGTCCGTAACCTTGGCGAAAGCGATCCCTTTGCCGCCCAAGTGTTTGGCCAGCTCTACCAGTTCATCCTGCTGTTTACGGCTGAATTCTGCGGCACCGGGGATGGCGATGGCTTTTACTACCCCTTTGGCAGCCAGGGCAGATGAAAACACCTGGAATTCGCTGTCCTTAAGTACCTTGCTCAGGTCGCAGAGTTCCATCCCAAAGCGAGTATCGGGTTTATCGCTCCCATAGCGGTTCATGGCTTCGGTGTAGCTAAGCCTGGGGAAGGGGATGCTGAGATCTTTGTGCAGTACTTCCTTGAAGAGGCGTTGCATCAGGCGTTCCAGGAGGTCGAAAATTTGTTCCTGGCTGGTAAAGCTCATCTCGATGTCCAGCTGGGTAAATTCCGGCTGTCGATCCGCACGCAGGTCTTCATCCCTGAAGCAGCGGGCGATTTGGTAATACTTATCAAATCCTGCGATCATCAGCAGTTGCTTGAAAATTTGGGGTGATTGCGGCAAAGCGTAGAACTTTCCGGGTTGAATGCGGCTGGGAACAAGATAGTCACGTGCACCTTCGGGAGTGCTTTTCATCAGAATCGGGGTTTCCAAATCGAAGAAACCTTCAGAGTTTAGAAATTCCCTCATTACTCTGGTGATATGATGTCGGGCGATCAAAATCTGTTGTAACTTGGGGCGTCGCAGATCCAGATAGCGGTAGGTAAGCCGCAAATCTTCTTCGGCCATGGCTGCATCATTGATCTGAATGGGCAAGGGAAGGGTGTCATTGAGGATGTACAGTTCTTCCGCTTCCAGCTCAATTTCGCCGGTAGGCATGCTCTTATTGATGTTCTCAGGGCTGCGTAGTTTTACTGTACCCGTAACGGCGATAACGTATTCATTGAGTACTTTTTCGGCTTTACTGAAGATTTCGGTCTGTTCCGGGCGGATTACGATCTGCATCAGGCCCTTCACATCGCGCAGATCGATAAAGATCAGGCCGCCCAAATCGCGGCGTTTATGCACCCAACCCATAAGGGTAACGAGTTTATGTTCGTGGGAGATATTCAATTCTCCACAGTAATCAGTGCGGCAAAGGCTCCCCAAATTGTCCATTATTGTCCTGTTCCTTTTAGTTCAGTTTTATTGCTTCGTAGAGGGCGTCGATCTTTTTTACTTCTTCGTCCAGGGCTTTAATCATATAGCACTTATCCAGATAGCTTTCATCTGGATATATAAGCGAATTGTTTTTCACAGCATCGCTCAGCAAATCGCTGGCAGCTTTGTTGGGAGTGGGATATTGGGTATATTCGGAATTGCGCTTGGCATTGTTCTTATCCAAGAGGAAATCGATGAATTTATAGGCCAATTCCTTGTTTTTTGAGGACTTAAGAATGGCGATATTATCCATCCACAGGCTGCTGCCTTCCACGGGGAGAAAGAAATCAAGATCGGAATTGGTACCCATTTGCTGCAAGGCATCGCCGTTATAGGCTTGCGCAAGCCAGGTTGTACCATCCGGAACCTCATTCTTGTAAGAATCAGAATCAAATTGGGTGATATTGGGATCCCAACCGTCCAGGGTGGCTTTTGCGGCTTTGAGGGCTGCTTCCGAGGTGTCATTCAGGTCGAAGCCATTATGCACCAGGGCTGCGCCGATCACTTCACGTCCATCATCCAGCATGGTTATCTTGTTCTTGCCACGGAAGAATTCATTGCCGATTACTCCCCAGCTTCTGCTTTGAACAACTTCGGCAGGAACGTATTTTTTATTATAGATCATGCCGGTAAGTCCCCAGAAATAGGGGATGGAATACTGGTTGCCTTCATCAAAGCTCTGGGCCTTGTATAGCAGAGTATTATCCAGGTTTTTGTAATTAGTCAGCTTGGATTTATCTATTGGTTCCAGCAGCTCGGCATTGCGCATTATGGTGATATGATCTCCGCTGGGAAACACCAGGTCGAAGGACTCCCTGCTGCTCTTGATCTTGGTTAGCATGTTTTCATTGGAATCGTAAGTGCTATATTTCACTTTACATTTATTAAGTTCTTCAAATTCCTCGATCAGTTCCGGATCGATGTAATCACTCCAATTGAAGATGTACAGCACGTCCTTGCTTTTACCGCAGGAGGCCAGAGCCAGCATCAGCATTATCGCCAGCAGGCTGAGCATTGTTTTCTTAGTTGTCATAATAATCCACCTCGGGGAACTAATATTAAAGGTAATCTTCAGGCGTTTTGCCTGCCTGGATGATCCCTTCCTGAAGCTTAACGCTTTGCAGGATTATCCATCCAATAATGAAAAAAAGCATTAAGGATATAACGGAATAGCGAATATCACCGGTGCGATGCGCTATCCAGCCGTATAGTATGGGACCGATAATGGAAGAAAGGCGTCCTGTCAAGGTATAAAATCCAAAGAACTCCGCCTGCCTTGTTACCGGAGTTAAAAGAGACAGCATGGTGCGGCTGTTAGCCTGACTACTGCCAATTGCCAGCCCTGCCAGGAGTCCCACGAAATAATACTCGGATGCACTTCTGCACAAAAAAGCCCAGATCACTACGGCAATCCAGATGATAAGCGCGGTATTCAGTGACGATTTCACATTGTATTTATCGGTTAGCCAGCCAAAAAGCACTGAACCTAAAATGGAAGTAAACTGCGCCAGAATAAAGTAGAGAATCATATCCGGAGTGCTCATCCCAAAGCGCTCCATGCCATACACGGAGGCAAAGACGATCACCGTGGTAATGCCATCATTATAAATGAAATAGCTTATCAAGTATTTAAGCAATTGGGGTTTGTGTTTGATATTGCGAAACGAGCTGGAAATGCGTATCCAGGCAACCCGTAAGTAGTTACTGCGTTTTGAGGGACGCTTAAATTCTTTCAGCCAGAAGAAGGTAAAAAGCGAAAAGGCAAAAAAGTGTAAGGCAATTACCGGAAAAACCAAGCGTACATTGAATTTCACGATGACCAATGAGATAAGCAGCGATACCAACCCACCAATGTAACCCAGAGCCCAGCCATAACCAGAGGCTTTGCCGATGTCCTGAGGGCTGCAGATCTCCGGTAAAAAGGCATCGTAAAACACATTGGCGCTATTAAATCCAAAATTAGCTATTATGAAAAGTAGCATCCCCAAAAATATCTGCCCCGGTTGTACAAAATACAGCAGCGCCGTAAAGAGCACTGTAATATAGCAATTAATGAAGAGGAGTTTCTTTTTGGAACGGGAATAATCGGCCACCGCACCTAAGATGGGAGCAGTTAATGCCACCAGGGTCATGGAGATACCCACCGCTCTGCCCCAAAGCATTTCTCCATAGCCTGCAGGTCCGCCCACTACGCTACGCATGAAATAGGCGCTATATACTACAGTAACAATAATGGTGGTAAATGCCGAATTGGCAAAATCATAGAACATCCAGCCGAGTAAATTGCGATTAAACTTCATTATCTGTTCCGTTCAAATGCAATTCCGGGAAAGACCCCCAGATATGTTTGATTTCATCACGGGGACTGGCAATAAAAACCTGGTAACGGCTATCGATACATGTCTTTATGTTATGGCTGTGTGTGGCATCCAGTTCGGCCAGAATATCATCGAAGAGCAAAACCGGTTTAATCCCGGTTATCTTCTCAATCAGCCTGGCATGCACCAGCTTTAGAATGATAACAGCCACGCGTTTCTGCCCTTGGGATGCATAAGTTTTCATGGGACGCTTATCCAGCTTGAATTCATAATCGTCCAGATGCGCTCCGGCAAGGCTGCGTTGCCACATAATCTCCCTGCTTTCCAAATCGGCAAGGCTTTTAAGCAGTTCTTCAATTCCTGCCTCTGGAGATTGCTTATGCGCCGGATTATAATCCAGCCTGATATTATCTGCCAAAGGAAACAAAGAGCCAAAATCCTCTTTAAAACTGCTGTTAACCAACTCCAGATATCGCTTACGGTAACCCAAAACCTCATGCCAGGCTTCGGCAAAGCGATTATCCCAAGTGCTTTTCTCTGCTTTTTGAAAGGGCTTTTTCAGCATGGCATTGCGCTGCTCCACCAGATGCAGAAATTCACGCAACACCGGGATGTAGGGGGGATGAAGCTGAGCCGTGGCCAGATCGAAATACTGCCTGCGAAAGCGTGGCGAACCATTCACCAGCGACAGATCTTCCGGTGCGCAATAAATCACTTTAATGAGATCATACAGCCTGCTAAGCTGACGGATGGGAAGCTCGTCCAGCTTCAGCAGTTTCTTCCCGCCACCGAAGCTAAGCGATACTTTTAGAGCATCTTGCATGTCATTATGATATGCTGCATTGATTCGAAAATAGGTTTTGGAAAAATGCAGCAGCTCTTCATCATGGTGAAAACGTATGGATTTACCGATTCCGGTGTAGGCAATAGCTTCCAGCAGATTGGTTTTACCACTGCCATTGGGGCCTATAATCAAGCTCCCTGAAGGGCTAAAGTCAAATTCTCGGGTTCGGTAACAGCGAAAGTTTTCCAGGCTGATGCGGCTAAGAACCAATCTTTATGACCGCAAAGGCATTAGCAGGAAGGTGATTTCCTGTCCGGGAGTGGCATTTTGATTATAGATCATCATGGGATCACGGGAAGAGCCAAGCTTGATGATCGCCTTTTCGGAATCTAGTGCATCCAGAATGGACAGCATAAATTTATAATTGAAGGAAACCCCTGTAGGCGAGCCTTCATAATTATAATCATCCATGCTTTGCTTGCCATCGCCGGTGTCACGATTGGTGGTATTCACTTCAAAGTGGGTGTTATCCAGCTCAAATCTGATGCGCAGATTATCGTCAGGGGCAACCAGAGCTACGCGGCGAATCGCCGTGCGCAGAGCTTCCTTATCGATCACGAAAAGATTGGGCAGATCGCTGATGAAGGCCTTTTGATAGTCTGGATATTTATGCTCGATCACTTGGGAGAATACAAAATACTCGCCATAGGAAAAGAGAATACGGTTTCGTTCGATGCCTATCTTGATTTCTTTTACGTTTTCATCGTATATCTTCTGCAGAAAGAGTAAGGTTTTTACGGGGATTACCTTCTCGATGAAATCTGCTTCCTGTTCGGCAAAGATGCTTTCTTCGGCAATGCCTTCGGCTTGGGGAGCGGCTTTCAGCGCGGTATCCAAAATTTTTATCTCAGCCACTTTGCGTCCATCGGTTGCTGCCATCAGATGATAATTGGGGTATATCTTCCAGCAAACGCCGGTTAAAACTGCGCGGTTCACGTCCACCGAAACGGCAAAATGGGTTTTACTTACCATACGGTTAAAGAGAGTTGCATCCATCTCAATGGGGCTGGGAAGCTTGGTTTCGGGGATAACCGGAAAGAGAGTGTGATCGGCGATTAGCAGATTGAAATCCACTTTTCCCGATTGGATCATCAATAGTTCTTCGTGCCGCCAAAGGTTTATCAGCGCATCCGGCATCATGTTGATGATTTCATTGAAGTGTCTGGCCGAAACGGCAATCGTTCCACCCTCGGAAACCGCAGCGGGAAATTCCACCACCACAGTTATTTCCAGATCGGTGGCGGTGATTTTTATCATATTTGTATCCTGATTCACATCGATAAGATAGTTCATCAAAATCGGGGATGTGTTTTTGGCTGCCACCACAGAGGCCAGATGCTGAATATGACTCAGCAGGTCTTTCTTTTCTATTGCTAATCTCATGATCACCTCAATAAAGTATTTTCTCTTTCTCGCACGGTTTTTGGACTTTAGAATTTAGTCAATATCTTTCTTAGGGGAGAGGGATAAGGGAACGGGAAAAGGGACAAAGAACCGGTGAAAGAGTTAGTTAATAATGCCTGTCATCGCACAATATCATTGATCATGCGATGCCCATGCAATGCCCATGGGAGTGCCTGATGATCGCATGGGCATTACATGGTAACTATTTATGTAGCTGCTATAAAGCCATTAAGAATTATAAAGGCAAGGAGATTCTCTTTCCTGTTTTGGCAGAAAGATAGATGGCCTGGATGATCTCCACGGATTTACGTCCGTCACGTCCGTCGGTTGCGGGAACGCCCTTTTCCAAAAGCACATCCACCACGTTGCGGTAATAGGGATTGTGGCCGAAGCCATATACGTTCGGGGGTTGATAATTGGTGTCCAGAGCGATGCGATCGTCATCGTCGTAATCTTCAAATTCCCATTTT
>CAZSST010000130.1:0-3337 GCA_964609575.1 uncultured Candidatus Cloacimonas sp.
TCGCCTGGGATGAAGTAACTCCCTGCCGCACCACACCTAAACAGAATAATTCCATAGATCTGAAGTGGACGAATCCGGAAGGCGCGGTAAAGAATCATATCTGGTACCTCAGTTATGCATCTTTGCCCGCTGCCAGTGCCTATCCTGAATATGCCAATGCTTCCAACTATACCATCACCAATGACATCAATCCCTATGCTGCAGGACCCAGTGTCTTGGGTTGGACCAAAGGCCCGGAGATTGCAGCTGCAGGAACCTATACCTGGACACCTGCAGAACGTGGCTACTACTACATAACGGTATATGTGGAAGATGCCAGCGGCAATCTTAGCGCTGCTCCCGTAGCTCCCTTCTATCGTGAATCAATCTCCTACTGGCCTGGCGATGTAACCGGTACTGCCGATGGTATGGCTCATACCGTAACCTCTGCGGATATCTCTCTATTGTCCGGAGCTTGGGGAACCACTGCTCCTGTGGAAGGCGCATGGGCGAATAATATCCTCGACGTTGGCCCCACTGTGGATAATGCCCGCAGATCACGTCCCACTCCGGATAATGTGATCAATATCGAAGACCTGATGATCTTCGCCATGAACTACAATAATACTGTTTACACCTTCTACCCCCGTGATCCCGATGCCCCGCAGATCGCTCCCATCCGCATCGAGATGCTCAGCCGCTATGAAAACAATGAACTGGTGGTGGAGCTCAGCCTGGCACAGAATGATGGCTTTGTGCGCGCTCTGAATATCCCCATCCGCTTTGGCACCGGACTGAGCTTCAACAGTGCACTGCAAGGCGAAATCTGGCCTACGGACAGCGTACTGCTTAGCAAACTGACGGATGATACAGTGGAACTATCCATCTCCACCCTGGGCTTTGAATCAATCGTGGAAAGCAATGGCCTGATCGCCGAGCTTCGCTTTGCGATCAGTGATGCCGATACCGCCATTGAACTGCTGCCTATGATTGCCCGTGCTGCCGATAATACGGAAATCGAGATCGAGAATAATCCCACCGGTCCTACCGAGGGTGAAGATCCTGAGAATGTGATTCCCACGGTTAGCTACCTGGGCAATTGCTATCCCAATCCCTTCAATCCTACCACCAATATCCAATACGGTTTGAAGGAAGCTGCCAGAGTGCAGGTGAATGTATATAACGCCCGCGGACAATTGGTGAAAGAGCTGGTAAACAGCACTCAGCCCGCCGGAACCTATAATCTGATCTGGAATGGTCAGGATAATGATGGCCGCAGCGTATCCAGCGGAATCTATTTCTTCCGCATGATCACTGCCGATAAGGTGCAAACCAAGAAAGCCATCCTGATGAAATAACAAGGTATATGTGGGGAGTCCGTTAATCCGGACTCCCCCTTATCTTTATGATGATTAGAACCAAGCTGATCCTGATTATATGCTTTTTGGCATGTGGATCGCTGTATCATGCCGTATCGGTAAGCATTGCTCCCTACCCTGTAACTACGCAGGTGCAGCAGAGCTTCAGCTTTTCGGTGCAGCTCGATACAGTTACCCAAATACGTGGATTCAGCATTTCCATAAGCTATGATCCCGATAAAATCAGCTATACCCGTAGCAGCCGTGGGTCTATCTTTGACGGGATGACGCTGAACTGGTGGCGGGTGAATACCGATACCCTGGGAGTTTTACATGTAGAGGGGATCATCTTTGGTGCAGGGCTCTATGTAACCGGTCCCGGCACCTTGATGAATGCCACTTTCACTGCTCTGGCAGGGGATTACACGCCCCTGGAGATCAGCTTTTTGGAAGTGTATGACGTGATTGGCTACGCCATTCCCGGATTTGAGAGTATCGACGGCGCAGTGATTATTGGCAATCAACCCGGCTATTTCAATGCCAGGGCTTATCTGCAGGGAGCCTATAACGATGGCTGGATGCACACTCTGCTAAATCCCGTGATCCCGCTCAGCTCGCCTTATAATTCCGGCAATGTTACCGCCAATACCATTCCCATCGATGTGGTGGATTGGGTATTGCTGGAACTGCGTAGCGATCCATGGGGGAATGCCGTGGCCACGCAAGCAGCTTTTTTGCATGAAGATGGCAATATCACCTCGGTGGGGAAGCCCTTCATCTTGTTCATGAATATCTCTCCGGGGGCCTACTATGTGGTGATAAGACACCGCAACCATCTGGCCATAATGAGTGCCAATCCGGTGAATGTGAAAGCCAGTGGCTCTCCGGAAATGATGGATATGGGCGATGTGGCCAATATCTTTGATAGGGCCGGAATAAAAGAATATGATGATGGTTTCAGCTGTGCCATGCTGGCTGGCGATGCAGATATGGATGGGGGTGTTTATCCCTCTGATATGAATAATGTGTGGTTTTCACAGCTTGGGATGGGTGGTTACCAAAGTGGTGATTTTAACTTGAACCAAAATGTTTCTAATAGTGATTTATACTTATATTGGCGTTTAAATGCCGGAGCAGCTTCGATAGTGCCATGAGAAATAAACTATATCTCCCGGTTTTCTTCTTGGTGCTCTTCTTGCCGCTTTTTTTGGCTGGCTCCATCCGGGGTGGTCTGGAGTTTAATTTTGCCAATGTGCAGGTGCAGCATATCGACGGCAGCAGCTATCTGAATCTGGATGTAATGGTAAAAGGAAATAACGCAATTGACCGGCTTGGCACCGGAATCGTGCTCATCAATTACAATTCCGCGGTGTTTGGATATCGAGTGAAGAATCAAAACAATCTTATCGTTTCCAAGGGTGCGCTGCTAAGCGGTAATCCCACCAGCTATTACAATCTTTACATTGCGGATAGTCTTCCCACCAGGTTGGCGGTTACCTTTGAGTACTTATATCCTCAGGGCTATGGGAGTATTGTGTCCACCGAGTTTCAGCAGCTACTGAATATCAAGATCAAGATTCAGAATTATGGGCTTCCCGCAGGAATCAGCTTCTACACCAATGGAATGAACAACCAGCAATACCTGGATGATAACATAACGATCTTCAATCCGGTTAATACCTTGGCCACGATATCTGAAAACATTCCCGGAAGTCCTGATATTTTGTCGATTAGCCAACAGAATACCCAGATTACTATCACCTGGCAGCCCCTTTCCTCTTGCAATTATAATGTCCTTTCCGCGGCAGAGCCAAATAGCGAGACCTGGATAACGGAAGCAGAAAACATCAGTAATAATTACTGGACAGGATCACAGGGTTCTGATAAACGGTTCTATGTGATTATCGCCACCAGTAATGTGAGTAATGGATCAAGGAGAAATGAAATTGAAAAGTAAATTCTCTATCAAGTTTGTTGTAGCATTTATTATCATGCTCTGG
>CAZSST010000130.1:3437-7130 GCA_964609575.1 uncultured Candidatus Cloacimonas sp.
AACTACCTGGTGGGTAATGCTATTACTGGCATCACTTTCGGAGCCTTGGGTTCGGGCACTCTCTTCAGCGTTACCATGAAGGCAATCAAGGCTACTGACAACCTGGGCACGGATGTACTGCTGAATAATATTGTCTTGCGTACCCCCACAAATGAAGCTATCACCGTGGACAGAATTGATAATAGTAATGTGGTAATCGATCCGATCATGATGTATTGCCAGATAAAGGCATTTCTGCACGGGGCATACATAACGGGAGGGACGATGAGTCATGGACTAATTAGCTACTTACCTTTGATATCACCATATAACAGCTCTGAAGCAGTTACAGCAATTCCTGACGTAAACCCAAACTACATTGTGGATTGGGTGCAGGTACAGTTACGCGCAATCTATAATGGCCCGATTCTTCAATCCCAAAGCTGCTTCCTGCTGGATAATGGCACTGTGGTTGACTCCACAGGTAACCCCAATATCTGCTTTGAATATTTGGATGTACTGGATCACTATGTAATACTAAGGCATAGAAATCATCTGGGAGTGATGACAATCGCTACACATGAGTTTAACCTGACTTCAACCTTGGCACCATTAGTGAACCTAACTATTTCAGGAGCATTATATGGGGGAGATGGCATTGCAGCAAAACTTGTTGAAACTGGAGTTTACGCGTTATATGCAGGAGATGCCAATAGAGATGGTAGAATAACTAATAGTGATAAAGTGCTATTCTGGAGACCTCAAAATGCTACGATTGGGTATAGACCAGCCGATTTTAACTTGAATGGTAGGGTACAGAATTCCGACTTGGTCTCATTTTGGCGTGTAAATAATGCAAAGGTATCAAGAATACCATAAGGGAGATACAATGAATAAATCAATGCAGATTCTGATCATGCTTGCAGTAGTTTTGCTGGTTGGAAAAGCACATGGTACGGGGATTATCTTTGAATTCGCTAATAGCGAAATTACCAGTGATGCAGGAGAATTATACTACGAGTATGACATTTTAGCTAGTGTAACTCAAGCTGGTACTTATCATGATTTATTACAAATGTGGATAAACTATAATACTTTAGCTTTCGGTGAATCCATTCAATCGAACAACAATTTGACAGTAACAAGAGGTCCTTTGTTAACGTCAGCTTATCTGTTAACCATAGTTAATGTAACAGAAAGCGAATTTGCAATCAACACAGAACTAGATGCAAATCCTCCAGTAGAAATGCCAACTACGCCTACCCAATTGGTTCACGTAAAGATGAAAATTCAGAATGTTGGTTACACAACTGGGATTGTTTTTCAAGATGATTGGATGGTAGGAGAGCAATACGAAATCAACAGCGTTCCTTATGAAGGTCCCACTATTGTTAACAACCTCGACGAAACCCTTCCCATTGAGCTATCCTCCTTTACTGCCACGCTCAGCAATGTAAATCTGGTCACTCTTCAATGGGTAACCCAGTCTGAAACGAATGTCTCCGGCTATCGTATCTACCGCAATACGGAAGCAGATGCTGCAAGCGCTTCGATGCTGAATATCTTCATTCCGGGCACCAATACTTCGCAGATGCAAGTATATGTATTCACAGACGAAGAAGTAACTCAGGATGGTACTTATTATTACTGGCTGGAGAATCTGGATATGGATGGCAGCAGCACCTTGCATGGGCCGATTTCAATAAGCGTTAGCTTTGCCAATACCGGTTCGCCCTCTATCCCCATTCAGCCTGGAATTCACAAGGTTTATCCCAATCCCTTCCATCCGGTTGCCAATCTCTCGCTAAGCGTGGAAAAAAGCGCATGGGTGGAGCTGGATATCTATAACCTCAAAGGCCAGAAGGTGCGCAGTGTCTATTCCGGAAATATGGACAAGGGCAGCAAAACCCTTACCTGGGACGGCAAGGACAGCTTTGGCAAGATCTGTGCCAATGGCATGTATCTGGCTACTATGCGCTGCGATGGCAAGGCAATCTCACAAACCAAGCTGATACTAGCTAAATAATGCCTCATCCCAACAACACAAAAAGATGCCGGAGATTCCCCTTCTCCGGCATTTTTGCTTGGATTGCAAACGTCCCCGTTTGCGTGCGACGCAGTCGCAGAGTTCTATGAGAAACTCCGTTTCTCTCGACACGAGGACGTGTCGAATCCCCAACTAATTCTTCAGTGCCTTCAAAGCCGCCTTATAATCTGGCTCATGAACTATGTCATCCACTAATTCACGATAGATGATTTTACCATCTTCGTTGATAATGATTACCGCTCTTGCCAGTAGTCCGGCCATGGGACCATCGATTATCTCCAGTCCATAATCTTTGCCAAAATCGCGATTACGCAGTTCGGATAGGGTATATACTTTATCTATGCCTTCTGCACCACAGAAGCGTCCCAACGCAAAGGGCAGATCCCGCGAAACGCCCAAAATTACGGTATTCTTAGCCTTGGCGGCATCCGCATTGAATTTTCGGACGCTTGCTGCGCAAACTCCGGTATCGATGGAGGGATAGATATTCAGCAGGATTTTCTTGCCTGTAAAGTTCGCCAGCGACACATCCTGCAGTTTGTTATCGGTAAGCACGAAGTCCTTTGCCTTAGCTCCCAGCCTGGGCAGAGCACCGCTCGTATTTATGGGATTCCCGTGTAGTTTAAGTTTAGCCATTATATTTATCCTCACTTATATGTATTTACCGTAAATAATAAGCGCATTTAGCGATTTTGCACGAAAAAAGATTGACAGCTACAGCGCCAGCGGCATAGATGCAATGCATGGAAACTAGCATTAATAAAAGAACATAGACAGTCCGCTCAAGGAGGAGATATGAGCCAGATACTTATCGGTAAGGGAGATATCCCGGTTTACCTGACTGCAAAATATGGCAATCGGCATGGCCTGGTAGCCGGAGCTACGGGAACGGGCAAGACCGTTACCCTGATGGTGATGGCAGAAGGTTTTTCCCGCCTGGGCGTACCGGTTTTTATGGCAGATGTAAAAGGCGACGTGTCCGGATTGGCGATGGCAGGAACTCCCAGCGAGAAATTGCTGCAGCGCGTTAGCCAGATCGGCGTGGAAGACTATAGTAATGAAGCCAGTCCCGTTATATTCTGGGATCTTTTTGGCCAGAGCGGTCATCCGGTTCGCACTACCATCAGTGAGATGGGTCCCGGCTTGTTATCCCGGATTCTGGAGCTGAACGATGTGCAGAGCGGAACCCTGGAGATTGCTTTCAAGCTGGCCGATGATCAGGGTTTACTGCTGTTGGATATGGATGATCTACGTTCCCTGCTTACCTTTGTTGCAGATAATCGCGAGGAGATTTCCAAAGCTTACGGATTGGTGAGTAATCCCTCCATTGCTGCCATCCAGAGAGCGCTACTCACTTTGGAGCGCGAGGGCGCAGCTTCGTTTTTTGGGGAACCGGCCTTGGAGCTAAGTGATCTGCTTCGTACCGATCTCAGTGGCCGTGGGGTGATCAGTATTTTGGCTGCTGACAAGTTGATTCTGAAGCCCCGGCTTTATTCCAGCTTTTTGCTGTGGCTGCTTTCCGAGCTTTATGAAAATCTTCCCGAAGTGGGCGATCTGGAAAAGCCACGCCTGGTGTTTTTCTTTGACGAAGCGCATCTGCTTTTTGACGATGCTCCTTCTGCGCTAAGGCAAAAAGTGGAGCAGGTAGTGCGCCTTATCCGTTCCAA
>CAZSST010000131.1:0-7077 GCA_964609575.1 uncultured Candidatus Cloacimonas sp.
TGCTGCGGGGGATTTTTGTCCGATTCCATGATGTCCCAGGAGCCTGCGGGATCGATATTGAGGCCTCCATCATCGTAGTGATAGAGATCCGGAGCACCCAGGGAGTGGAAAAATTCGTGGCAGAGGATACCCACACCGCGGGAAGGAAGGCTGTTTTGCAGCTGGAAATTGAAGTCGTACACCCTTTTACCGTTTATGTTCACAATCCTGTCGTAAATAGACCAGCGATGCGGCCACAACAGGGTGCTCCAGGCTGTGGTGCTGCCTTTCACGATGAATACCACGTTATCCACGCGTCCGTCGCCATCGCCATCGATGATCAATGAAGAGGGGATTTGATCACGCACGCCAATCACGGTATTCACCAACAGGGTAAATTCCCGATCGCGGCGTTCATCATCGTCCATATAGCCATCGGGTGCGCTGCTGGAATTATAGGGCTTATAATAACTGCGGGGATGGCTGTCCTGCCAGGATACCACGGTGCCCGCTGCAGGAAGGGGATAATAGTTGCTATTCACGGTTAATTGGTTGTAACTGGCGGCTTGGAAATAGGTTTTCATGGAAAGAGGGCTGCCATTGAACCAGCCGTCATAGGTGCTGATGTTTTCGCCAAACTCGGCTTCATCAGAGAAACGGATGTAGATCACGAGATTTTGAATGGTGCCAGTGGTGGGGGCATTGCGGGTTTCCGGAGCCCAAAAGCGGGTGCTGCGGAGCTGAAGATACTCATCACGGGTGATATTGATGCCGGGATTCAGATTGTGGCTTTGGGGAAGATCGCGGCCTACGATGAGGCTTCCGGGGCTAAGTTTGCTGTTGATAAGTTCTGCATAGCAGTAGTAACCAGTGCCTGGATTGGGGATGATGGTATAGTTATCTTTGTCGTGCAGCCAGTTATGATACTCATCGCCACTGGCAAAGAGCTCCAGTTTGCTTCCATCCGGCTGAAAAACGGTGGTGGGAAAGCTTTGCATTCTGGCGGCACTAAGGGGCAGGGCGGCCACAACAGCTATTAGTATTAGCAACATAGCAAGGGTTTTGGGTCGGTTCATGATCACTCCTAAGCCAGCATCTCTATCTAAGGTGCGCGCTAACTTCTTTTTCCACATCGCTGGCGATAGCTTCACACTCTTTGATGAGGGCTGCTGCATCGGCCAGGGTGGCGGCTTTAAAGGCTTCATCGGTGATGCCGGAGATATTGATAAGGATGTTATAGTTCGCAGCTTTAGCGGCGCAGAGGGCGGTGAGTGCTGCCACTCCAGCGTCGGATAAGGCATTGCTATTGCCGATTTTAGCAATGCGGGAGGCCAGTTCCAAAGCGCTGTGGGAAATCTTCAGCGTTTCCAGCGGGGCGATGATGGCGGCCTGGGTGCATTTTTCCACCTGGGCATTGCGAATCGCTATTTCCGCATCGGTCTTTTTGGGCAGGCGCATGGCGTCCATCATGGCGTAGAAAGCATCGGTATCTTTGTCGATGCATTGCAGGGCTTTCAGCTTTAGTTCCTGTCCTGCTGGAGCGATGGAGAGGGCTTGTTCACGCACGTTTTCATAGCCCTTTTTGTCCAGAGTGAGATTGGCCACCATGCTGCTGAGGGCTCCACTCATGGCAGCGCACAAGGCGGCAACGCTTCCTCCTCCGGGTGCCGGAGCATCGGTGGAGAGCAGATCGCAAAAGGCATCCAGCTTCATGGATACCAGGCTGTCCTGCTTGGCGATGGCGTATTCGATCACTTTCTTATCCAGATCGAAGGGGCTCAGTTCGGCCAGGCCCATGGATTGGATGGCGGTTTCCATGATCATCTTTTCGGGCAGGCCGGTGCTTTCGCCCATTTTTTGCAGGTAATACTTTCCGGCTTCTACCAATGCAGCTTTGGGGATGAGGCCTACCAGTTCGCTGCCGGTAACCTGAACGCCCATGGCATTGGCTAATTCACGCACTTTATCCAGCACTTTGTAGGGCGGGGTGATCTTGTAATTGGTGAGGTTGATGCTGATCTGGGCGCGATCGTAGGAATCGATGAACCAGCCCACGGCCTTGCAATGTGAAAACAAACCTGGGGTATTAATCTTGTTGCCGGCGGCGTCTTTTAAGAGCTTGCCGGATGCATCGCGGGCGGGCTTGCCGCTTTCACGGATGGTGAGGGCTAGTTCGTGGGCTTTCTTTTTATCACGGGTATTGAGGTTGATGTTATAGGCAATAAGGAATTCGCGGGCAGAAATGGCAGTTGCTCCGCTTTTGGCATTGAAGGTATGAGGGCCAAAATCGGGCTTCCAGGCAGGGTCTTTGGCTTTTTCAGGCAGGGCTTCATATTCACCACTGCGCACGGTGGCCAGATTGCGCCATTCTTCCTTGCTGGCTGCATTTTCATAGAGGTATACGGGGATGCCAAGTTCGTCGCCAACGCGCTTGCCAAGCTTGCGGGCATATTCGGCACATTCTTCCATGGTTATGTCTGAAATGGGGATGAAGGGACATACGTCCGTGGCTCCCATGCGGGGATGTTCGCCGTGGTGCTTGGTCATATCGATAAGTTCACTGGCCTTTTTGATGGCGCAAAAGGCAGCTTCTACCACTGCTTCGGGCTCTCCGGCCATGGTAAATACGGTACGATTGGTATCCGCTCCGGGATCCACATCCAATAGTACAACGCCATTTACGCCTTTGATAGCGGCGGCAATGGCATCCAGCACGTTTTTATCGCGGCCTTCACTGAAATTTGGGACGCATTCCATCAGCTTCATGATTATAACCTCATATTATTTATTAAGTTTATGTATTTTTACTTTAACGATCTTCTTGGAGGTGGCTTGCAGCACCTGAAGGCGATAGGGGGCAAGGGTTATCACCTGTCCCTGATGGGGAATGCGCTCCAGTTTGTCCAGAATAAGCCCGGCAATGGTTTCATAATCCCCTTCGGGAAGCTCAATTCCATAGTCATCAGCCAGGCGGTCAATTTCCACATCGGCAGCGGCAAGCCAGGTATTGGGGCTTACTTGTTCCACATCGTGCTCTTCATCTTCGGTGTCATATTCATCTTCGATATCGCCCACAATCTCTTCCAGGATGTCTTCCATGGTTACGATTCCCGAAGTTCCTCCGAAAGAATCAACGATGATAGCCATGCTGCGGTGCTTGGTTTGCATTTCTTTCAGCAGCACGTCCAAATCGGTGTTTTCGGGGGCAAAGAGGGGTTCATGCACTATGTCTCCTGCAGTCATGTCTGCAGTGCAGCTTTTTTTAAGGATATCATAGATAATCAGCACGCCAATGATGTCGTCGATATTGCCATGATAAACCGGATAGCGGGTGAAGCCTTCTTCTCTGGCAATTTCGATGATTTCCGCTATAGGAGTGGTATCTTCGATGGCTACAATATCCATGCGTGGCACCATTACGTTCTTGGCCAGCAGCTCTGTGAAATCAAGGGCATCTTCAATCATTTCCATCTGCGGGGCATTGGCTTCATCACTCTCAGTTTGAGAAAGCAGAAAGGTGAGATCATCCTTGGTTAGGTAATCGTATTGATTGTCATTTTCCAGGTGCAAGAGCCGCCTGAGGGAATTATTCATCCAGGTAACCACGGATACAAAGGGTCTTAGAATGAAATAGAAAAATTTCAATAAGGGAAATACAGTGGGTACGATCTTCTCAGCATGATCACGGAAGATGGTTTTGGGAACAATTTCGCCAAATATCAATACTACCGTACCGGCAAACAATGAAGTATATCGTGCGTCAAAGGCAAGGGAATTCATTTGCTGCACAATGAACGTGGAAAGTGAAGCCAGAATAACATTTACGATGTTATTACCGATTAGCGTGGTGCCCAAAAACTTATCCGGCTGGCGGATAAAATTAAGCAGTTCCGCACGGGATTTCTTCTTTTTGGCGCTATGTTCCAGCGCAATTTGATCGATGGATATCATCCCTGTTTCCATTCCCGAAAAGAAGAAGGACAGACACAGAAAAAAAAGCAGGACAAACAGGGTTAGCACTATCTGGACGATTGCCATTTAAGCATTTACCTTCTCGTTCCGCCAGGCAATTCGCAATCCCTGGATGAACTCATCTATGTTTCCTGCCAGAAATCCATCAAGGTTATAGCTTGTCAAGTTGATTCTGTGATCGGTTACCCGCGATTGTGGAAAATTATAGGTGCGTATCTTAGCGCTGCGATCTCCCGTGGAAACCATAGCCCGCCTGGATGAAGCAATTTCCTGTTCCTGACGGCTGATTTCTGCATCCAGTAGGCGGCTGCGCAGCACTTTTAAGGCCTTGGCTTTGTTCTTTATCTGGCTTTTTTCGTCCTGGCAGGTAACCACCAGGCCGGTGGGAATATGCGTGATCCGTACTGCAGAATCGGTGGTATTAACGCTTTGTCCGCCATGTCCGGAACTTCTGTACACGTCTATTCGCAGGTCACTTTCCTGGATGTCGATATCGATATCTTCCGCTTCGGGTAATACAGCCACACTAACTGCTGAGGTGTGAATGCGTCCTCCGGATTCCGTAACGGGGATGCGTTGCACCCTGTGCACACCGCTTTCAAAGCGCATCAGGGCATACACATCTTCGCCGGAAAGCTGGAAGATTACTTCTTTGAATCCGCCCAAGCCAGTTTCATTGGTATTTATCAGGCTCAGTTTCCAGCCTTTGGACAAGGCGTAGTAGCTGTACATGCGATACAGATCGGCCACAAAGAGGGCTGCTTCTTCGCCTCCGGTTCCGGCTCTGATTTCCACAATGGCATTTTTGGAATCATTCGGATCGCTGGGAATAAGCAGATCACGTAGCTTCAGCTCGGCGTTATCCAGGCTGGTTTCCAGGGACGTGATCTCGTTTTTGATCAGTTCTGCCATTTCCTCGTCTTTTTCCGCGGGGAGCAGTTCTTTCAGCTCTCCGAGGTGGATTTCCACCTGCTGATAATGCTTCCAAGCCTGAGAAATTTCACCCAGTTCCTTGAATCTACGCAAGGTATCCCGATATCTAC
Source organism: uncultured Candidatus Cloacimonas sp. (assembly GCA_964609575.1). Lineage (GTDB taxonomy): Bacteria > Cloacimonadota > Cloacimonadia > Cloacimonadales > Cloacimonadaceae > Cloacimonas. The sequence continues at coordinate 4,995 of CAZSST010000131.1, forward strand.
GGGCATCACCAATGAGGGCAGGATCGCTGATTAATTCTTGCGTTTCATGCAGTTCCGCTTCCAGGGCAGCCAGTTTGTCGCGAGGGATCATCTTTAATCCAGCACTCTAACGTTATGTTCGCTATAATCCATATCCAGAGCGGCTTTCATCGCCACCAGTGCGGTTTCCACCATACTGTCATCCGGGGGCTGAGTGGTAATCCGCTGCAAAGCCATGCCGGGAACGGTCATCAGCTTCACCAGTGGATGTTTCAGGTTTTTCCCCGAGAACTTCAGCACTTCATAGGATACTCCTGAAATGAGCGGAATAAGCAGGATGTGATAGCCCAGACGCAGAAACACCGGCACGGGATGATGCAATATAAAAGCCGAAACCAGGGTATCCACGATGGAAAAAATGAGGATACCGGTTAAGAGCACAAAGAACATAAAGCTGGTGCCACAACGGGGATGGATGGTAGTCCAGCCTTGAATTCTGCCTATTTCCAAAGGCGTGTCATGCTCATAGGCATTCACGTTTTTATGCTCCGCACCGTGATAGCGGAATAGGCGCTTAACGTCCTTCATCAGCGAGATCAGATAGATATACAGCACAAAAAATACGATGCGGATAACACCTGCAAAGAGATTAAAATAAAAATCCTGTTTGGAAAGCTTCATCCAATCCGCCAGCTTGTAGGGCAATAGTCCGAAAAGCAGAAAAGCCAAGCCAAAAGCCAGAATATAGCTGCCTATTTCTTCCATTTGGGTGGCGGTTTTGCTTTTTTGCTTCTGCTTTTTGCCCGCAGCTTCCTCTTCGGCAATGAGATCAAGTTCAAATCTGCTGGCAGAAAAAGTGAGAGTGCCGATGCCGATTTTCAGCATCTCAATGAGGCTTACAAAGCCACGCAGAATTGGGATTCCCCATAGCTTGCTGCTTTGGGTGAGGCTCTTAAAGGGTTGCATGTTCAGCTCAATATCGCCATTTTTGCGTCGGATGGCCGTGGCCAGCTTTTCCGGTCCACGCATCATCACGCCTTCGATTACGGCCTGACCGCCTACGCTGATCTCTTTTTTTTCTTTCATGTATTTTCCGTTTTGTTATTGGGACGGACGCCGTTCCGTCTGAAGTTTAGTTTTTATATCGCAACGGCGTGCGATACAACAGGTTACTTTCATTGAGATATGAAAAACGCCAGGCCCTCACTAACGTGAAAAGAACATGGCGTTAAAGTGTTTAGCTGTCTATTTGTCGCTATTGACGTTGTATTTCTTATTGAATTTTTCCACACGTCCGGCGGTGTCGATAATCTTCTGTTTGCCGGTGTAAAAAGGGTGGCACACGTTGCAGATATCCACCTGCATATTGCCTTTGGTACTGCGGGTTTGGAACACGTTTCCACAGGCGCAGGTAACTGTGGCAACTTCATACTTTGGATGAATTCCCTGTTTCATTTGTCTATATCTCCTTGAGTAAATTCACAATGGTTTGAACCAAGCTTTTCAGTGGCAGAGATTTGTCAATGTAAAAAAAGCTTTCAGGTTTCAGGGGTCAGGTTTCGGGTGACAGGTCTCAGTAGTGGAGAGGTGTAAGGGTGGAAAGGTGAAACACGGTAGATACAATTCGTTGCATGAAGTAAATTCTGCCGTATACATATTTTTTTCATCCGATGCCCATACGATGCCCGGGCAAGTGCATGGGTGTGGCATGGGCATCACATGGACAAAGAATTGAGGGAGATGGAGATTTACGATTTACGATTTACTGTTTACGATTAGCACTTGGCTATAGCCGAGATGGATTAAAGGGACGGGATGGACTAAATGGGCGCAATAACTGCATGCAACGAACAGCTTAAATTGTGTTTCACCTTTCCACCCTTCCACCTCTCCACTACTGAGACCTGACCCCTGAAACCTCACAGCTTGATTCTTAAGTCCTTAGCTTCGGTTTTGCTTTGATCAGGAACCACAGCCCCACAAGCGCCGGCAGCACATCCTGGATAATAAAAAGGCACAGGGTGGCGGAAACAGCCTGCTCTGCGGTTATTCCCGCATCCTTCAGAAAGTGGATGGCAAAGCTTTCGCGCAGTCCCAGGCCGCT
>CAZSST010000132.1:0-7046 GCA_964609575.1 uncultured Candidatus Cloacimonas sp.
CAGAGCTTGTGTGAAATGGCGTTTACATTCCCGTCAGGGACGGCAGTTTTGGTAGAAACATGTGCCGTTCAGTCGGCTGAGTTCCCGGGACGACAATTTAGATATGGCTCTCTTTCAAACCAAGTGGGTAGGATAAAATAAAGCTGTATGGCCTGTACTGGTAGTTAGTATGAGAAGCTTACCAGGAGTCTTAAGCAGCTGATAAAGCCCTTCAGGGCGAAACGTGAATAGCGACCTGCGTCCCTACAGGACTAAGATCTGCGTTTTTATCCCAAGTCTATCTAAACTGCCGTCCCGATGGGATTATAGGGACAATACAACGGTTTTTCAGGCATCACACGAGTCCTGCAGCCCTACTGATTTACTGTATTGTTAAGACTTGCTGTGGGCTGAATGACTCCAGCTTTATATGTTACTCCCCGTAGACTGACTTTATCTGATAAAACCTTTTGGGATAGCTTGCCGGGCTTGTCCATGTGCTCGCCCCGAAAGTTCCTCCGTCCTCTTCGGCAAAGGTATCTTCGGGCAAAGGGGCAGAATAGACCTTGTAGGTGTCGATTCCGTAGAGATCCTCCCAGGATAGCATGAGCATGCCATCGTGGATGGAGATAGTAACCTGCGCAGGGATGCCATCGGAAAATTGGCAACACGCCGGCAAACCCCAGCCCCCTTCGCTGTTTTTGGCACGGAAATAAAGGCAGTGGTTGCCATGGTTGATTTGCCCCACAGCTACTGGAATGGTCACGCTAACCGGATTCGCGGAGGGCAGATCCACTCTGGTTCCTAGGCTCAAGCCGGGATCAGCATCAATAAAGTATTCCAAGCTGGTAACCATGGTACCCGGTTCGGCAATATCTATTATAAAAAAAGTCTCTCGTTGTGGCAAGCCCCAAGCTCCCTCATCGTCTTTGGCACGGACAAAAATACGGTGGATACCGGGGGTAAGGGCCGAAGTGGTAATCAGTTCATTCATATCCACAGCGTTGCGGCTGGGGTAAATCTGCGTGGCGTTTCCCGTCCCAGGATCAGCATCGAAGAAATATTCCACTCTCGCCACATCCCTTTCTGCAAAGGCTGCAGCCGCAAAGGGCACAAAAAAGACCGCACTTTGCGGCAAGCCCCAGGTTCCTTCATCGTTTTGGGAACGCACAAAGAGGCGATGGATGCCGGGATTAAGAGCCGCGGTGCTAACAAGCTCGTTTAGATCAATCGCATTACGAACGGGATAAAGCTGCGTAGCATTACCTTGTCCGGGATCAGTATCGAAGAAGTATTCCACAGTAGCAACATCCCTTTCTGTAAAGGCCGCAGCAGTATAGGGCACAATAAAAACAGCACTTTGCGGCAAGCTCCAGCTTCCCTGATCATGAATTGCACGAATATAAAGGCGATGGACTCCAGGAGATAAAGACGACGTATTGATCGTTTCATCAAGACTGAGCGTATCCCGGCTGCCATATATCGGAGCGCCATTACCTTGTCCGGGATCGGCATCGAAAAAATATTCGAGATGGGTAATGGTGAGAGATGATAGAGCTCCGGTTGTTGCCAAAGCGAGCACCAGAGCGATAAGGCGAAGATATTTCATTTTAACTCCCCGGCTTTATAGCCTCCCTCAATTACCCGCCTGAGCTTCGATATGCACATTCAACAGGCCATTTTCATCCACTACAATGGGACAGGTGAATCCAGTAATGCTCGGTAGGCGTGTAAGATACCAAAGATCGTTGAAGGGAGTGTTGCCGCCGTAAATGCCAATATCCACTCCACCCAAACCCGCTCCAATGGCCAAAGAACCGGGACTGAGGTGATAATCGCCACCATTTACATCCACCATCACATTGGCCAGATTAACGTCTTGAAGGTTGCTGGGATCGGTTACATAGGTGGAATTCCCTTCAAAGAGGCAGTACGAAAAGGTTTGCGCGGCATAGATGGTGATGGATTCCATGATGCAATTTACGAAATTTAGATCATTGGGACTACCCCAACCTGCAAACAAAATGTGGCTGCCCTCGCCGCTATTTACAAAAAGGCAATTCATGAGATAGCAACTCGCATTGGAATTACCGCCTGTATCGATATGGCTTACATTGCCTATAAATACACTGTTCGAGCAGGTTACATCGCTTTGGGATGCCGGAACCAAAGAACTTTGAAGAGAACAGCCCATAACGTGCACATCGTTGCCTGCATACACATTACCCACACACCAGCAGTATTTCAATTCGGAGAGAGCCGCTTGTAGATTCACCGTGCTTTCAAAGCGACAATTAATGTAGTGTGCTTCCTGGCTACTGGCAACGCTATTGGTGATATGCAAACCGCTGAAAATGCTACCGGTTCCGCCTGCAGAATTTACATAGAGACTTATTTTCGAGGTGATCAAAGCCGGGTTGGTGGGATTGAAACCACCTCCGATAACGGTTAATCGCTTTCCCAGGCTGCCTTCGTTCCAACCGGGGCCATAGTCATAGGGCGAGGGATAAATATAGATGGTGTCCCCATCCGCAGCGGCGTTATAGGCTGAAATCCAAGTGCTATACTGCCCAATTGAACGGATGTTGTTATCCACGGTATAACTTGTAGAATTCAAGAAACCGACGGCAAGGATAGCGATCAGGGTAAAGATAAAAACTTTCATGATCATACTCCAAAAACGTAGTGGAGCGGTAAAGGTCGGTTCCGGTGGAGATACACTCGCTTCACCAACCCCCGGAAGCAAGAATCATGTTCATTATATCTTTGTCAAGTTATTTCCGTACATTCAGATCAGTTTAATTTTCGTAAGCGATTTTTGAACCGGTGAATCAAACCAGCAGGAGATGTAAATAATTACTACGTCGTTTGGCATGATTTATGATTGATACATTCGAAGTGTTTATAAGATTTTCTGTCGGCTGAGTGCTGAAGGGGAATATCACTTGATTTAGTGAGCCTTTTGGCAGGGAGTTTAGTGCGTGATTCCGATGCGTTTAATGAGGTAACAAAAACAATAGAAGACGTGATGATTAATCTTGGTTTTCTGAGAACTGTGTTCCTCCTTATCCTTCTGGGGTGCAACGCATTATGATTCGCGAAAGCTTCGGCACCGCAATCCCTGCCCTTAGCCCCATTAAGCGATGAATAATCAGGTCGCACTGTATATTTGAGCGATCAGATTTCCCATGACTAATACGGCGGCTGGAAAAATGAAGCAAAAGTGCGCGACTTATGCAGCTATTCCCTGGATAGCGGACAGCATCTGCTAAAATGGGATGGCAAAGACGCCCACAGCCAAAACATGGGGGGCGGAATCTACTTCATTCGCCTTTGCACAGAGGGCAGGTGGGTAGGGTGTAAAGTGATGCGCTGATTATTTTGGGAACCATTTCTCCTTAATGCTTTGCAGAGTGCCATTCTCTTTCAGAGTGGTAAATGCAGCTTGCCAGGCTTCAACGATTTTGGGATCGGTGGCCTTGGAGATAGCGATGTAATATTCGCTTTGCATCAGTTCCAATACGGGTTTTAATGAATCCGCTGCCACTCCAGCTTCCTTGCACAGTTGGGGGAAAGTAACATCTGTAAATACTCCCAGATCCGTTTCCTTACTAACCAGCATTTTCAAGTTATCTATCGGATTGGTTTTACTAACCAGGTTCTTAAAATCTCTTTCCTTTAGAAACTGCTCTGTGAACCAATTGGTGGTGGTGGCAATTGCTTTCACTTTGGCTGCGGCTTCCAAATCAGGCAGTTCGAGAGGATTGGAGGCCAAGGCATAAAAATATGAAGTATTGGTTCCCAAGGGACCGATAAAATTGAACAGAGCTTCGCGCTCGGGAGTTTTTTCCATGGTGAAAAGCACGATGTTCTCCTCATTTAAAGCACGGTTATAAGCTTCATCCCAAGGTAAAACCGTTGGTTTGGCATTGGTTTTCAGTTCTTTTTGAATGGCCGTTACAACTTCGGCACCATAACCGGTTACCACGCCATTTTCTTCATAACTGAGCGGAGGATAGTTTTCGGTGAGAATGGTGAGTTCCACGTTTTTTTTGGTGCAGGATACACAGAGGATGGTAAGCACCGCCATCATGATAAGTACGGTTTTTCGCATCATACAGCTCCTTGATAGTTAATGATATCAGTATTGTGCATCCGCAGAATTGGTCAAGTTATTTGTGTATCTAAACATCTTGCACGCGATACTTGCAGCTAGTTCTGCAATCAGCCCACCGTTTTTGCACTGCATTTCTTCTCCCCCATCGGTTCTGCCCTAATAATCGATGAAGTTCACATCCAAATAAGGTTCATCTTGTTCCAATTTATCTTTCCTGCCGGCCATATACCAGGCTGCCCATCCATCCAATTCCCTGCCCTGGTAAGCATGTAATATCGCTGCATATAGAATTAATTCACGCTGTTTCAGAAAGATCGGAATCTTGGCCAGTTCAACCTCTGCCAGGAAGTTTTCGGACATATAGCCATGCATGAAGTCCCGGTAAAAATCCTTTATGAAATCATCCCTATTCATGTTGGAGGGGCAATTGCTGGCAAAATAGAACATCACAATGGCAATATCTGCCGCAAAAAAGGCATACTGCGAATCATCAAAATCGAATATATAGATATCCCCATGGTACACAAAGAAATTACCAGCATGTACATCAAAGTGGAGCAGGCCATAATTTTCCCGGTTTGATTCCATAGCCATAATCTGACGGGTATTATCCTGCATTCTTGCCATTACTATGGTCTGTTCAGCGGGCACAATATGCTTGAATTCTCTTATCAATTCATCTTCATACCACTCTATGCGCCGGATAGTTCCAGGCTGATAGTCTTTAGTAAGCCGGTGCATTCTCCCCACTTGCCTTCCATAGTTATAGCGCAGCTGTCTGGTGTCCAGAGCTTCAGTGATCCGGCTTCCGGGCACCTTATCAAAAGCACAGGCCACGAAACTGTGCTCACTCTCGCAAATCAATTCCACCAGGTTACCATGGATGGACTTAAGAGGTAAGGAGCAATTCACGCCCCCACGATGCAGATACTCTATCCAGTGCATTTCGGCTTCTACCACTTCTTTGGTGCGACGACTGCTATGGGTAATCCTTAGAATATAGGCGGTGCCGTTTTGCGCGAATTCGTAGATGAAGTTTTCAAAGCCACCCAGCGGGGTTAAGTGCTCTATGTTTGCTCCAAAACGGGCTGCTGCTTGCTCAAGCACTTTATCATTATAGTAATCTCGGATTTTTGCATCCATAATTGCCGCCCTTAGTGGATAAAACCAGTCCCCTGCCTGAGCTTTGTATCCGGCAAGGGATCCTTAATCTTTGCCACCTCAGAATATTCCAGCGGCGATCTCCCAAAAAGCAATGAAACGCTTCCCTGCGTATGTGAATTTCCACTTAACAGCAACACTTTCATGTGATTCCTCAGCTCCTTTGTATCAAGTAACAATTGAGAAAGCAGCGGATTATCAGCATGCCTGCATGTCAAGCTGAAAACTAGTCAAGGGCAGTGAATGGCATCTTGTGAAAGTAACCTAACCATTCACCTGATATCCAGACCTATGAATGCCATTATGAAATCCCTAATGCATTGCTACGTTTATGGTTCCTGGAAAAACCTCGCAGGTAGGTAAAAAAGTTCTTGACATGTTATCCATCAGCCGGGGATATGTAATTGTCCCTGTTGATAGACGTGATAAACAAGTGAAATGACCTGATAACAAGGTTCAAAGCTGCAGCAAGCCCTGAACGTGCATGTATTTTTTTAACACTATGGTCAAAACGAATTTGACCATGCTGATCTAGAAATATGATACATAGAGAACATAACCATAGGGATAGCGTTATCCCTGTGGGATGCTGCCCGAATGCAGCAACGAAAAATTATCTAAGGAGAATGCTCATGAAACGCTTCACCCTATGTCTGTCGCTACTTATTATGCTTAGCTCCCTGCTTTTCGCAGGAGACTTCGTGATAGGTAGTGGTAGCTCCACCCAAAACTATGTTCCTTTTTATGGAAGTAATGATTATGGCTGGAGCAAATTTCTTTTCACCAATTCGCAAATGGCAACCGCTGGATTCAGCGGCACCACCACCATCAAGCGTATCGCTTTTCAGGTGGGGAATGATGTTTCAAATTACGTAACTGACGATCAGCATATCTATATGGGTGTAAACTACAACACCAGTTACGGTTCTTCGGCGGTTGGTTATCCAAATCTTAATAACTATACCGAGGTATTCAGTGGCAGTATCACCTGGAATGGCCCGGGCTGGGTGGAGATAGCTCTGGACACACCTTATGAGTATAACAACTCTTGGGGATTGGAGATCGTTTGGACAAATCTGGACGGCAGCAGGCAAGCCGGATATCCCAAGTTCCGCTACACCTCCGCCAGCAACACCTGTGTGTATAAATATGCCAATACTACTTTCCCTACCTCCAATGGAACAAGATCTGGCAATCGTCCCAATATATGGTTCATGAGTGATCCTGCAGCCGTTCCTCCTGCGGCAAGCCTTATAGAACCTGCTCCCAGTGCCACAGCAGTGGATATCACCTCACGTCGCAGATGGTTTCATAATGGAAATATGCCAAATTACTACACGATAAATTTTGGCTCAGATAATCCCCCCACGAATATCCTGAATTCTTACCAGACCACAGAAATTGCCTATAATCCGGTAAGTCGGCTGGACTATGCGACTGATTACTATGTGCAAATTATCCCCCATAATAGCTTTGGCGATGCCACAGACAATCCCATTCTCACTTTCAGAACCATGGACGATCCCTCTATTGTCACTTTTCCTTATGCGGAGAATTTTGATACAGCAGTTCCCCCAAATGATAACTGGCAGATATATACCGGCACCTTGGAAGATCCTGTATCGCTAAGCCCCACCAGCTTGTGGGAATCAGATGATTGGCTGAATATCAGCGGAACCGACAAAGCTGCCCGAATCAATATCTGGGGAAACTTGAGCGGCTGGCTGATCACACCGCAGATCAATATTCCCAATAATAACTATTACCTGGCTTATGACTTTGCCCTCTT
>CAZSST010000133.1:0-6933 GCA_964609575.1 uncultured Candidatus Cloacimonas sp.
CGAGTCCCATCGGGACGACAGTTTAGATAGATATGGTGCAAAAAACGCGTCAATCTATCTAAACTGCCGTGCCTGCGTCACTCAACCTCCAATAGCCCTATTCAGGTTTATCCAGGGGGGCGCTAATCATCCAGTTGATGCCAAATTGATCGGTGAGCATGCCAAAGTATTCACCCCAAAAGGTTTCTCCCAAAGGCATGGTAGTTTTACCTTTCACTCCCAAAGCGGTAAAGATGCGATTTGCTTCGGTCTGGGTATCGGTATTCATGATGATGGAAAAATTGTTCCCGAAAGTGAGTGCGGGAGCCCATTCTCCGCCGGCATCACTGCCCATGAGCACAGTTTCCTTGCTGATGGGCAGAGAGATGTGCATAATCTGGTCTTTCATGTTTTCGGGTAAGGGTGGCATGCCTTCCATGGCTGGCATCTGGCCAAAAGTGCCTACATAGGGGAATTCCCCGCCAAAGACGGAACGATAGAATTCGAAAGCTTCACGGCAGTTTCCCGCGAAATTGAGATATACGTTTACAGTGGTCATGGTTGCTCCTTTTTTTTAAGTATTTGGTTAGATTCACAGGTTACTACCTAACTGATAGTTTATTTCTTACATAGCTGCTTACCCTTAGTGCTCCTTTTTCTCAAGCTTCTTCACTATATGTTTTCCCATCACTTGCAGTTGTTGCAAAAAACGCAACAACTGATTCCCTGATTAGCTCACCAGTTTCAAAGATATTCTTCAGATGCCTGCTGATTCCTGATTTATCAATTCCGAATAATTCTGATAAATCCTTTAGAGATAACCATGTATCCTCATTATGTACCTTTGTTTGCAATCTTGTCTTGCCATCTTTGCTTTGGTATATCAGAAAGTCGCTTTTTGCTGGTAATATGCTTTTCTTCATAGTTATTTATTCCCTATGGGTCCGAATTTGCTTCGCATTTTCTTCATGGTATGTATCGATTAGCTTATCGCCTATCTCTAATGCCAGCGTCTTAAGCTGCTCTGCCCTCTGAACCAGCTCTTCAATTATGCACGCTCCATCCAGCCAACTGTGTTCGCTGTGCACATGCAGATATACAAAACTCACCTCATCACCTCCATGGTAATGCATTAGGTCAATAATTCCAACTTGATTTCTGGCACCGGCTTGTCAATGATAAAATATTGGAAAAACCGCTATATCGGATGCTTCGCCAATACTTGCCAATCCGTTGATACTTCATCCTGGAGATAATCTTCAGCCTCAAATCCTTGTCTATGCCACCCCCATGCGACGCCCATGCAATTGCCCGGGGATCGCATGGGCAGCACACGGTCAGCGACTTAAGAAGCCCACTAAATTCTAAATCCTAAACTCTGATTTCTCTACTCCCTTACAATCCTTTCTTCCCCCCACCCGGAAAAGAAAATAACAAAACATCTGATTTGCGCTTGACAGATAACTGCAAATATTGATTATTGCCCAATGGCATTTCGGACTATCCAGGCCAATAAATGATAATGAGGCATAGGCAATGACAGACAGCAGATTCAGTTCCCTTAGGGATAATCAAAAGCGGGGAACCATAGGAAGCTTTATTAGTGAGCACATTGATGAGGGTAGCAGCCTTTCATTTGTATCGGCATATTTCACCATCTATGCTTATCAGCAGCTTCGCAACAAGCTGGAAAAGATCGACAATCTACGTTTCCTCTTTGGCGAACCACGCTTTGTTAGCCAGATTGATCCCCAAAAAACCGATAAAAAAGAATTCCAAATAGAAGATGACAAGCTGATCATCCCCATCGAAAGGCGTTTAACCCAGCGGAAGATAGCGAAGGACTGTGCCTGCTGGATAGTAGATAAATGCCAGATAAAAAGCATGGTGAAGCCAAACTTTCTGCATGGCAAGATGTATCATATCACTGCTGCCAATGGCACAGAGAAAGCCATAATGGGAAGTTCAAATTTCACAGTGAATGGCTTGGGCTTTGGCAATAGCCCCAATATCGAATTGAATTCCATCATCACCGATACTCGGGATCAGGCCGATCTGTTACAATGGTTCAATGACCTGTGGAATGACGATAGCGGTCTCGTGGAAGATGTAAAAGCCGAGGTATTGAAATATCTTGCCAAGCTTTATGCAGATAACAGCCCCCAGTTTATTTATTATAAAACCCTGTATCATATCTTTGCCAAATTCCTGGCAGAACAGGCTGATAAAGACCTTCTGCAGGGCAAAAGACAATACACCGATTCAGGTATCTGGAATACCCTCTTTGCCTTCCAGAAAGATGCGGTGAAAGCTGCCATCAATAAACTGGACAGGCACCAGGGATGCATCATTGCCGATAGCGTAGGCTTAGGCAAAACCTATGAAGCCTTGGCGATAATAAAATACTATGAAATTCTAAATTACCGGGTGATGGTGCTATGCCCCAAAAAACTGAAAGATAACTGGACTGTGTATCAGGCGCACAAGGGGAATATCCTCAATCCCTTCCCCCAAGACCGCTTTGGCTATACGGTTGCTTATCACACCGATCTTTCCCGGCAAAGTGGAATATCCGATGCAGATGGCCTGGACCTTAGTACCTTCAATTGGGGAGTGTGGGATTTGTTGGTTATAGATGAATCTCACAACCTCAGGGGAAATCCCAAGGAAAAGGAGATGGATGGCACCTTGGTGTATAACCGTGCCAAGTCCCTTTTGGAAAATGTAATCAGAAGCGGAGTAAAAACCAAGGTGCTGATGCTATCCGCTACTCCGGTTAATACGAACCTGAAAGACCTGCGTAATCAAATACATTATATCACTGAGGGTGACGATGCGGCCTTTAGTGAAAGCCTGGGCATAGATAATATTTCCAACACCATGAAACGGGCACAGCAGCAATTCACGGACTGGGCTAAGGCCAATAAAGCCGATAAACGCAACACCCGTGAACTATTTGCCACCCTGGATAGCACCCTCTTCAAGCTATTGGATGAGCTTACCATTGCCCGCAGCCGCAAGCATATCCTCAGCTTCTATAGTGATCTTGCCAAAACCAGCTTCCCCAAAAGGCTGAAACCCATCTCCGAAAGCACCGAAATTGATCTTGATAAGCGTTTCTATTCCTATGACAAGGTAAATAAGGAAATTCGCGAATATAAGCTGATGCTCTTCAAGCCTTCCTTCTTTCTGAAAGAGGAATTTAGGGCGCAGTATGAGCAGAGCGAAAAGGTGAAAACCTTTACCCAAGCCAAAAGGGAAGACTTTCTGGTGGATATGATGAAAATGAACTTCCTGAAGAGGCTGGAAAGCAGCGTTTATTCTTATGCCCTTACCCTGAAACGGGCTTTGGATAAGATAGAAAATCTGGAAGCCAAGATCGCAGAATTTGAAACTAAACAGCGTGATGATGAGCTTGATCTAACAAATACAGAAGATATCATCCCCGAAGATGAGATCAGCGAAGAAGAAGATTATACAGTAGGTTCCAAACTTAAGTACCACCTGAAACACCTCCGGCTTCAGGATTGGAGAATAGCCCTGAAGAAAGATAAAGACCAGCTCCAATCCCTGTATTGGGCTGCCCAGTCTGTAAAACCGGAAAAAGATGCCAAACTGCAACGTCTGATACAGATAATAAAGAATAAAGTGCAGTATCCCATAAATGACCTGAACAAAAAGATCGTGATCTTTACTGCCTTTGCCGATACTGCCAGCTACCTCTATGAAAACCTGAAGCCCTTGGTACACCGGGAACTTGGTTTGAACTTGGCATTGGTAACCGGTAGCAGCGAATGCAGAACCACCTTGAAAATGCCTCCCAGATTCCAAAATGACTTCAATGCCATCCTAAGCTGTTTTGCGCCCCAGGCCAAACATCGGGATAAAATAGCATTACTGGCAAAGCTACCGGAAATTGATGTTGTGGTTGCCACCGATTGCATTTCCGAAGGCCAAAATCTACAGGATTGCGACTATGTGATAAACTATGACATCCACTGGAATCCGGTGCGCATCATACAACGCTTTGGCCGTATCGACAGACTTAATAGCCCCAATAAGCAGATACAGATGCATAACTTCTGGCCAACCAAAGATCTGGACCAGTATATCTCACTTAAACACAGAGTGGAAGCCAGAATGGCTCTGGTGGATATTACCGCTACCGGAGAAGAGAACCTCTTTAATGAAGAAGATATTGAAGAACTGGTGTCCTCAGAACTGAAATTCCGGTCGAAACAACTGAAACGCCTGCACGATGAAGTAATAGACTTGGAGGATATGGAAGAGGGGATAAATCTCAGTGATTTTACCCTGGATGATTTCCGCATCGACCTGATGAACTATCTGAAAGCCAATGAGGAAGAGCTGAGAAATGCTCCTTTGGGTTTGTATGCCCTGGTGCCAAGTCCGCATCATGAGCTTTGGAAAAGCCAGCAGCAAGTAATGCCCGAAGTGCGGGACATCATCCGCCCCGGAATCATCTTCTGCTTTAAGCACTTCGAGGATGGCAGGGAATATGAAAAGCTGAATCCCCTGCATCCCTACTTTTTGGCATATATCCGCGATGATGGTACGGTGCGCTATCACTTCAGCAACGCCAAGCAGATATTGGAAATATATCGTTTATTGGCTGCGGAACAAGATACAGCTATTCAAAAGCTTTGTGATCTCTTTGATTCTGAAACAAATGATGGCCAGAATATGGAAGCCTATAACAGCTTGGTGCAAAAAGCCATGGCAGATATCAGCAACAGCATGGGGAAAAGGCTGAACCTGCAATTGCAACATGACCGGGCTGCCATTATCCCCACCAAAAAGAAAGACACCAATTTCGAACTGATCACCTGGCTGATCATAAAATAAGGACAACGGCATGACAGACCTTAAAAAAGACATCCAACAAGCCCTCAGCGCTTTTAACACCCAAGATACTTACTATGCCGCCATGAATTTCTGGAAAAACCTGGGATATGAAAGTGACAATCAACCCATAATGAATGAATTTACCTATGATGAACTCAGCAAGGAAATCTCAAGCACAGTAAATCCTGATAGGCTAAAAGCCGATGAATGGGATAAACTAAATTATCTATTCCAAATCACGAATGATACGATGAAGGGAATCTTCAAACAGCACGGGCAATTGGAGATTCCAAACATAGTGCCGGGGAAAAGCATCAAGAAGGATAATAAGCACTCGTATCTTTTTTCTTGCCTTAAGCTTAAATCGCAGAAGTATTCGAAATCCACTTTAACTGATATCACAAGGTACGTTAATAGGCATTACCTGTTGCCTACTATTTTGCTTATATCACATGGAAAGTTCATCTCTATAGCTGTATCAGAGCGAAGAGAAAATGAGAAAGATAAAACCCGGGATGTGATCGGTAAAGTAACTATTATTAAGGAAATCGATATCAATAATCCCCATCCGGCGCATCTATCGATTCTTTCAGAACTTAGTATGGACTGCCTGGCGTCTAGATCAAAGAGCTTCCATAACTTCAATGACCTTCACAATGCTTTGCGGGGGGTATTAGACATTGATAAACTTAACAAGGATTTCTATGGTAAGATAACAGAATGGTATCAGATCGCTCTGCAGAACATTAAAATACCCTTTAGAGAAGAAATTCAGGATACTGAAAAGCTTGAGACAAGGAAAAACTTCTTAGTAAAAATGCTCTGCCGTCTGATGTTTTGCTGGTTTCTAAAGGAAAAGGGACTTATAGACAGAACAGTTTTAGAGCTGGAGGATTATTCCGGGAATCGATTTGAATTATTAAATGATATGGATGATGAAGACTCCAATAGCTACTATAGGGGGATTCTGAGAACCATATTCTTTGATTGCCTTAATGAACCGGCAAAGAACAGAAAATATGAGCGGGGAGAGTATCAACGCTATCTTGCAGAAGGATTTGATAAGCAAATTCTAAAGAACATCCCCTATCTGAACGGCGGGATATTTGACAGAGAAGATGAATTTTATGGAGATAACTTCTACCTGGATGCAAATGTCCCCGATGAAAACCTGAGCATCCCGAATAAATTGTTCTATGGCTGCCAAGGATTCCGGGGGATAAACCAGATATTGAATAAGTATAAATTCACGATTGAAGAAAGCACGCCTCTGGATACTGAAGTAGCCCTTGATCCTGAGCTGATGGGGATGGTATTTGAGAACTTGCTGGCAGAATTGGATCCTGATCCGGATGTCTCAAAAAACGCACGTAAGAATAGTGGCTCCTATTATACTCCCAGAGAGGTGATTGAGTTCATGGTCAATGACTCACTGGTGCTTTATCTGGAAAACAAAGCCAAAGAACATAAGCATCCCGAATACTCCGAAATGATTCGTTTTTTGGTTTATTTGGACACAAAGAACAGCGATACTCCAGAATTTGATGAGTTCATTGTACAAGCCCTGGACAAGATTACCGTCCTTGATCCGGCTTGTGGTTCGGGTGCTTTTCCAATGGGTGTGCTGCACAAGTTGGTTTACGTGTTAAGTAAACTCGACCCCAACAACCGAAGCTGGAAACAAAAACAATTGGAAAAGGCAAAGCGCGATAAAGCCCTTGCCGAAAAAATGGAAGACGAAAAAATCAGGGAAGCTTCCCTTGCCGAAATTGATAAACGCATCGAGGACATTGAAAAAGCCTTTAACGAAGACAACAACGAACTGGATTTCGGGCGTAAACTTTTTCTGATTGAAAACTGCATTTATGGAGTGGACAAACAGCCCATAGCCATTCAGATTTCGAAGCTTCGTTTCTTTATTGCCCTGATTGTTGACCAGAAAACCACCAACGAAAAAGAACCCAACCGGGGCATACGGCCTTTGCCCAACTTAGAAACAAAGTTTGTTGCTGCCGATACCTTAATTAGTATCGAAAAGCCCCAACAGCTTACTTTGATGAATCAGGATGAAGAACTCCAAAAAGCGAT
>CAZSST010000134.1:0-6923 GCA_964609575.1 uncultured Candidatus Cloacimonas sp.
ATGTTGGAAAAACACTGTGAGACCTTTGGAAGTGAGATAGTATTGCTGCGTTTAGACCTTGCATACATTATTTACGATGTCAATCAAGTATCCACCTGATAACCACCAAAGAAAATCTCAGGAGGTTCAATAGAGGCGGCTTTGGTTTAATAAACAAGGATGTATGGAAGTATAGAAGGAGCACAAAATTACGCTATGTTCACCTTTCCACCCTTTCACCTTTCCACTTCACCTTGGCACTTTGGCATTTTGAAACTTTGGCACTATGTCACCTTGGCCCTAAAATACCAACTCCACCCCAAAATTAAAGAACTCGATCACCTCATCCCCCCCTTGGATTTTACCATTGCCATTCAGATCGTTGTAAACCTCGCTGTATCTGCCGATGAGATTAACGTTATCGGAAAGGGCATACACGATTTTGGCCATCAAATTGGCATTGCTATTGCGCAAATGGATAAAATTGATATAGCGATTGTGGGTTTGCGAATAGTAAAGTGTGGCTTCCTTGATCTTTTTGGTCATGGTGGGATTAACCGTCAGGCTGCTCCACAGTGATTTGCCGAAGCTATTTACATCTCCGTAAT
Source organism: uncultured Candidatus Cloacimonas sp. (assembly GCA_964609575.1). Lineage (GTDB taxonomy): Bacteria > Cloacimonadota > Cloacimonadia > Cloacimonadales > Cloacimonadaceae > Cloacimonas. The sequence goes on from CAZSST010000134.1 coordinate 588, forward strand.
TGTCCTGATATGCTACTTTAAGAAATACCGCTTCGTAAAGGCTGGCCCGAAGGTATCCAAACCAACCCATAGATGAATCCACATTTTTTAAGGTTTCTTCCTTGGTACTCAGCGACCAAACTCTATTGGCACCGGTAGCGCTGTCACGATAGAGCACTGAGGAACGCTGATTATCGTAGATATTATCAAAATAGCCCGGCAGAAATTCTTTGCTGAAATTGCGAATCTCCAGTTTAAGGTCGAAGATCAAGAATTGTGCGGCGAAGCCAGGGAAGATGAGCCCTGAACCGAAACCGTCGATTGTGGCCAGTTCGCCATAATTGCTCAGACGTAGCTTGTCATTTTTTACCAACGGTAGCTCGTAATCCAGGCTGAAAATGGTGATGGCATTATCGTCCGGATAGGCTACAGCAGTATCGGGAATCACATTTTCGTCAAAATCGTAATTGGGATACTGCTGCGATATTTCGCCGAAATGCTCCTGTACATAGGCATTATGATCGGGATGATCGAGGATGTTATTACCATTGATGTCTATATCCACTTCGTCGGGAAAGCCGTCATCATCCGTATCCAGGGCATAGAGCTCATCATTGGGGAATTTATCATACACATCGGGAATATTGTCATCATCTTTATCGGGATACCTGGCATATTGATCGCGGTCGGTTCCTATGTTAATCCCCAAGCTAAGCTTTTCCAGAAAAGGAGCGTTTAGCAGCGAAAAGGGGCTGGCAAAAGCACGCAGGGCCAGGATTTTATTCTCGTGAAGATTGTGCGTGAAACCCTCAAAGCCCAGTCCGGCCCAATCAAGATTCACTCCGGCATAACCGCCCACATTCTTAATTCCTGGATATAGCAGCATGTTTGAGTAATTATCGAAAATCAGGCCATGCCCTAAAGTGTAATCGGGAATGCTGCCAAACTTGCAATAGAATTTATCCAGCTTGCTGCCATAGCTGACGTAGTATATTTTATTTATGTAATCCCGCCATTCGTCCCAGTCCTCTTTGCGGATATTGCCATCTTTATCCACCAGCAAATCTACATCCAGGCCAAAGCCAAACTTACCAAGCATGATTTGCGGTAAAAGGCGTAGCTGCGTATAGGCGGTATTATCGATAGTTACGGCTCCCATCTGGCCTTCCATACCCAGGGTAGTTCCCTCGGGATATTGGGGCTGCTGTTCCTGAGCCGTTTCGCCGGGAATGGTTTCATTGTTTATCTCAGTCTGTGCGGCAATAAATACCGGCAAGCATAGTAGCATCAACAGGCATAATCGTTTCATCCCGAACCTCCTATTGTATATACCTTTGGCCATCCGTAGCCCCTATGGCTTTGTGTCAAGCTTAATCTTGGATTTTTCAGATAAGAGCAAGATGCTCCAGCAGGATTTTCAGGCCAATGCCGATCAGGATTATCCCCCCTGCCACTTCCATTTTGGAGCCCAAGCGATCACCGGCAAGGTTTCCCAGGTACACCCCGGCCAGGCTGATCGCAAAGGTTATAATCCCGATGATCAAAGCTGGAGTGATGATCGGAACGCAAAGGCAGGCAAAGCTGATTCCCACGGCCAGAGCATCGATACTGGTGGCGATGGCCAATCCCAAGAGCACGATCAAATTCATCGGATCGCATTGCTTTTCCACTTTATCTATCCACAGCGCTTCATAGATCATCTTTATGCCGATGAAGGCTAAAAGCGCAAAGGCAATCCAATGATCGAAGCTTTGCACATATCTCTTCAAACCTACCCCCGCCAGCCAACCCAGAATTGGCATCAGAGCCTGGAATCCACCGAAAAACACGGCAATCTTTATGGCTTGCCTCAGGCGCAGGCACTTGATGGTGATGCCATTGGTAATGGATACGGCGAAGGCATCCATAGCCAAGCCGATAGAGATGAGGATGATATTCAAATATCCATGCATAAGATTCTGTTACTTCCTATGTTACAGAAGGCTATGGCCTTAATTTAATAGCATTTCCCAGATGCTAAGGGGGATCATGCCATCGTATTGATAGGGTTTTGATATATCCATCCCCAGGGCATCGATCATCACCTTTCCTTTTACCTGATAGGCCACCTCGCCTTTGAAAACGCCTTTCACCGCTCCCAGCACCGATTTCAGGTTGCTAAGCTTGAAGATCATCACTCCTTCCTTGGAATAGATGGTTTCATCGAAACGTAGTTGGCTGCTGATATTGCCACTTCCCACGGATTTGCCGTTTATGAATAATTCTGCGGGGAAGCCCTTAACGTTGTAGCTTAGGCCATAGGGATTGAGGATCAAAAAGCTTACATGCAGTTCGGTTTGGCCAATCCCGATCTTCTCCACGGAAGTCTTCTGGATTTTAAAAAGGCTTTGTCCCTGCGCGGTGAAACGACTGAGCAGCGTTTCCAGATGATCTTTCAGAGATAGGGAATAGGGCTCGTCGAAGCTGAATTTTTTGCCAAAGCCCATAGCCTTGCCTTTGCCTTCACCCACCACAAAGAATTGCACCTGCTGATCAATGCTGCTAACCATTTTCACCACCGGCCGCGTATCCAGTTCCACAGCAAAATCCAGATTCACTGAGGCTTTTTTGGGAATGGTAACTTCTTTAGATAGTTTGGCTTCGCCCACTTTGGCGCGGTCTTTATTCAGCAAATTCACATTAAGCTTTTGCAGCCGGATTTTGTAGCAATTGGGATTATGCACGATCAGCGACAGCTTTAAGGTGCTCTTATCGGGATTTATTTCTCCCACCTTGATGTCCTGAATCTTTTCCACGCGAGGTTTTCTAACCAGTTTACAGCCGCTTAGTCCCATTAGCAGGATCAGCACGATATACACAATCATCATTTTTTTCATGATACTCCTTGGCCGGAAAAGCTCCGGAACCATATCTCCAGGGATATAACGTTATAAAGCATTTCTGCTGGCTGCAGCGAGCCATCCAGGTATTTGTGCCACTGGTGATTAATCTTGGCCACGTTCCAAATGCCGCGATTGCGGAAGGCAGAACTGTGGATGATATCTTCGATGTAGCTTTTCAGCTCGTTCTGCATCCAGCGCTGATAGAAGGGTGAAGAGAAGATGCCCTTGTCCTTGCGCCGGTAGATGGCATCAGGGATGAATTTCTTCATGGCCTTGCGGTGCAAGATCTTGGTATAGGGAGGTTTAAATTTGTAATGCGAGGGCAGGCTGAAAACAAAATCCACCAGCCGGTGATCCAGGAAGGGGACTCTGCTTTCCACGGAATTTCCCATGGAGATGCGATCCTCAAAGTGCAAAAGAGTCTGCAGCGAGGTGGTATTCATCATATTATATAGGAAATTAGACAAGCGTGAGCAATTCAGATCGTTTATTCCATCCAGAATCGCTTCATCGCCTTCGGGCCTGGCCGCATGGATGAATTCGCGGTTAAAGGGCTCAAAGCGATAAAACTTAAACTCCAGATCATAGAGCTGTGATTCTTTTAGAACCGCACTAAGGCCGATCTTGGCGATACTGCTTAGCTTCCCCAGACCGCTTTGCTCCTTCAGATAGGGCTGCAAGTGTTTGGAAAAGGTGCCAAGCTTGCCGCTGCGCAAAATATCGGCAAAATAACGATATGCAGCATGACGATAGCCACCATGCAGTTCGTCTGAGCCCTGCCCCGAAAGCAGTACTTTTACACCCTGCCGATGCGCTTCCTGCATTACTGCAAATTGGGATACAAAGCCAGCGGCGATGGGCAGATCATTCAGCCAGATCGCTTTTTCCCACCAGGCTATGGCATCATCTGCCGAAGGGGAAACCAGATGCTCCTCTCCCTTGATGTGCTTGTTTATTTTTTCTATCCAGGGACGTTCGTCCAATTCGGGGGTATCGGCATAATAGGAGGAAAAAGTCTTTAGCGGCTGGCTTACGAAGCGGGAAGCGATTCCCACAATGGCAGAGGAATCCATACCACCGGACAGGCTTGCCCCGATTTCCACATCGCTGCGCATTTGTAAGCTAATGGCCTGCTGAAAGATATCTTGGTATCTTGTAACAGCTTTCTCCATGCTAAGTGTGGAACTTTCAAAATCAGAGGGATTTAAGCCATAGTATTTAGTAATAACAAGGGTACCTTCATGAACGGTGAGGTTATGTCCCGGATTAAGGCATTTGATGCTCTGCCAGTAGGTTTCATCATTGTAAACCATCAGGGCATTTATCTTCATACTACGCCAGATCATCGAACTATTCAGGCTTTTGTCAATAGGGGCTGCAAGCAGTTGCTTCATTTCGCTGCCCCAGTAAAGCATAGAATCCTGCAAAGCATAATAAAAAGGCTTTATTCCGTAGCGATCGCGGGAACAGAACAGAGTATGCTGTTTTCTATCCCAAATCGCGAAGGCCCACATCCCGATAAAACGGTTTACACAGCCATCTCCCCAGGCGTGATAGGCTTTTAATATTACTTCCGTGTCGGAATGCCCCCTAAAAGCATAGCCCATGCCGCTAAGTTCTTCCCGCAGTTCCTGATAGTTATATATTTCGCCATTGAAGCTGATGGCTAATTGCAATTGCTCATCATACATAGGCTGATGACCGCAAGGGCTTAGCTCCAGGATGGACAACCGGCGGAAACCCATGCCCAGAAAGGCATCTGAATCCAATGAGAACTGCGGATAAAGCTTGCGAATAGCTTCCGGGGATGCAGACCCTGAAAAGAGTGATAAATCAGCATCCGAAAGCCCTGCCAAGAGAAATCCCTCATCATCGGGCCCACGATGGTCAATGATGTCCGTCATTCGCTTCAGTAAAGCATTATCTATGGTTTTTTGGTTATTCAGGCTATAAATTCCGGCTATTCCGCACATTCCAGGTTACTCCATTTTTGGCAGGCTTTCTGCGTGGCATAAATAGGTCAAGATTTTTCTAAGAGCAGAAGTGAAGAGTGTGAGAGTGTATTTGTGTAGTGTAAAGTCTATCAAGCGGATGCCCTGAAAGACAGAAGATTCATGAATTGGGTTTCACCTTTTCACTTCTGACACCTGACACCTGTAACCTTATAACTTCACCAGCTTCATTGCCCGCTGTGCCTTGCCATCTAGCTTTAGCTGCAATAAATATATCCCGGAAGCCACATGTCTGCCATTATCATCACCGCCTTCCCAGGCCAGGGCTTGTTCGCCTTTGCTTTGGCTGCCTTTATAAAGGGTACGCACCAATTGCCCTTTGAGGTTATAGATATTTATTTCCACTTCGCTTTGCCTGGCAAGTCCATAGCCGATAACCGCAATATCAATGAAGGGATTGGGTGAGATGGATAGCTTACCATTTAGCTCCGGTGCAAGCTCATCCTCAGTGCCCACTCCGCTGATGATTACTGTAACGCTATTCGTGGGCGTTGACTCCACATTGCCATAGAGTGCTACCACGTAATAGCTCAGGGTGTCATTCACCGGACTGTAATCCCGGAACTGATTTTGCCCGGGATCAAGGATATCCGCATAGATGGCATTATCCCGATAAACGCGATAACCAATCAAGCTACGCTCCGGCACTGGCATCTGCCAGCTTAGATATATCTGCTGCTGCCACACTTCACCCACCAGATTTGCTGGAGCATAGATCGGCTGATATTCATAAGCACCGATATCGATATCCGCAGTGCCATTCCCATCCCCATCATAGTAGCGTTCATTGCCTCCGGCATCGGTGGAAGCAGCAGCGTAGGCCATGTCCATTCCTGCATCGATCAGCGGGGACGATGCAGAAAGCCGATAGGGAGCATTGCCACTCATGTCAAAGAGCGGATCAGAGGCAGTATTATCCAGATGCCAGATCACTTGATTCAGGGGGCTCATGTTATAAATGCCATTCTGCCCACCCCGGATGCAGTTATTACTGAATTCCGCACGGCTGGAAGTACCCGAATCCGAGCCATAATAAACAACCACCTCCTTGGGAAGTTGCGTATTCCAGAATACGTTATTCTCCAGCACGGAATTTCCCAGCACTGCCAGAGCTGCAGATCCTCCGCTATTGCCGGCAAAGGTGCAATTGCGGATATAGGTGGTATCATTTAATGCCCAGGCATAAGCCATAAAGCTGGGATTACTCTGATGGTTGTTATAGAAAGCTGAATTACTTATCTCAATCCCCAAGCGCTGGCTATGCACATCATCAAGGGGACCTATCTGAAAGATCGAATTCCATACATCCGGAGCGGAGCTATTATTATCGTGAAACCTGCAGCCATCTATCAATACTTCTGCAAATTCAATCGAACAAACATCACATGTAATAGACCTGTCCGCTGAATTGAGTTCAGAAATTTCCGTATCATGAATTTCTGCTACACTCGAAGAAGAGGAAA
>CAZSST010000135.1:0-6824 GCA_964609575.1 uncultured Candidatus Cloacimonas sp.
AAACGCAGTTTCGCAAAAAGACTACAAGCGACTCCGTCGCTTTGCAAACGGGGACTCGGGGATTCGACACGTCCTCGTGTCGAGCGAAACGCAGTTTCGCAAAAAGACTACAAGCGACTCCGTCGCTTTGCAAACGGGGACGTTTGCAATCCAGGTGGGTTAAACAATCCCACGATTCAATAGATTACTACATAAACAGTTATCGTGCGATGCCCATGCGCTCCCCGGGCAATGGCATGGGCGTCGCATGGGCAACGTCTTCGATTATTAATATGCAAAAATAGAAAAAAGGCGATCCGAAGATCGCCCTTATTATTAACGCTTAATGTTTTATGCTATTCCATCAGCATCATTTTGCGGGTGGAGCTATAGCTGCCAGCAATTAAGCGATACATGTAGATACCGGAAGCAAGGGGACGTCCCATGCTGTCGCGGCCGTCGAACACGATCTGGTAATGACCGGTTTTCAGTTCACCATTAACCAGGTTGCGCACTAACTGACCTTTTAGATTGTACACTTCCAGGCGTACAGGAACTGCGTCTTTGATCGAGAACCGGATCGAGGTTTCTGGATTGAAGGGATTGGGATAGTTGCCATTCAGGGCAGTAGCCACCACGGGAGCCAGCGGATCTTCATTGGATACAGGCTCCAGGACGATATTCAGGGTGGTATTCTGATTGGCCGTTACTGGCACGTTATCGGTTACCAGGGTTTCGAATCCGGTGGCGCTTGCGGTTATAGAATACACCCCCACCGGCAGGTTCATGAGGCTATAGGCTCCCACGCTGTTGGTGGTGGTGCTATGAGGTCCTGTGGAAACGGTGGCACCTACGATGGGAGTATTATTGATCCTGCGGACGAAGCCCACGATGTTACCCATCTGGGTTTGCTTCACCAGGGTATTGGAGAAGGAGGGTACGGAGGCTACTTCAGCAGTATAGATGGCTTTCACGGCCCAACGGTAACTGCCATTGGAGAGAGTGCTCCAGGCAGGATCGACGGTGTTGAGGTTGGTGATCAGCGCAGTATTTATGGCCGTCCAGGTATTGGGATTGTTCTCATTACCTGCTTGCAGGCGCCATACGTTATAGCCTTGCAGAGAACGGTTGCGGACATTTACCGGTTCAGGATTGGTATTCAGCACCGGTTCGTCGCGTAAGCCATAAACCGTGGCAGCACGGCTGAGACCAGTTCCGGTGATTACAGGAGCGCTGATAACGGCCTTGCTGGCATTATCCTGAGCGCGGGACACCAGATCACTGCCGCTGAAGCGGATGGTGGTGGTGTCGTTGCCAATATGGATATTGTCTATAAACCACTGATACCACAATCCAGGAATGGTAGGCGGATCATCGGCATGCCAGGCAAGCTTGATCTGCTGTCCGCCATAGTTGGTAAGATCAACTACCACGGGCGTGGCATAGAGGTTCCAGCCTCCGGCTTGGGTGGTGGCATCCCACAGCACGGTCCAATCGGTACCGCCATTGGTGGAGATTTTGATGTAGTAGTGGTCATCATATTCTGAACCGCGGAATACGTATGCATCCATGGTTAGATGTGAGGCAGGCGGGCAATTGAAAGTAGGAGTAATGAGCCATTCATCCTGATGCTCATAATCCCACCACAAACCAGCTTGGAAGCTGCCATCGGTTGGATTGATGGGACTTCCCGCAGGGCTGACGCTGCCGATGCGGCACCAGCTGTAAGCTACTCCTCCAATTCCGGGACCGGCATTGGTAATCACCTGAGTCCAGCCGACTGGCGGGAAGGTGGTTCCTTCGAAGCTTTCGCTTACTTCCACCGCGTTGGGATCGGGAGCCTGCCAGCTAAGGTTAACCTCGGTTTGGGGAGTATTAAGTGCCGCTACCACTCCAAACGGAGCATAGGCGATCTCGACCATGGTGATATTGCCCATATTGTGGTTGGTGGCACCTACGTTTATCGTTCCGGTTTGCGTGGTATAGCCGGGACGGATGATGGTGTAATCGTAGGCCTGGTTGGCATATACATTGGCGATGGTGAAGGTACCATTTGTGGCACTTGCACCTTCGTAATTGGCATAACCCACCAGATAGATATTGGCTCCGGAAAGACCTGCTCCCGTATCACTGGCCAGAATCGTACCAGTAACATTAACCGTGGCCATAGGAACCAGGGTTACATTAAGGGTGGTAGTGATGTCCTCCTGGATGGTAGCGTTTTGGGTCTGGGTAACATAACCATATTTGGAGAAACTGACGCTGTAGGTATTCGGCAGCATGTTCTGGATGGCGTAATGTCCCTGAGCATCGGTGGTGGTGGCGTAGGTGGTGGTTGCTACGTTTACTTCCACACCTTGCAGCGGTTGATTTCCGGCACCAAGCACGGTTCCTTCCAGATGACCCACTCCACCAGGGATAACGATGAAGGTGGTTTTGGGGAATTGACCTGTGGGCGTTGCAGTTGGCGGAGCAGCAGGATCATAAACGGCGCTGTCGCTTTGCACTTTACGAACACGGGCAGTATTGGTGGCGTCGGTTTGTGCTTTGAAGTTATCACTGATGCTGTAAAACTGTGTGTCCATAGGACGTTGGATCATCACCACCAGATTCTGACCATTCAGATATAGGAAGGGGGTGGTGAGGGGTATAGTAATCACGTTTTCACCGGTAGGATAATTGATGTTGCCATCAAATACCAGGGTAAGCTCGGTGGAGGGAATCCATCCAGCAGTGAGGTCTGCCTGGGTGGTGGTTCCCATCCAAACCTTGGTAGGCATATTTGGCAGATCGGTAACGAAGTTATTATGGAACTGCAGGCCATTGATCTGACCCATGAAGTTACCCATTTCGGCAGGATAATACAAACCTTCGAAAAGGCTATTTTTGTAATACATATCCACAGGAGTTCGGGCATTTTGGCTGCCATCGCCAACGGTTATGGCAAAAACTCCCGTGGGAAGTACCAAGAGGCTGATATTGGGCGTTTGGTCATTCATGGAGTTTTGATCGCCGGTTAGCACTACTTTGCCATAGATGGTTATAGCGCCTTCAGCAGCAGGAGTCCAGGAAACCGGTACCTGCACAGTGGCTCCGGGGGCTACAGCCAGTCCAGGAGCGGTGGCAATTTCGGTTCCCGTGGAATTGAACAGTTTTACATCGTAGGTGTTTTGTGCGGCAGTTCCCCAGTTAAATATAGATACGTTGTAAATGGAGGGCTGTCCCACGGTAGGAGTAGAGTTGCCGGTAATGGCGGTAGCGGCCAGATCGTTGGTGGGAGTAACTTCGATCATTACATCATCGAAATACAGAGATCTTCCGGTTCCGCCCAAACCATGCTTGAAGACGATGTGTTTACCAGTTCCCGCATAGGCGTTGAAGGTAACCACGTATTCCGTAAGCGTGGTAGTAAGGCTGATGGACTGTGTTTCCGCATAGGTGAGTGGATCGGAGGGATTAACCATGATACCCACGGAGAGCGGGTAATTGGCACTCGAAGAACGAGCCCAGAATTTCACCCTGGTGGTATTGGTTTGAATCGCAGTACCCAAAGGCGGAGCAACTACCATCAAGGTAGCGGCGGCATCGGAAGGATTGTATAGCCTTACGCAATTGGGCTGGCTATGCGCATAGGTGGTGCTGGCATAGGTTCCAGCCACAGCGGAAGTGGAGGTTGATTGCACGATATTTGTCCAATCCGGAGGCAGGGCAGGCGGAGTTACAGCATCGAAATTCTGAACATAGGGAAGAGTGTTCAGCGTGGTATCGATGCAATTTCCGCTGAGGGCCACGGTATGGGGAGTACGGCTGGCATCATTGCTGCTAAGGCTAAAGGTATAGCTGCGGGCCAGATTGTCCGTAATCGTAATCGTGGCAGTATGAGCACCCACGGCAGTGGGAAGGTACCTTGCCAGGAAGACGGAGGTTTGTCCGAAGGTAAGGCTGAAAGGCAGGGTAGGAAGATTCTGCAGGCTGAACATCGGGCTGCCATCGATAGTGATGGTATTGATGGTCAGCGATCCGCTACCGGCATTGGTAATGCTGAAGGTTTGGTCATTGGTACTGTTGATCAGCACTGTACCCCAGTTTTTGGCAGAGGGATTGATACTGAAGATAGGATTGGCTCCCCCGGCACTGAGATGAATGGTAGTTTTGGGGAAGCTTCCGGAAAGCGTACCAGTGGTTGGTGCATTGGGATCATAAGCGGTGGTATCAGAACGCAGAATGCGGGCACGATTGGTACCAATGGTTTGGGTAAGGAAATTGTCATTGGTATTATAAGATTCCGTATCCATGGGACGATAAGCGTATAGCACCAGGTTTCCGCTAAGATAAGTGAATGGAGTCTGCAGCGGCACGGTGATGGTATTTTCCCCAGAAGGGAAGTTCATATTGCCATCATAAACCAGAGTTAGTTCCGGAGGCAGAATCCATCCGCCGGAAAGGTTCTCTTGTTGGGTGCTGCCAAGCCAAATCTTCACTGGCTTGTTCTGCAGATTGGTAACAAAGTTATTGTAGAAGCTAAGGGCCTGGATCGTGCCAAAATATCCTATTTCGTTAGGATAATACAGGCACTGGAACAAGCTGTTATTATAATAGAAATCCCAGGGACGTCCCTCAGTTTGGCTGCCATCACCAATAGTAACGGCTACAATACCTGCGGGCATCACAGTGATATTCAATACTGCAGATACATCATTGGCTGGAACTGTATCTCCGGTGAGGGCTACTTTACCTGTCAAAGGCACAGGGCCTTCCGCAGTAGGAGTCCAGCTAACGGCAACCGATAGTTCTTCATCAGGAGCAATGGCAGGCCCGGAAACAGATGCCAGTTCGGTGTTGCCATTCATAAGCTTCACAGAATATGTTCCAGCAGCCTTAGCCTGAGTTCCGGTATTCTTTATCAGGACGTTATAGGTGGCGGGAGTTCCCAGGGAGGGAGTGGTATTACCGGTTACTGTCAATGCCGAAAGGTCATTGCGCAGAATACGGATCATATTAGAGAAGGCGGGAACGCTTAGCACGCCATTGGTATATACTCCTTTCACAGCCCATTTAAAGTTTCCGTCGGGTTGGGCAGCCCAGGCAGTATCGGTAAATGTAGTATCGGTTACGGTGGTGGGAGTAAGCCACGTCCAGGTATTTTCAGCAGTTTCATTGCCTTGCAGAAAACGCCATACTTTATAACCGTTCAAGGTGCGGGTATCAGTAGGATCAAGGGTAGCATAGCTGGTGTCAAGGTGGTTATAAGAACGTGTTTTACCACTTTCTATGCCACTGGATTTGCTGCTATTGGCCATTATTTTCGGGGCAGAAGTGCGGGCCACGGTTTGAGCAGAGCCCACATACACATCATCGATATACCATCCGGCATAAGAAACGGTGCCGGTAGCATACCACTCGAAACTGATTTCCACATTGTTCATTCCCTCATAAGCAGAGAGATCTACAACCAGTTCTTGCCAAGGCATAAATTCTGCTGCTGCGGAACTGCCCCAAAGAGTGGTGCCATTCACTTTTATCAAACCATAATCCCAGGTGTTGTAGCCATCCATATAGTGCCACAGCCTAAGCTGGGGATTATTGAAGGTACCCAGATCAAAGGTTTTACGCAGATAAGACCAGCCCGTGGCATTGGTATAGCCGCTAAGAACCTTGGTTCCCCAAAGTCCCGTTCCAGAATGAGCTTCCGTGGGAGGAACATCCACATAGGTATCAATATCGGTGTAACCGGTGGTGGTGTAGGTATTAGTCCATTCCCAGTCACCCAAGGGATTTGACCAGTTTGAGGAAGCCACCCAGCCACCATTATCGGTTTCAAAATCTTCCACACCGCCAATTCCACCGGCTCCCGGAGGACGCCAGGCCAGAGTAACCTGGGTTTGGGCAGCATTCTCAGTTGCCACTACCTGACGCGGAGGATTGGTTACTTCGATCATGGTGAGGGTTCCCATATTCAGGTTGGTGGTTCCTACCACGGCTTCACCGGTAAGATCCTGATAACCAACCAGGGACAGGGTATAATCATAGGTATTGCCACTCAGCACGCCGGTGATGGTGAAATCGCCACTGGCATTGGTGGTTCCGGTGAAATCAAGGGGTCCATCCAGCAGCACGGCTACGTTTGCCAAACCCACGGTAGGTTGATCGCTGCCAACTACGTGACCGGTAACAGATACGGTGGAGGAAGGTACCAGGCTGAAATTCACCACGGTATTATTACCATCGGTAATTACCGCGGGCAGGACTTGGGTTTCGTAGCCTACCTTGGAAGCGCTAACGTTATAGGTTCCCACAGGCAGGAAGGGGAAGCTGTATTGGCCATTAGCGGGGGTGGTTTGATTCCAGGGGTTGTCCACGATTTGAATGGATACACCTTCCACCGGGTTTCCGCCCGAGGTAACCGTTCCACTCAGCGAACCCATACCGCTAACCACGAAGGTAAGGGCAGTCTTACCGAATTTCCCGGATAACGTACCAGCCGCGGAAGGCGCCAAGGGATCATATTCCGTGGTATCGTTACGAAGCAATCTTGCCCGGTTCGTACCGATAGTCTGGCATTTGAAATTGTCATTGGTATTATAAAACTGAGTGTCCATAGGCCTGTTTGCGTATAGCACCAAAGTGCCGCCGGTGTAAAGGAAGGGAGTTTGCAGCGGGATTACAATGTTATTTTCCCCGGCGGGTAGATTGATGGTGCCATTGAATACTTGCGTAAGCCCATCGGAAGGAAGAATCCAGCCCGCGGAAAGATCGGCCAGTTGTGTAGTTCCCATCCATAGCTTCACAGGCATATTCTGCAATTCGCTTACAAAGTTATTAAAGAAGGTAACCGCAGTAATGGT
>CAZSST010000136.1:0-6812 GCA_964609575.1 uncultured Candidatus Cloacimonas sp.
AAATGGGATTTGGTGACAGAAAAAGAGACCGGCACCACCAATAAGTTCATAAAGGAATTGCATTACCAGATGCCTTTCCTGCAATTCGCCCCGGTGATCTTTATCTCGGCCAAAACCAGCCAAAGAATCCACAGAATAATGGAAACAGTGCAAATTATCGAAGCCGAAAGCGAGAAAAGGATACCCACAGGGGAACTGAACCGCTTTATGGATACGGTGGTGGCACAACGTCCGCCCACGCATCCCACAGGACGGCACGTAAAGATATTCTACCTCACGCAGGCCGCTGTGAAGCCCCCCACATTCATCTTTTTCTGCAATACTCCGGCGTTAGTAACGGAAAATTACCGTCGTTTTATCCACAATCAGATAAGAGATATGTTCAAGTTTGAAGGAGTTAGCCTGAAGCTGATCTTCAAGGGACGTAGCAAAGAAGAGGAACCCAATGAGTCCTAGCAACGCACGCTGGATATTGCCATTGGTGGCTTATCTGATAGGGAGCATTCCCATTGGCTGGATAGTGGGAAAGGCATTTTATCACAAGGATATCCGCAGGGAAGGTAGCGGTAACGTTGGCGCCACCAATGCCCTGCGTTTGTTTGGCACCACCACGGGAATAATAGTGCTGCTTCTGGATATGGCCAAAGGCTTTATTGCCACAATGCTGGCCATAAAAATGCTGCCCGCGGGAAGTCCCTTCGTAGCACTTTGCGCCTTGTTGGTAATCCTGGGGCACGTTTTCCCGGTTTACCTGGGTTTTAAGGGAGGTAAGGGAGTTGCCACCGCAGGGGGAGCATTTCTGGCCCTGGCCCCGCTAAGCCTTATGGTAGCAATTGTTACCTTTATCATCGTGGTTTTTATCACGCGCTATGTATCGCTTGGTTCCATCATCGCTGCCATGGCCTTTCTATTTCATGCATTGTGGAGATTAAACAGCAGTGGGAATAGCGATTATGCAAGTTTGGTGCTGATTTCCGTGGTAGTTTTAATGATTGTGCTGAAGCATCGCTCCAATCTTCAGCGCCTTTTCACCAAAGAGGAGCACAAAATTCATTTTACCAGGAAAGGACACAGCTCATAATGTGCGGAATAATAGGAGTTTTTGGGGATTCACGGGCAGCACAAATGGCTGCTTTGGGTTTGTTTGCAGAGCAGCATCGTGGGCAGGAAAGCTGCGGTATGGCGGTTAGCGATGGACATGTGATAAGACTTCGCAAAAAGATGGGGCTGGTTAAGGAAGTTTTTACCGATCCAAAACTTACCCTATTGCCTGGAAGCATCGCCATCGGCCATGTGCGCTATCCCACCAAGGGCAGCGCCACGGAATTCAATACCCAGCCGCATTTGGTGGAAACCCTGTCTGGTCCAAGCTATGCTCTGGCTTCCAATGGCGATATCGTAAATTACCGCCAGATAAGGAATAAACTGGAAGCGGAGAACGTGTATTTTAAGAGTGATAACGATGGCGAGCTATTGGTGAAATACCTTGCTTATCGAATTATCCGGCATAATGATGAGATTTCAGAAGCGATCCGCAACCTGATGCGAGAAGTGCAGGGAGCCTATTCCAGCGTACTTTGCACTCGCAATGAGCTATACATGTTTCGCGATCCGCATAGCATTCGCCCTATGGTTTGGGGAAAAACCGATACAGGAGCAGTAGTAGTAGCCTCGGAAAGCTGCGCTTTGGACACCTTGGGGGTGCATCAGCGTCAGGAAGTTCCGCCCTCGGGAATCGTGCGCGTAACTTCAGATAAGATCGTAGTATTGGAAAACGATCCTAATCTATATCGCAAGAGCGCCACGGAAAAGCATTGTATCTTCGAGCATATCTATTTTTCCCGGCCGGACAGCTATCACTTCGGTGAAGATGTGTATCGGGTGCGGGAAAGGATCGGTGCCGCTCTGGCCAGGGATGATAAAGACCTGCATCCCGATTTGGTAGTACCGGTGCCAGATTCTTCAAATTTTATTGGCCTGGGATATGCCAATCAATGTGGTGCGCCGCTGTCCCTGGGCCTTATCCGCAATCACTATATCGGCCGCACATTTATAAAGCCGGAACAAGAACGCCGCGATGAAAGCGTACGCCAGAAATTTAACGTATTGCCAAATTTCTTTTGTAATAAGCGAATTGTGCTGATAGATGACAGCATTGTACGCGGAACCACGATCAGAAAGATCGTGAGGCTGATAAAAGAAGCCGGAGCTGCGGAAATCCATTTGCGGATCGGCAGTCCCCAGGTAAAACACTCCTGCTATTACGGGATTGATACTCCCGATGCCAATGAATTGGCTGCAAATCGCCACAGCCTGGAAGAAATACGTGCCCTTAGCGGCGTGGATAGCCTGAAACACTTGGACATAAAAGCCCTGGAAAGATGTGTGGATAACGCTAATCATTACTGCTACGCATGCTTTACCGGCGATTATCCTTTGGGAGTGCCACAATGAGAAGCATCAAACCGGAACAACTGGAGGTGGTATTAGCCAGCTTCAGCAAACGCCGGATACTCGTATTGGGCGATATGATGCTGGATGAATATCTGTGGGGTAAAGTGCAACGTATATCTCCCGAAGCACCGGTGCCGATCATTGAGATAAAAAGCACTGATCACCGTTTGGGTGGTGCTGCCAATGCGGCGCTGAACCTGAAAATGCTTGGTGCCGAGGTGGAACTGGCAGGGATTTGCGGCAAGGATGCACAAGCCCGTATCATGCTGAACCTGCTGAAGAAAAAGCAGATTGATACCTCGGGTGTTTTTATCGATCCCGCAAGGCCTACTACACTAAAAACCCGCATCGGAGCTTCCAGCCAACAAATCGTACGCATGGACAGAGAAGATGTTTCAGAGCTAAGTGATAAGCTGAGGAAGGAATTAGTCCTCTGGCTGCAATCTGCCATCACTCGCTGCGATGCAATATTAATCGAGGATTATGACAAAGGGCTGCTGAATGCGGAATTGATACGCGAAATACTTACTCTGGCAGCCAAAAACCACAAACCCGTGGCAGTGGATCCCAAGTATAAGAATTTCGGCTTCTATACCGGCGTGGAGATCTTTAAGCCAAATTATCGTGAGCTGGAAGCCTTTCTGAACATGTGCCTGGACAGCGAAGCCAGTTTCTTTGCGGTTGCCAAT
This sequence comes from uncultured Candidatus Cloacimonas sp., assembly GCA_964609575.1. Taxonomy (GTDB): domain Bacteria; phylum Cloacimonadota; class Cloacimonadia; order Cloacimonadales; family Cloacimonadaceae; genus Cloacimonas. The sequence goes on from CAZSST010000136.1 coordinate 3,144, forward strand.
AGTCTGCGCCGCAAGATGAAGCTGAAGCATCTGGTGGTAACCAAAGGCAGCGAAGGGATGTTTATTTTCAGCAAGGATAAGCAAGTGAAGCATCTTCCAAGCTTTGCCCGCGATGTATTTGACGTATCCGGAGCCGGAGATACAGTGATAAGTGCTTTAAGCCTTGCCTATCTCTTTGCCGGAGATATTGAAAGCGCAGCTTTGGTGGCCAATCATGCTGCCGCTGTAGCCGTTGCCAAGCAAGGTACCGCTGCAGTAAACATCAAAGAGATTTGGGAGAGTTTTAATGATCCTGCCTAAGATAGTTCCCGGTGATGAAATACGTGCTTTGTGCAATTCTTTGCGATTGCAAGAGAAGAAGATAGTATTCACCAATGGCTGCTTCGACCTTTTACATGCCGGACATGTACTATATCTGGAAAGTGCCAAGAACCTGGGCGAGGTGCTGATTGTAGGTTTGAACAGCGATGCTTCGGTGCAACGTCTGAAAGGGCCTGACAGACCCGTTAATCCCCAGGAAGAACGTGGAATAGTGCTGGCCGCCTTGGAGGCAGTGGATTATGTGGTGGTTTTTGATGCCGATACTCCCTATGACCTGATCGCAGCTGTTCAGCCTAATGTGTTGGTAAAAGGCGGAGATTGGGCTGTTTCGGAAATTGTGGGAGCAGACCTCGTGCTCGGGTATGGCGGCGAAGTCCGCAGCCTAAGCTTTCAGGAAGGTCTATCCACCAGCAAGATGATTTCGCGCATCAGAAAAGGGGAGTAAAGTGTCTGAAGTTAATTCCGAAGATACCGGCATCGTAAGAGCGATAAATGGCAATCTCATCACCGTGGAAGTAGTTCGCGGAGGGGGCTGTAAAAGCTGTCAAATGCGGGGCTTGTGCTTCCGTAAGAATGAGCCGGTTAGCTTTGATATAAAAAGCGAGCTTACCCTGCAGCCCGGAGACAAAGTGCAGTTGGATATAGCTCCAGAAGGCAGAGTGCTGGCGTCGCTATTGATTTTTGGGCTGCCTATGCTGGCGCTGTTTGCAGGTTTTATGCTTTCCTCGCCGTGGCTTATCGAGATTGCAGCCATCGGAGTGGGATTTGCATGTATGGCCATCAGTTTTATAGTTATCCGGCTGATTGATAAGTTGATGGGACAAAAGCTGAAGGTAAGCATCAAGGAGAAATTGTGATTATCCGCTTGAGTGAAATGGTGTTTTATGGTTATCATGGCGTTTATGCCGAAGAACGCAAATTGGGACAGCGCTTTGTGGTAAGCATTGCCTTGTTTACCGATGATAGTCTGGATGTCCAGGTGCGTCATTTGGAAGACACTGTGGATTATACCAAGGTGTATGAACAAGTAAAAGAAATAATGGAAAGCCATCAGTTTCACCTGTTGGAAAACTGTGCCAATACCATTGCCGACAAGCTTCTGGAGGATTTCCCCTTGATTAAGAAACTGCAGATATGCATTCAAAAGCCATCGGTACCCATCCAGGGTAGCTTAAAATCTGTGGAAGTGGAGCTTAGCCGCTCGCGGAACTAAAAAGTGATTTACCATCTGGGTTTGGGATCGAACCTTAGCGATCCGGAACAGCAACTGGAAAAAGCGGCCCAAGCCATTGCCGCTGATCCCGATATTGAGTTTTTGCGTAGCTCCAGGGTGATTCGTACCGCTCCATATGGCATGGTTGACCAGCCAGATTTCTTTAATCAAGTGCTGGAAGTATCCAGCGAATTGGAGCCTCAAAAACTGCTACACCGCCTGCTGGCCATAGAAACGAATATGGGACGGATTCGCACTACTCACTGGGGTCCACGGATTATTGATATAGACATACTATTGGCCGGGGATCTAGTGTGCAATTATCCTGCCGAAGAAAGCCCCGAAGGCTTGCCAGCGCTTATTGTCCCCCATCCGGATTTGCAAAATCGCCTGTTTGTACTAATGCCCCTTTCAGAACTTATTCCCCTAACCGTGCATCCGGTGCTGCATAAAACTATTTCTGAATTACATTATAGCTTGATAGAATTGGGAGGACCAGTATGAATTCCCTCGCTGCCATTATTCTGGCTGCCGGAAAAGGCACCCGGATGAAATCCGGACGTGCCAAAGTTACCTTTCCCCTTGCCGATAAACCCATGATCCAACGTGTGGTGAATACTGCCCTAGCCATGGACTGTGCAAAAATCTGCGTGGTGGTGGGATACCAGAAAGAAAGCGTGATCGCCTGCCTGGAAGAGAACGATAAGCTAAGCTTTATCGAACAGGAACAACAGCTTGGCACCGGCCATGCAGTGCTAATCACCGAAGCAGCTTTCAGTGATCCGGAGCAGGATTTGCTGATTCTTTGCGGTGATGTTCCGCTGCTAACTGCAGACACGATACACAAGATGTATGCCCAGCACTTGGAAACCAAAGCTGTTTGTACGGTTTTAACTGCCTTTCTGGATGATCCGGGAAAGTATGGACGCATCATCAGAGATGAGGACGGCAACCTGCATAAGATAGTAGAATTTAAAGATGCCAGCGATGCCCAAAGAGCCATAAAAGAATGGAATACGGGAATTTATTGCTTCAAGGCCGGGGCTTTGTTCAGTTGCCTGAAAAATACTTCCAACCAAAATCAACAGGGTGAGTATTACCTCACAGACGTGGTGGAAATGCTTTATAAACAAGGTAAAACTGTTAGCTCAGTGGTATTGGAAGACCTTATGGAAGTGTCGGGAGTAAATTCACAGGAGCAACTGGCAGAATTAGAAGACATTTTTGCTGCCAATATACGCAAGAAATGGCTTAATATGGGCGTTATGATGCATAATCCTGCCAGCATCTATATCTCCGATGAAGCAGTTATAGAACCCGATGTGGAGATCTTTCAGAATTGCACGCTAAAAGGGGCATGCCTGCTGGAAAGCGGTACAGTGATAGGCCCCAATTCCTATCTGGAAAACAGCAAGGTATGTACCGATACGGTTTTACAGGGTTATAACATCCTGGTGAATGCCATCATCCACGAGCATGAGATCCTGGATTTTGGCATGCAAGTGATTGAAGAGCATCTTGATGAATAAGGATAATACCAGAAAGTATCTCTATTCACCCTGGCGCCTGGATTACATTCTGGGTGAAAAACCCGGGGATTGCGTGATGTGCCGCTATAAAGAACTGGGTTCGGATAAAGAAAACCTGATTTTATACCGTGGTATAAGCTGCTATGTAATGCTAAACCGCTATCCCTATAACAATGGCCATCTGATGATCGTTCCATTTGAGCATAAAGGCAATCTGAGTGATCTGTGCCCGAAAACCTGGTGCGAAATGAGCGATCTGATCCCCATTACCGAAAACATCCTAAAGGAAGCTTACCATTGTGAGGGACTGAACATAGGGCTTAATCTCGGATGTGCAGCTGGAGCAGGCATTGCCGAACATTTGCATGTTCATTTAGTACCCCGCTGGAGTGGCGATAGCAATTTCATGAGTGTGGTAAGCGGAGAGCGGGTAATTCCGGAATCCTTTGAATCTGCCTGGGCAAGGCTGAAGCCATTATTTGATAAGCTGCTGCCCGGCAAGGAGTAACAGGATGGATTTGACAAATAATGAAGCCCCGGAGAAATTGACCCCGAAATGGAAGCTCTGGCTGCCAGTGGCGCTTGGAGCCATTGCCCTGATCGCGG
>CAZSST010000137.1:0-1957 GCA_964609575.1 uncultured Candidatus Cloacimonas sp.
GTTTGGCAGGTTTACCGGGAAATAAAAAGATTAGAACCAGACATTGTGCATACCCATACCGCCAAAGCAGGTTTTGCAGGACGCCTGGCTGCCTGGCTGGCTGGAGTTCCCATCATTATTCATACCTTTCATGGCAATAACTTTAATGCTTATTTCGGAAGGGTAATGAGCACCGTAAGCATTGTTACTGAGCGATTCCTGGCCTTGCTAAGCAGCCGCATTATCGCTATCAGCGAGCAGCAAAAACAGGAATTGCTGAAGTACAAAATCGCCAGTGTAAAAAAGATCAGGATTATCCCCCTGGGTTTTGAACTATCCAAACTTCAGCATAAGGTGGAAGATAGCGGTACTTTTAAAGCGGCTTGGGGGATAAATACCAAATCATACATCGTGTCTTTTGTGGGCAGGCTAACCGCCATAAAGAATCCTTATGAAGTATTGAACATCGCCAAACAAGTTACAAAACAAAGAACCGATGTGGTTTTTGTGCTGGCAGGTGATGGCGAACTTGCCGATCCGCTAAAGCAAGAAGTTTGCAAGCTGGGCCTGCAAGAGCATATCATCTTTACCGGATTTATCAAAGACCTGAAGCCATTATACGCCGATTCGGAAATACTGCTACTCACTTCCATGAACGAAGGTACGCCGGTTAGCATCATTGAAGCGATGGCAAATAAGGTTCTGGTGCTGGCAAGCAGGGTGGGAGGTATCCCCAATCTGATCACCCATGGCGAAAGTGGCCTGCTTTGCCCTGCCAAAGATACCGATTGCTTTGCCAGACACATTCTGGACTATCTGGAAGCACCCGGTACGTATAAGCAAATGAAAGAGAAGGCCTATAGCAAAGTAACTGAAGTATATGCCGCCCAAAGATTGGAAAATGATCTGAAAGCCCTCTTCGAAGAGCTGGAGCAAAATAGAAAGCATAAGTAAGTCTTCTGCGGGATCAACTCATTAACCATTTACTATAAACAAATGGCGGTTTGGAAACCGCCAATACGAGGTTTGGTAAGCGCCACTACATTAGTTCAGGTAGTACCAGGAAAGCTGCGCGAACAAGGACATGGGTACCGGTGCAGCCCCGTAAAGTGTGGAGGAAAGCAGGTTTTTCATCCCCACCTGAAAATTGAAACGGTTCTCAATTCCAAGTCCCAGCCAGGCATCCAGCACCGTGGAACCTTCCACTGTATAGGGAATGGTAAGGCTGGCTACGTTGTATCCGGAATGCCCATAAGCGGCGAATCCTGCCTGAAGAGAATTTCCCCAGGGGAGATGATAGACCAGGTTCTGCACGCTTTGAAAGCTGAATTCTGGGCTTTCACAGAGGTTATCCATTTGCTGATACCAACTCCAGCGCGGTTTTGAGCTTAGTTGCCAGGCTCCCCACGAGCGATCGATATCCATGCCTAAGCGTATGAAGGGCTGCTCTTTGCTGAATGAGAGAAAGGTATCTCCCGCCACTTGTTTCACTTCCTGCGATCCAACCGCCAGCGAAGCGGAGATTCCTTTCATTTCATAACGGATAAATGCTGATAGTTCACGCCGGGTATCGACATTCATCATCGCCACTGTGGAGCCAGGATTATAGATATCATCTACCTTATCCAGATAGCTTTCCTTGCCCATTTTCATCCGAAAATCAACACCCAGATAGTTCCCTACCACCGGAATCAGCACTTCTCCCTGCATCTTTCCCCGTTTCCAATCCAGCAGTTGCAGCTCCAAATCCAAGCCCACCACCGGATAGCTATCCCAGGAAAAACTAAGCTTATCCTCATAGCTCCCCTGCCCAAATGCCGACGTGGCATCAAAATTGGCATTCCGAAAGGCATGTTCATAAGCCGCCAGATATTTCCAGGGGCCATAGTCATAACGATGTGCCAGCCGGAGCTGAGTAGTGGTATTCTCAAGCATCTTGCTGAAGGGCAGTGCTTTTGCCTTTTCTTCACTATGCATA
>CAZSST010000137.1:1967-6804 GCA_964609575.1 uncultured Candidatus Cloacimonas sp.
ATTTTCCAATGATGCGTACACGTGATTCAGGCGATGCGTAATCATAAAATTGGTGGTTTGCCAATAAACCGGCAGCAGCTCCGCCATCCCCACATCTTTATTCCAATTGGCATATTCTCCAGTAAGTTTATAGTTCTTTAAAGGTATGCTGAAATAGTGCTTATGCGAGGTTTCAGCGCTCGTGATATCTGTCCACAAACCATTTTGCGCCAACAGATCACCCTGGTAATATAGGTCTTCAAGTCCGAACAGCTTGTTCTTCATGAGGGCAGCTCTGGCAAAATGATGTTCATATTCCCCCATGCCGCCTTTGATATAGCTTAAAGCCGGTTCATAGGGGTAAATGTCCACATTGTAGCCCCGGCTTGTATCCTTCATAATGCCATACATGGAGAGGTAATAGCCATGATACAAAGCCGGACTGAAGGCTCCCACGGGCTGTTCAAATCCCATCACCTGCGCTTGGGAATAATCCGGCCGGCCGATAAATAGCCAATTGCTTTGATACAAATCTCCCGCATCATCTTGCAGGGGCACATATTGGCTGGGAGAGGCAAAGGGAAGCTCTTGCTTATCCTTTATCCATTGCAGGATTTCCGTTTTGCTGGTAGACATGGGTACTATTTTCAGCGTATCGATCGCAGCCGGAGTATAAAGGCTATCTACCTGCGCATAACCGACGGCAAAACTAAAACAAAGTGCTATAACCAGCCCATATCTGCGTAGCATGCGGCAGTCTCCTTCATCCTTACATTCAAATCTGGTGCGGGATCCCAATTCAGCATCCTTCTGGCTTTGGAGATATCTGCCAGCCAGTTCTCCGCCATAATTTCCTTCATCTTTTCTTTATTTATTACCACTTCTTTGTGCAGCACCCGCCCATACAGATCACCGGCCCTAAACACCAGCCTGGCCACGAACTCAGGTATCACCAGTCTTTTCAGGTTTTTCCCTAAAGCCTGGGCTATCGCAGTAACAACCTCACTTTGGTGATACACCCTTCCATCCGTGGCAAAAAACACCTGATTGCAGGACGCCCGATTTCCTATACACAAAAGCAAAAAGGCTGCCAATTCTTCCACGTGAATCATGTTCAATTGCCGGTCCTGATGCCCAATCTGAAAGCTAAAGCCCTTCTTTGCCATGCGAAACAAAGTTAAAAAATCCTTGTCTCCGCATCCGTAGATGGAGCATGGCCGCACGATCGTCCAAGGTTGCAGGCAATTGTTGCGAATCGCCTTTTCGGCCGCCAATTTACTTTTTCCGTAGCTGGTAAGCGGTTCCGGGGGGTCTTCTTCATTAACGGGATATCGGTGCCGGCAGGGACGGGAAGCTGCTTGGGAACTGATGTAGATGAAATGCAAGGGTTTTTCAAGCTTGTTGATGGCGCTTATCAGCTTCTCCGTGGTACCCAGATTAGCCGCCAGCATGTCCTGATGATTAAGCGCCTTGGTTTTTCCCGCGTTATGGATCAGCACCTGCTGTTTTGCCAGAATTTCCTGCAAAACTTCAGGATTATGATAATCGATATAGGTGATATTGATATCGGGAGGAAGCAGGGAAACAGATGCATTAGCACGAATCAGCGCGGTAACTTCATGCCCCGCAGCCTTGAATTGCTTGATCAGATTACTGCCAACAAATCCATTAGCCCCTGTGATCGCTATCTTCATTCGCCACCACCCAAAAATTCATTCACCTATCCCCCACACTTGAACTAGCCGCAAATTTATAAATGGTGGGCGCTAAGGGACTCGAACCCCCGACCACATGCGTGTAAAGCATGCGCTCTCCCAGCTGAGCTAAGCGCCCACACAATATACTCTTACTTACTGGTCGGGGTGAGAGGATTCGAACCTCCGACTCCCTGGTCCCAAACCAGGTGCGCTAACCGGGCTGCGCTACACCCCGCAGTTTCTCCAGAAACTTTTGGGGGCGAATTCTGTCAACTACTTTCGCATTTTCGTGATTGGGGCTTGCACGAATGTAATTGACAGAAAAGGCTTAACCGCTATAAAGACTTCAAAATATTGATGAACTGGATAGAATATGGCTACACTGCGATCTTTAATGGCAGATTTACCCCTCGTGATAGTGGGAGGAGCACTTGGAAGCGCCCTACGCTACACCCTTAGTATCCTCACAAATTACGATACCAAAAGCCCCTTCCCCTATAAAACCCTGTTGGTAAATGTTATTGGATGCTTTCTGGCAGGCTTTATCTCCATGTATTTTGAGCACCATTCGCGCCAAAATCATATACGCCTTTTCCTGCTAATCGGTTTTATCGGAGCATTCACCACCTTTTCCACTTTCTCGCTGGAAACAGTAAGGCTATATCAGGATGGCCATTTTCGCACCGCATTGTGGAATATTGTGTTTTCCACTGTCGCTTGTATGATTTCAGTGATCATCGGTTTTGGAGTAGGCTTAAAAATCAGATAATCAATAAGTTGATGCCATGCTCAACCCATATCACCCCCATGCCCCGGCGCGGGCATCGCATGGGCATTGCCCGGGAACTGAGTATGGAAGCTGCTGGTTCTATTTAGAAAAAGATATTGTAGATTATCCGGGCCAAAAGCAACAGCAGCGCGGCGATAAAGACCTTGCGGATCAGCTTGTTACCTTTCAAAATCACCAGCTTGGCACCAAGGATATTCCCCAGGATTCCGCATAAAGCACCGGGAATTGCCAAAGGCAGAAAGACGCTGCCATTGATGGCAAAAGTGATTAGTGCGGCAACATTGGAAGCCAGATTTACCACTTTTGTATTGCCATTGGCCTGCACAAAATCATAATGCATCAGCGAGGCATATATGAGAATCAGAAAAGTGCCCGTACCCGGCCCAAAGAACCCGTCATAGAAGCCGATCACCAAGCCGGCCAGACTTCCCAGAGACAGCCTGAATCCCAGTTTCAGCACATTGGCACGATTCTTCAAGCCCAGATTGCGATTTAGCAAGGAGATCACGGCCACGATGGGAATTAGGAACACCAAAAGATAGTTCAAAAAGTCGGGAGACAGAAGCAGTACCGCGGAAGTACCCAGCCATGAGCCCAACAAGGCAAAAACAGCACTAAGCAAGGCTACGGGGATATCGATCATCCTGGCATGAAAATAGTGCGCCGTAGAAAAAATTGTGCCGAAACAGGACGAAAACTTATTCGTGCCCAAAGCCAAATGAGGGGGTAAACCGACGCTCCAATAGGCCGGAAGCGAGATGAGACCTCCCCCGCCGGCAATGGCATCAATCAGGCCAGCCAGAAAGATGAAAGGCAATACAATGGCATAATCTATGGCGCTAAGCTGAAGTGGCATTTACAATTCCGCCTTAAACTCAAATTTCAGTTCGTGTCGGGCATCATCTTTGGGGTAATCCCAAAAACGGTAATCAAGGGTTAAGCTGCTGTATGAATTTAGCCTGTAAACTGCAGAGAGATTGGCATTGGGCACAAAACCGGCGCGTTTTTGGGGCAGGAAGGCAAAGTATGAGCTTCCGGACAACCAGTTATAAGCAAATCCCATAGATGCAGTTACGCGATACTTTTGCATCCACACACTGCGATAACTGGGGGTAAATGACACACTGCCAAGCTTGTAAGCCTCGGTGCCATCCTGCCTGCCGCCCTTTTCCAGCCCGGTTTTCAGCTCCATCTGCAAGTTGCTTTGGGGAGTGAAGTTACGCTGGATATTGGCGATAAGGCTATACAGATTAATCTCGTTATTATAGCGCGAATCCTTATCCATATCCCATTGTCCCGTAAGGCGCGTATTATAGGAAGAAAAGCCCTTGATATCAAGCTGGATCGCCCGGGTGAAAGAATAGCTCTTTTCGGTGCTTTGATAACGTTGATCCAGGCTGCGGTCCAGGCCTAACTGGAGATTGGCATTAAGATGATTGCGCATCAGATCGATCCAAAGATTGTGCTGAAGACTCTGCTTTCCGTAAATAGTTCGATCCGGATCATATACGTAACCAGGGATAAAAAGATAGCTGCGCCAGTCGCTATGCCTGGTGCTTTGTTCATTCAAAACCAGGGAAAGGTCGTTGCGCCAACGCTGGAAAAAGCTGGTTTTAGATAGAACTGCGGGCTTAAAATAGAGATTCAGCAGGGCACTTTGTTCTGTGGAGAGACTGCCCTCTTCGCTGGTGATGTAAATGTAGTCATAATCCCCTTCCGGAATGCTCACTCCGGTGCTGTCATAATAACCAAGTCCGTTCCCTATGTATTGCAATTCCCGAATTTTTGGGAAGAATTCTGTTTGGTTAAGGCTGTAGGTGGTGGAAACGCTAAGCGCTTGTTTAAGCAGATTGTGGCTGGAACGGAGGTTGATAAGGTCATAATTGCTTTTGGGATTTTCGGAATTGTGGGGTTGCTTCACCAGACGATGCGTGTAATCCAGATCGAGGCGATTATTGGTGCTATTGAGGATTTGGCGAAGGCTGAAGCTTTGCGATGAATTCACTGTTTCCATTTCATCGAATTCTAATTTGGTCTGGTCTGTGGTGTAGGACACTTGCGAAAGAATGTTGCTGCTGTTTCCATATTCAAAAACAGGATTTAGCTTTTGGATGATCGTTTTCTCGTTTCCTGAAAAGTAGCCATTATAAAGGCCACCCATCCGGAATTTAAGCTGTTGCCAGGCCCAGGCGGTATCAAGCTGGTGGTATTGCAAAAGCGACATATTTAATTCAGCGGGGTAAGGGCCAAGCGCCGAAAAGGTATTGCGCATATTGATAGTAGGCCAGGCTGAATGATTGGAAGGGATCTGGATATTGAGGCGCACAGCACCTTGTTGGGAATGCTCTGGAATATCTTTGTACCTTAACTG
>CAZSST010000138.1:0-6739 GCA_964609575.1 uncultured Candidatus Cloacimonas sp.
CACATATTCGGAGAAGAAGAGATTGGCAGCCTGGCCAAACATCAGGGCCATGGCGGCAAGCATCATCATGGTTATCAGGACTTTTTTCATCTTTTTACCTCGCTTTATCTAAAACAATGATCGCACAATACAAGAACGATCCGGCCAGCAAAATGCTGTCGGAACGATCCAAAATCCCCCCGTGACCGGGGATCAGATTCGAAGAGTCTTTCACGTCGCAATAACGTTTCAGCATGGATTCCAAAAGGTCGCCAAGCTGGCCAAAGATACCTGCGGCAAAAGCAATTAAAGCCATCTCTGCCGTGGGGATCAATCTCACACGGGTAACATAAAATATAATCACAATCAGCCACGGAGCAAACACTCCGGCCAGAAATCCTTCCCGGGATTTTTTGGGGCTGATGCCGGTAACATTGCGATTGCGGCCGAACGTCATACCCACAAAATAGGCTGAGGAATCCACTATCCAAATCATCAAGATTAAGGCAAGTAAAATTTTCTCTTGGGGATGCTGCAGTCCTAAACGAGTGATCATAACCGGGAACAGGCCTGTATAAACAAAACAAAAAATTGTGGCAAAAAGCCGGGGAACGGATTGCTTCACTTCCCAATTGAATGCAGTTTCCACGATGCCAATAAGCAGCAACAACCACAATATGGCAGCATCTAGACCATCAAAAAAAACCATAGCCAAATAGGCCAAAGCTGAGATATACACCCACACATAGCTAATCTTGATTCCCGATTTACGAAGCATGGTGATCAATTCCACACTGCCAAAACTTACTACTATCAGCATGGCGATGATCAGAGGTAGTCCTCCTGCGTATAACACCCACAATGCCAGGGGGATAAGAAGTAAAGAAACCAATATGCGCTTGTGAAGCTCCGTCATTATCTCCCTCCGAAACGCCTGTTCCTATTTTGGTAATCGAGCAGAGCTTTGATCAACTCCACCTTATTAAAATCGGGCCAAAGCGTATCCGTTATATATATCTCGGCATAAGCAGCCTGCCACAAGAGGAAATTTGAAAGGCGCATTTCGCCGCTGGTGCGGATTATCAAATCCGGATCGGGCTGACCAAATGTATAAAGATATTCTCCGAAACTACCGGGATTCAGATTCTTTATCTTGTCGCTATCATGTTCTGCAATTAGCTTTTTGATTCCATCGATTATTTCCAGTCGCCCGCCATAGTTAAAAGCAAAGTTAACCACCATGCCGGTATTATTATGCGTTAAAGCTGCGGTAGAGCTTATCTCACGCCAATAATCAGGATCCAATCCCACAGTACTGCCGATGAACTGAGCATAGATATTTTGTTCGTTCATCTCGGGGATTTGCTTTATCAGGCGCTCTTTTAGCAGTTTCAATAGTCCCTGCACTTCGCTTTTGGGTCGGTTCCAGTTCTCGGTGGAAAAGGCATAAAAAGTAAGATAGCCAAGCTTAAGCTCCACAGCAAGTTCCACCACGTCCCGTAAGGCCTGTGCTCCGGCACGATGTCCATAGAGATGTGGACGATTGCGCTTTTTGGCCCAGCGTCCATTGCCATCCATTATGATGCCAATGTGCCGGGGTAATTTATCCAAATCGAGCTGAGGAAGCATGCTGCGGTAGTCGCTTTTAGCCATTTAACCTCTGATCTGCCTGAGACTTTAGCCAGGCATAGATGAATCCGTCCAAGTCTCCGTCCATAACCTTATCCACCTGACCACTTTCGAAATTGGTGCGATGATCTTTTACCATCTGATAAGGCTGGAACACATAACTGCGAATCTGATTACCCCAGCCGATCTCGGTTTTGGTACTCTCTGTAGCTTGCTTGGCTTTTTCGCGCTGATCTTCATAATACTGGTAAAGCCTGCTCTTAAGGATCACCATGGCTTTTTCGCGGTTTTGGATCTGGCTGCGTTCATTCTGGCAACTAACCACAATTCCCGTAGGCAGATGCGTGATGCGCACCGCGCTGTCTGTAGTATTTACATGCTGTCCGCCTGCACCGCTGGAACGATAAGTATCAATCTTCAGGTCTTTGCTATCTATCTCTACTTCAATATCGTCGTCAAACTCGGGATAAACGAATACCGAAGCGAAGGAAGTCTGTCTTTTCCCCTGAGAATTGAAGGGACTGATGCGTACCAGACGGTGAATGCCTATCTCGCTTTTTAGTAAGCCGTAGGCGAAATTCCCTCCGATCTCGATGCTCACGCTTTTCAATCCTGCCTCTTCACCGGCCAGGTAATCTATAATATTAAAGGTGAATTTGTTATCCTCAGCCCAACGGGTGTACATTCTGAGTAGCATTTCCGCCCAATCTTGCGCTTCGGTACCTCCGGCACCGGCATGGATGGTGAAAAGGGCATCATGATGGTCATATTTGCCATTCAGGTAGCATTCGATCTCTGCTTTTTCGATGAAGGCTTTAAGCTTGGGAAGTTCCGCTACAGCTTCTGCCAGCAGACCCTCGCTGAGATCTTCATCCAAAAGGCTGATATAGGTTTCGATCTCGTCTTGCGTTTCTTCCAGCTTGTTAATGTGGCTTAGTTCATCGCGTAATGAGGATAATTGTTTGCTTATCTTCTTGGCTGCTGCTTGGTCATTCCAAAAACCCGGATCGTTCATCTTGGCTTCCAGAACGGCTACTTCGCTTAGTTTCGGCTCCGGGTCAAAGCAACCTCCGAATTTCTGAGATTTGCTCTATCAGCTCGCTGGCGGTTTTCTTATAATCTGCGTATTCCATTATAATCCTTTAAGTTATGCGTATTATCCTCCTCTGGGAATGACTCTTATATGTCAAGTAGATTCTCTGTGGGGTAAACAATATATCCAGAGCAAATCTGTCTTTGAGGAAGATTTATAGATTTACTTCCACCCACACGCCCAGGCTGAAGGTTCTGGTGCCGTCATCGCGTTTCTTATCAGTGGTATTCTCATAACCTCCGGTCAGACCTCCACGGATGTTGGTGTCAAACTGATAGCTGGCCCCTGGAGTAATGGCCAGACGTGTGGTATTACGATCTATCTGGGTGCTTTCACGCCCTTTGGTTTCATCGAAGGTTTTTTCCCACACCACTCCCAGAGTAGTACTCAATTCGTTTTTAATGTGAATACGGCGTTTGGTGAAGGGGATGGTGAAGCCTTTTCCGGCTCGGTAACTGTAACTGAAATTGCCGTTTATGCCTTTGGTATCTGAGGTTTTCACGATATCATAGGTATCCATATCGGTGATGTTCTCTGTAGTGGTCATCGAATAATTCAGATTGGCACTCACAACCTTGAAGATGTTTCCCGTAAAGCCCAGCAAAGGATTTAGGGCAGTTGTATAGGTTTCCTGTTTCGGTTTTATCCAATCCACATCTCCGGTTTGGCGTACCGAGTATTGAAAACCGCTGTTCAAACGGGTGCTGGATAGATATTTTCCCAAGCCTAAGAAAGATTCGAAATCCATTAACGACACTGTAACGTCGGGGAAGGTATAGCCAATGCTTTGGTTGCTGGCACTGGCATAATGGCGGTTATCAGTGAAGGAGTAATTTATCACCGTATCGAGCTTGCGGGAGATGGCAATGCCAGAGCCAAATGTGATGGTATTGTCGTTATTTATGGCTTCCAACGAATCACGGGGGACGCTATGCGGCAAACCAATCTGGAAAGTAAAGGGGAAGGGTTCAGATTGGTCTGCATAGTTTTGCACGTACGAATTCTGGAACGAAGCTGTAACGTTCTTTACCTTTGAAAGCATAACCAGCATAGTGTACAGAGGATTAATCCTTGGCTTCTTAGATTTGGGAGGCTTAACTTCTGCCTCAGTGCTGTCCGCTGCAGTTTCCCCCTCGGGAAGCATAATCTCAGCCGTGGCATCAGGATCATCGATCTTCAGCTCTGCTGCGGGATCTGGAGGTTCTTCTTCCTTCTTATCCGGTTCTTGCTTCGCTTCCTTTTCCTTTTCCAGCCTCAGTTTTTCCTCTTCAAGTTTCTTCAGTTCTTCCAGCTTTTGCTCATCGATTTTTTTCTGCTCTTCCAGCATTTTCTGGTATTCATTTTCTTGCTTGTATTTATCATCCTTTCCCTTATCCTCGGGTTTGGATTGATTCTCTTTATCTTCTGGAGAAGCAGGCATTTTGCTCTTCCATGAATTAACCCATCCCGAAAGCAAATTAGAATTCTGCAGGGTGAGATTCATACGTACATTGCGATTGGAATTACCATCGCGTTCATATACATTAACTTGCTCTCCCTCTATCATCTGCGTGTACTTCCGTTGAGTGTCTGCATAACGTGCGGTAACTGCAGAAGTGAAATTGAAGATTCTGGGGAAAAGAGCAGGATTGTAATTCAGCCCCAAATCCTGCACATACTCAGTCATCTTACCGATATTGAAGTCTTTAAAATATTGCCGCTGCATCAGGTCTCGTTTGGTATTCCAACGACCAGTGGCGTTTAGATCGCTCAGCAAGGTCCAACTGATATTATTATCGGTAGTAAATAGCTTCGTATCGGTGGTTTGAGCTCGTTCGTACCATGAATACACTTCCTCACGCTTTTCCCAATTGTAGCTGCGGGGTTCGGAGCCATTATAGGTGAAAGTGTTATTGAAAGTGGAAGGCATAAGTCCCAGTTTATAATTCTTATAAATCTTTAGGCTGGTAGATTCGGATGGAATATTCAGATTATAATTCAAAGTACCGCGATAGGTGAGAACTGTGTCCACTGCGGTAGGCGTATACCGGTAGGAATCTTCGATACGTCCACTAAGGGAGGTTTTATACACGGTGTATTGCAGAATTTTGCTTTTGGGAGCGGCCTTCATGCTTAGGGCCAGATCGGCACCATAAAGCAGGGATTCGTTCTTTTGCCGTTCTTTCTCCACCGGATCGGAGATATTCTTACGCAACATATCCGAATTGGCCTGGAAGCGGGGGATACCCAAAGTGTAGTTTCGGGTGAGCGACAAGGGCATATCCAGGTTCCAGGAATTTGGGAAGAACTTATTCAGGAAGTATTTATTGGTGATGTTCAGATTTTGAGTGCGGGTGAAAGTATTGGCACGTCCTCGCTGGATGGTTGGATTGAAATTCTCGCTTTTATCCTCGTAATCAATGGCAAGTGTGGAGAAATCGGCAAAATTGGAATTAAGGCTTACCCTTTGGGCAATGCCTATCTCCTGATAAGGATTAAGCACCCGCATTTCATTAAAATACAGCGTGCCGCTAAAATCGTGATTATTAAGATCATAGGGATTATATACCCCCAAGTAGATGTCCCGAATATTAGTGAGCGTGGGAGTGCCTTTGTAATAATACACCCTGTTTTGCGTTGCTAAGGAATCACTGTAAGAACCTGGATTTTGTTCCTTTAGCGCAATCATCTCCTGCAATTCGTAATCCAATTCAATCCATTTTCCGGCATCCATCTTTGTAGAATATGGAACCACCGGCACTCTTTGGCGGATTTGATAGTAATTTAGAGAGTCGGCACCAATGCGGAAGATTACGTCCAGGGAATCGATACTAACACTTGCGTCCTGGGCAGCTTCGGGATATACCCAGAACTTCAAACGATCGTAAGATAGCAGGCTATAGGAATCAAGCATCCGCTGCCGTAGCAGGCATTGCTGATCCTCGGGAAGATTGGATATTTGAAGTGATAACGATGATTCCGAGGATTCACGGTCTTCTTCCATATACACGGTTCCTGGAGGAGAGGTGTAATGGCTGCGATTCTTTTGATTGCTAACGATTCCGGAAAGATAATTGGTGTTGTTTGCCTGAAGCTGAGCAGTGGGAATAATGGCATTATTGGCAAAATCACGGACGTTAAAATCCTGCCATTTGTTGCCAACCACCGAGATGTCGGAGATAAGGATACGGGCTTTGGCATCGGTATCCACCCAGATGCGGGCATAGGATATCTTCTTTAATGCCGGAAGGATATTGGTTCCGGAGTTATTTACGATTTGATAGTATTCGGCATCGGTGAGAGGAACGCGGTACATTCTCCAGCCGTATTTGTTACTGCTTTGAATTAGCGAGGAAGTGCTGTCGCTGATAGAGAAGGAGTAACTGTAATATCGATCCAGTTTACTCAGCACACCATTGTTGTCCAGATCTTCGGTATCCAGAAGGCGGTTACCTTCGCTGCCATTAATCTGCGGATAATCTCCATATTGATCCTGGTTATTATCGGCAAGGTCATTCAGATCAGCTCCGGGAGTTCCATGAATCTTATTATCCAAGCCAATGTCTTCTTCCAGGGTAAGCACTCCGTCCCGATCTTCATCCTCGCTATTCAGAATTCCATATCCACCATACTCCGTATAAAAATCTTCGGAGATATCGCCCAGATCAATATGCATGGTGGCATTGGGATAGGGATCACCCGTGGCGGTCTCCATTTTTAGCATTATCTCCAGATACTTTTTCTGCGAGAAGTCCAGCTGATTTCCCAGGTATTTCATAATCCCGGCATAACTATGCACCGGCTTCGGGTCTTTCGGGAAGATCAGATTATTGGGGAAAACTTTCATCGCCAGAACGGTTACATTCTCCTTGCGTTCTTCCTCGGTGAGGGTAGAGGCTTCCTCCACTTGTTCTCTGGGGATATTTTTGGGGTTGTACCAATTAACTCTGCCCTTTGCCAAGCCTGTACCGAAGGGTTTGCTGCCTTGCACCCAGGAAGAAAAGGTTACGCCCAGGGGATAGGAATCCATAATTGATTCCATATCATCCATAAAGGCTT
>CAZSST010000139.1:0-6736 GCA_964609575.1 uncultured Candidatus Cloacimonas sp.
GTAGCAATGAAATGTGTTTTTACACAGTCTCCTGCGCTGGCATGACGGAGGCTTTATTATTGGGAGAAATGGGCTTTGTCAACAGCCTGTGCCCTGCGGGCTCTTTCAGCTGTTTAAGACTCCTGGTAAGCTTCTCATACTAACTACCTGCACAGGCCATACAGCTTTATTTTAACCTACCCACTTGGTTTGAAAGAGAGCCAAAAATGAAAGCTGGAACCATTTCAGCAGATATTTCCGGCATTGATTGATCTTATGAGATATGAATGTTTCTTAGATTTGTCAAATTCTGCTTGACATATTTATGAGAACCAAAATATTGTTTCATTGCATATTATGATGCTAAAGAGCACCATGAGCCAGGATATTGTGAATATCATTGTTGTCGACAGGTTGTATTGACTATCTGTTTTGAGCGTATTTTTTACTAACTCGTCCCAACACTTAGCCATATTAATGCCAGTATTATAGGATTCTATACGCTTGCCAGGCAATTGCAGATAAGGTAATCAAGAAAAAAATATGATAAGAGGTGTATAGAGATGAATAAGCAGAAGGTACTTATGATCAGTATCCTGGTATTGGGCTTGCTGATGGCAGCACTTAGTTTATCAGCGCAGGAATACTCAATACAACTGAATGGAACGAGTCAAGGCGCTAATTGTGGCTCTTCTCCCGATTTCAATTTTTCTAATGCCTTAACTGTAGAAGCGTGGATCTATCCCACCGATTTTAAAGCAGAAGAGCATATGAACACTATCGTGGCAAAGACGATGTGGAGCATAGAATACTCACATGGGTGGACTTTTCGATATGGATCGGCAAACCGAAGCTTGAATTTCAATATGGGTGGTGGCGAAGGGGTAAACTGGATTGACTGTAAAGCAGATGAGGTGCTGACCTTGAACACCTGGCAACACGTGGCGGCAACTTATGACGGAACAAATATAAAAATCTACGTAAATGGAACCAGGGTCGCTACACAAGCTTTTGCCGGTGGCATCACAAATGCAGACAATGACTTGTGTATAGGATATATTAACCACGCCGATATGAGATATATGACCGGCAAGATTGATGAAGTCCGGATCTGGAATGTTGTACGAACGGTTGAGGAGATATCGGATAATGTGCATCATAGCGTTACAAGTCCTGATCTTGTGGCATACTATAAAATGGATGGTGGTAGTGGAACTGTATTGACTGATGATAGCGGTAATGGTCATACTGCAGATTTAATCGATTCACCAACCTGGGTCAGTGAACTGCCGAGGGAATTTTCATTGCAATTGAACGGAAACGGGCAGTATGCCACGTGTGGGAGTGAATCAGACTTCTTATTCACAAATCAATTAACAATAGAAGCGTGGATATACCCTACCGATTTCAAGGAAGCCATGCATATGAACACGATCGTGGCGAAAACTTATTGGAATCCATACAGCTATGGGTGGGCTTTTCGCTATGGATCATCAAACGGGACTCTGAATTTTAATATAAGCAGCGGAGGTACTAACTGGATCGATTGCATAGCAAATGATGTGCTGACTCTAAACACTTGGCAACATGTGGCAGTCACCTACAATGGCACAGTCATTCTACTTTATGTGAATGGAGATCTTGTTGGTGTTAAAAGTTTTAATTTCGACGTATTGGATGCAAACAGCTTGTTAAGCATAGGATCCATAAACAAGAGTGACGATATGCGCTACATGACGGGACAGATTGACGAAGTCCGCATTTGGAATGTGGCTCGCTCGGCAAGTGATATATATGATAACATGGGTCAATGCGAAATAAGCAATAATCTTCTGGCATATTACCGGATGACAAATGGGAGTGGCAATATTCTATCCGACAATAGCGGTCATGGGCATACTGGCACTTTAGTAGGTTCGCCAATCTGGGATAACACCAATCCATACTTTATACCAATGGTCAGTACTGAGAATACTACCTCAATTGGTCCATATAGTGCTAATGCCAATGGAACCTTAATATGGCTGGGTATAAACAATCCCATCCAGCATGGTCATTGTTGGATTACGGGAACAAGTGGTTTGCCGACTGTAGATAACAATAGAATACAGCTTGGAGAGGCAAGTTCACCAGGTGCTTTCAGTTCATCCATCACAGGATTGAGTCCAAATACACTATATAGAGTAAGAGCTTATGCTACTTGCTACATAGGAAATGTTACCAGAACTTCATATGGGGAGTTAGTGGAATTCACTACCAGCCCATCCCCTCCCCCCATACCAACTGCTTATCCTGCAACCTTAATAACTAACTCGGGTTTCACCGCAAATTGGTATGGATGGCCTTGGTATATAGAAGATATCGGTGCTTATGGAACTTATTATTTATATATAGATGTTTCAACTGATAATGATTTTAGCAGCTTTGTAGGCGGGTATCACAATCGAGGTTGCGGTAATCATAATACTACTCGAGGTAGGGCTTACTCGCTGAATGTTACAGGTTTGGCATCCGGCACCACGTATTATTACCGGGTACGATCAGCATATCAAAGCTACAGCCCCTACTCCGACACTATTCCGGTTACCACCCTTGCAACCTATAACGTTACATATAACACCGGTAGTATCACCGGGGTGCGTATCTATACAGCAGAGACAGATTTTGGCATTGATCCGCCAAGTCCTTTGGTTTTTACTGAGGGTTACTGCGGCACTATCCTGGCAGAGAAGGAGGGTTATATCTGGAGCCTGGCCGAGGGTTCGGATAGCAATGTAATTACAAACCTATCATCGGATAAAAGCATCTCCTTTGTCGGCACATATCGCTTTATTGATCCCGCCAATCCTGATATTGTGTTTCTGGGCGAAGCAGATGTTCCCCTGTCTGCGGCGATTGCTTCACTGGAAGATTTGGCTGTTCCTCCTTCTGGTGATCCTGGAGAGGCCACTATTCTGATGTTCTCGGGTTCGGTGGCAAGCGACATCACTATAAATATCTCCTCGGGCACCTGGTACGCCAGTGCATACTATGATGATCCTTTAAATGGCGGTGTGGCCTGGCATCATGCCAATCCCTATCCGGCAGTCTATCCTCAGAACATTATTTTTAGTAATCTTCCTTTCGCAGCCAAGAGCAATATCCCCGTAGTTGTTAGCTCACAGGATACAACCCTGCCAGTGGAATTAAGCTCATTTACAGCTACGGTAATGGGCTCTAATAGTGTTGATCTTCGCTGGGTAACCCAATCCGAAACCAACCTGCGAGGATTCAGGGTGCTGAGGAATACATCCAATCTCTTGAATGCAGCCTCAAACATTTGTAATTTGATTCCCGCTACCAATAGCTCCCATGCAACAGAGTACATTTTCCAGGATATGGATTTGATATCTCAGGACTGCTACTATTATTGGCTGGAAATGCTGGATCTGGATGGAACAAGTAAGTATCATGGCCCCATAAGCGTGATGATTGGCAATCCTGGTGCCTCAGAACCTCCGGTAATCCCACTGCAAACACGCTTGTTACCTTCTTACCCCAATCCCTTTAATCCCACCACTACCATTGCCTACGAACTGAAGTCTCCAGAAAATGTCAGCTTCAAGATTTATAGCACCAAGGGGCAATTAGTTGCCACGCATAACCAGGCTCATGGCAGCGCGGGAAGATATGCCTGGATTTTTACGGGGGTAGATAAGGATGGCAGAGCCCTGGCCAGCGGAGTCTATATCTGCGTGATGAGCTGCGGCAAAGATACTTACATAAATAAAATAGTGCTGGCCAAATAGTATAAGATCTTAAATTGGAAATAGGTAGTTAAGACGGCTTCAGCTCTAATACCTGAATCAGGTTTAGCGCTTTTACCATAGTCTCCTGAAATAGTTATTGACATATTCAGAGGGTTAGATAATCTAAGTATCTTACTTAATATCGTAGCCACGATAGCCAATAAACCGAAACTGGAGATATGATGAGACGCATTATCATCGCAATAGCGCTGTTGCTTTGCGGAAGTTTGCAGGCCATAAGTTATATAGATAATTCAAGATTCGCCGTTAATGGCGAGCAAATAGATTTAGGTGTTTTTGCCAATAAGCGCACTGCCGGAAATATTTTCGTTCCCATTGAGTTTACCCAGAGCACCGCTTCATATTCCGACAGCACGGTGATTCTTTATGACGCTCCCGAAATCGCCATTTCCGTGAGCGTAAGCAGCAGGAACCAGTATGAAGTGCCGGCATCCTTGTTTAAAATCCGGGCGATCTTCAAGCAGGAAGTTTACATTCACGAGCTGTACCTGTCCCTGAATGGGGTGGTGAACGAGGTGAGCGCTTTGCTGAAGGGAGTGGAGGCCATTAAAAGCGGCTCCTACTTCGATAATAAAAATATCATGCCCTATACGGACAAGGCGGCTGAATTTTATTGTGGCGATTCCCGCTTCTGGGTGGTGGCTTCCAATTATGACGAATGCGGGGGAATAGAAGGAATAAGCGAAAACCAGGTAACTTTATACGACTATCGCTGGCATTTTTTTAGAAGCTATGTGAATGCCGTAACTCCGCAATTGCGAGACTGCTTGTATCTGCCCGTGGGAAAGGAAGCCAATTGGGGCTTTCTGCTTTTTGAAGAAATGCCCACTTTGCTGGAAATAAACCGCTGGCCTGGTGATAAAGCGGCAGCACTGTGCATCACCAACGACGCGGACAATGAAGATGTGCCCAGGCTTATGGCATCTTATTTTGGCAGCAATAATCCCGATAATCCCAAATACCTCACCCAGGGTTTTGTAGCGCACAACATTCCGGTTACCAATACGGTTTTCGGGGCGAATCAGCCTACCCTGGATGATTTGTGGACCTCAATAAAAGAGCATGGCAATGCCATCGGCTATCATACCTACCAGTTCGCAGCGGATGATATGTCTCTATTGGAACAGTCTTTGCTGTATGATATGGATAAATTCAACGTTAGAACCTGGATAGACCATGTGATGGCTCAGAATCCAGAAGACATTGCTTATAACGGCGCCGATCCCAATTCCCCGCAATATACCCTCGATATTTTCAATGAAAGCTGTATAGACTATGTGTGGCCTCATGAAGTGCCCCCCACCAATCCGTTCAATGCCTATGAAGAAGCCTGGAGACTTCCTCACCGGGTTTATGAGCTTACAGGACTAACCAAGCCGCTCTGGCTGTACGGAAGAACTCGGATGGAGGCCTGGGAATATCATAACAGCGCTACTACGATGGTAAGCTTTAAATATATGATGACTGCCAACAATCTGGATAAATTGATAGCAGAAAAAGGCCTGCACATCAGTTACACTCATTTCTGTGCTTCGAATGTCCTTAGCTATTCCAGTTTTTGGTATCAGGATAACAATGGTGATTACATTATCCGCGACGACGTGGAAGAAATGCTTCAGATGTTGGAATTCTATCGTGAGCACCGCAATTTGTGGATAGCCACCTCTGAAGATATATTCGACCGCATGCTTGATATCGAGGGAGTAAAAGTGGTATCTGTTCAGGAGAGCGATAAGCACCACAATAAGAACGTCACGATACTAAACAGCTCCTCACGCGATATTGCACAACTCTACCTGGTTTACGGAAACGATCATATCCTAATCCCGAATCTTGCCGCAGGTGAGTATCGCACGCTGGCGCTAAGCGCTAATGGCTCCCTAAGCGGCCCTCTTCCTCAGGTTACGGTTTCCTATGCCAATGGAGCTTTAACCCTGAAAGATAAGGATAATCTGGGGCTAAACCCCCTCACTGTGGATATCTTCAATATCCGCGGTCAAAAAGTGCTAAGCCAGAAACTGAATATTTATTCCGACTCCATGCAAATACCCTTTATGAACAAGGCAAGCGGTATTTATTTTGCCCGCATACGCTCCGATTACAAGTCCTATGGAATAAGCAGATTTTGTTTGGTGAAATAGTATAATACCTGCTGTGTAGCCCCCGGGGGCGATACAACTTGAACCTGAATAATGCTGTTGGAGTACATAGGCCAAATAACTTCTTGCTGATATGAATCTTGTTGGGCCTCATGGACTACATGAATGTTTTGGCGGTCTCTGAACCGCCATCCTCATGGCGCATTGGAATGCGCCAATACGATAAGCTCATAATGTGTTAAAGCGTTTAAACTCCAATGCCTCAATTGGGTGTAATGCACCACACTCATTTCCATATCCACGCCCCTTAGATAGGCGGGCTGATTGGTAACTAATCTATCTTATCTTTGTAACTCTGCGAACCAACTTATCGTTTCCGGATACGATGGAGACGAAATAAATCCCTGTGGCCTGATTGGCCATATCCTGAGCAAGGTCCAGGTTAAGTTCCGTTCCGGCTTTGCGGCTATGCTCATAGTGGGAGACCAATCTCCCCTTCAGGTCATAGATGCTTATGCTAATAGGGCTGCTGGCCTTGGAAATCACCTTCAGGGAAAGCTCGGAACCAAAAGGATTGGGGCCGATGCTTGCATGAAAAAAAGGGGCTTGTACCATGTCCTCAACGCTCACGATATTGGGATCAGCCTGGTTCAGAACGTAAAGCATGCCGTTATTCAGGGTGTTGGCATAGGCGATGATCCCATATTCCCGGGTTTCCCATTGATAGTTATAGTAGCTTAGCACGTCCGTTTGATAATAGTAACGCACCAGGAGGGCTGGATAGCTTCCCAGGGGAGTGCTGACCTGTCCTTCGGATAGCACCTTACCGCTAACTGTGTAAGTTCCATA
>CAZSST010000140.1:0-6708 GCA_964609575.1 uncultured Candidatus Cloacimonas sp.
TCGGCATCAGATTGGAAATACCAGCGGAATTGAGCAGTCTGGCCATGATAATCGGTGATAAGTCCGTCCAGAGTGTAGCTTTCGGTCATGGAAGCCCATTCGGTTGGAGCATCGCTATACACATAGTTGGTTCCGGTGGCGCTTCCATAAGGATTACTCATAGCATTCCAAACGGTTCCGCCATCCACAGAGATTTCCCAGCCAAAGTAATCAACTTCGGGGAAGGTGTTGGGATCGGTGAAAAGTCCCTTGATCATGAAGTCGGTGCGAATGGCACCATCAGCGGGAAGCACGATGGGAGGGCTAATCAGATAGTTCAGCATGTTAGGATTGTATGATCCGGAAGCATTTTGATTGCGCATCACATGGGTAGGTGACGGAGCAGCAGCATCAGTGGCGATGCTCCAAAGGTCTCCACCCAAGGGTACAAGGCTAGTCCAGGTCATTTGACCATCGTCAGTTCCGTTATTGCTGTAACCGCCGAAAGCGATATCGTCAACCATCATACCAAACATGGCAGGGGCGTCGGAAGTATCATAAGCGGGGTCGGAAGCAAAGGCAAAGCGAATCTTCACGCTTTGGCCAACATAGCTGCTAAGATTGAAAGTTGCATTAGTCCAGGCATCAAGCACGCCACCCCAGCCGGGGATATTGGGGCCTTCGCCGTGTTCAAAACCGAAGGAATAAGCGGAAGTGATATTGTAGGCAGGAGTTCCGCTAATGGGAGTCCAAGTGGTGCCACCATCGGTAGAAATACGCACATCACAGGCATCCCATCCCGTATAGGGAGCTTCGGCGCCAGCAGGGTCTTCCACATTGTAGCGAAGTTTGAAAGTTAAAGTGGCATTAGCAGAGCTAAGAGTGCGAGCCGGAGTATCCAGCACCAGGTACTGATGGCTGTAATAGCCACCGATTCCGGTTCCAGAAGCCAGAGCGGGATCACCCATCCACCAGCAGTTCCCTTGGGTTCCCCCATAGTTGTAAACATGCCAGTTATTGGGAGATACTGCGCCATCGTAGTGAGTCCAGCCAGTAGCTCCAGATTCAAAATCCTCGCTGTAGGCTACCACTTCGTAGCGGCTGCCATTGGCAAACATGGCTGTTACAATAGTAAGGGCGAATATAATCAGCCAATACTTTTTCATTGATCCTCCTTATAGATCAAGGGTAGTTTTCTATTCATTGCTTCTTGCGTGCACCGGAGCTACATTTTTCATAGTGATTCCAGTACACATTTCTTGATATTTTCTATGACCATTTTTTGTCAATCAATTTCTGTGCCAAACAGCCTACGTATATTGCAGACGGTAGAGATCGTAATACAATCCGTGCTTGTCCAGCAGCTCATAATGCGAGCCTTCTTCCACGATCCGGCCTTTGTGCAGCACCAGAATCCGATCGGCATGTTGAATGGTGGAAAGCCGATGTGCGATGATAATGGAACTGCGGTTTTCGATTAGCTTGCTAAGTGCGTCCTGGATCAGAATCTCAGTCTCGGTGTCGATATTGGACGTGGCTTCATCCAAAATGAAGATGCTGGGATTATAGGCCAAAACCCGGGCAAAGGCGATTAATTGTCTTTGTCCGGTGGATAAGGTGGCACCGCGTTCCATCACAGGTTCATCATAGGCCAGGGGAAGCTTACTGATGAATTTATCGGCATTTACATATTCTGCCACGCGTCTCACTTCTGCCAGGCTAAGATTATGATTATTCAGGGCAATGTTATCCCTGATGTTACCGGAGAAGATGAATACATCCTGCTGCACTATTCCCACATTGGCACGAATGTCTTGCAGGGAATAGCTGCTGAGGTCTTTGCCATCGATGCGGATTTTGCCTTTCTGATAGGGATACATGCCCAAAAGCAGATTAACGATGGAGGTTTTGCCGCTGCCGGTGTGGCCTACAAGGGCAATTTTCTCACCAGGTTTAATGGTAAAGGATACGTCCTTCAAAACCCAATCATCGTTATTATAGGCCAGCCACACATTCTCAAATTCGATCTCACCTTCCATCTTCAGGCCTTTGTGTAGCGCTTCGCGATAATCATCCGGCTTCAGTTCCATCAGATCGAAGATTCTTTCTGCACCTGCCAGAGCGCCTTGGAGGATATTAAACTTTTCGGCAAAATCGTTGATGGGTTCAAAGAGCTTGCTGATGTATTGAGTGAAGGCCATCAGCAGGCCGATGGTGATGATATTGTGCAAAATCTGTCCGCCACCATACCATACAATGATGCCCACGGCAATCTGTGAAGACACATGGATGATAGGCCTGAAAAAGGCAAAGAGCCTGATCTGCTTAATTGAAGCCTGATAATGTTTTTTATTAACGTCTGCAAATTCATCGCGCTTGTGGAAGTATTGATTGAAGAGCTGGATGATCTTTTGTCCCGCAATATGTTCTGCCAGAGTTGCATTCAGCGAGGCTAAAAGCCGGCGTACTTCACGGTAGATTACCCTGGTTTTGCTTCTATAAATTACAATCACCCAGATCACGAAGGGCAAAATTCCAAAGCTAACCAAGGCCAATTGCCAATTCAGCACCAGCATCAGCACCACCAGGGTGATAATTAAAATAACATCCTGGATAATGGTAATCACCCCATTGGCCAGCATTTCGTCTATAGCCCGGATGTCATTTGTAACCCTGGTAACCAGTCTGCCCACGGGATTCTGGTCAAAGTATTGAGTTGGCATTTTCTGCAGGTGGGCAAAAACGTCGTGCCGCAAATCCTTCATGGCATTTTGGGAAAAATAGGCGGTAACCACGGTCTGGAAATAATTAGTAAAGAAGCGCAAAGTGATAATCACAAAGAAAACAAGGGCCAACATCAGCAGCTTGTTTGAGGCTTCGCTTCGCACTTCCAGTCTATCCAAACGAGGCAGTTTGTTCATCTCCGTTTTGGGCACGGCAATAGTGGAAGCGCCGATTCTGAACCAGCCTCCAAGATTTTGCACATTATCCTCAGGATGGATGTCTTCCGTGAGGTATTTTTGCAGGATCTGCACGTGCTTGGCTTTATCTGAAACCAGATACACGGTATTTTTGCTTATCATTCCCCGGGCAGTCATACTTTCCAGGTCGCTGCGGTTTAGTTTATTCCGGTCGGTGGGACCAAGCACTATAAAATGAGTTTGGCCATAGCTATATTCTTTGAATTTAAGCTTTTTATAGCGCTCATGAAAATCCCGGTAGGCATCCGCATCGCTGAAAAAGGCCAGAGACTTGTCCGAAACAATGTAATCATCGATAGCCGAACGCTGCACCAGGGGCAGAATAACTTCCGCGCCGGAGATCATCATCAATAAAAGAAAGGATAGAACCACCCATTTCAGATAGGGCTTAAGGTATAGCAGCATTTTGCCGTAAAGCCGGCGATCGTAAATGTTTCCCTTCAGGTCATCGCTGGCGAATGCTCCGCCACGGCCACCACCACCACCGTGCATCATTCTTCCTCTCCTTCCAGTCTGGCCCGGATTCTTTGCTTTTCATAAAGGTCATGATAGATGCCGCCTTTTTCTATCAACTCGCGGTGATTTCCTTGTTCGGCAATTACTCCGTCGCTTAGCACGATTATTTTGTCGGCGTGCTGAATGGAGGAGATACGATGGGCGATAATCAGGGTGGTTTTGCCCTTGCGCAGTTCAATAAGACGTTCCAGGATATAGCGTTCGGTTTTGGTGTCCACCGCGGAAAGAGCATCGTCCAATATCAAAATCCGGGGATCGCTAAGCAAGGCACGGGCAATGGCCACACGCTGCTTTTGACCCCCCGAAAGGGTGATGCCGCGCTCGCCGATCATGGTGGCAAATTGCTGGTCAAATTCCATTATCTCATCATAAACATGAGCGGATTTAGCGGCTTCATACACTGCCTCATCCGCAGTTTCGGGATTTCCCAAGCGGATGTTATTGGCAATGGTATCGGAGAACAGGAAAATATCCTGAGGAACCAGCACCATATCCTTGCGTAAAACTTTCAAGGGGATCGTGTGAATTTCGTGGTCATCGATGTAGATGGTATCCTGGGGAGGATTGTAGATGCGCACCAATAGCTCTATCAACGAAGTTTTGCCACAGCCTGTGGGGCCAACTATAGCCAGGGTTTTTCCGGCATCGATACCAGCACTGAAGCCCCTAAATATCTCCGGCAGACCCTCTGCATAACGGAAGCGAACGTTTTTCATCTTTATGCTGCCGATTAACTGCGTAATGCTGTGATCAGCCTGACTGTCATCAATTTCCGGCTGTTCACTGAAGATTGCATTCAGCCGTTTCAGGGAAGCAGTTCCGCGCTGATACATATCCACGATCATGCCAATGGCGATCATCGGCCACACCAGCATCCCCAGATACTGGAAAAAGGCTATGAACCCACCGATGCTTATTTCACCACGGATAGCAGCACGACCGCCAAAAAAGAGGGTGATTATGATGCTGATGCTTATCACAAAGCCCATGAAGGGATGAAAAACACCTGCTATTTTGGCCAGAGCCATATTCTGCTTTACAAAATCCCCGGAGACTTCATCTATCTTGTCCAGTTCTGCATGCTCCTGATTGAAAGCCTTCACAATCCTGATTCCGGAAATGCTTTCCTGAACTTTGCCACTTAGCGTGGCAAAGCTTTCTTGCACGGCTCCAAAGCTCTTGTGCATCCTGCGTCCGAAATAGCGGATCGTAAGGCTGAGAAAGGGCATGGGGATAATTGCCAGAAGGGTTAGCCGCCAATTTATGGAAACCATGAATGAGAAGGAGGCAATGGTCATAAAAACTATATCCATGGCGGCGATAAGACCCATCCCAAAAAGCATCCGCACCGCATTCAGATCGTTTATGGCATAGGCCATCAGATCGCCCGTTTTGCTGCGATTGAAGAAATTTTGAGAAAGCTGTAGCAGGTGGTTATAAAAGTCCTGACGCAAGCCTTGCTCGATCTTATGGGAATTGCCAATAATCAGGATTCGCCAGAAGAAG
Organism: uncultured Candidatus Cloacimonas sp.; assembly: GCA_964609575.1. Taxonomy (GTDB): domain Bacteria; phylum Cloacimonadota; class Cloacimonadia; order Cloacimonadales; family Cloacimonadaceae; genus Cloacimonas. The sequence goes on from CAZSST010000140.1 coordinate 4,983, forward strand.
CGCAGGATCATCACTGCGATGGCCATTCCAAATATGATCAGGCCAATCCAGGCCAAGCCCTTTTCATCTATGGTTCTGGCCTGAATATGATCGATGGCATATTGCATCACCTTGGGCGCAGCTAATTGCACTGCATCCACTAAAATGAGCATGAGAATGCCACCCGCAATTTGGGCGTAACTCTTCTTTAGGTATGGGATTATGATATCAAAGGTGCGCATCGCGATCCATGAATGTGCCATTGCCGGATAAGGGCATCATTTATTCTCCTGAGATTTGATTCCTTTTTTATAAACAGCCTTGCTGAGTTCATCCCTGCATAGCTGATTTTACAAATCACACCATTCTTTTCCCAAGGTCATTTTTGTCAAATTCTTTGTACACGGTAAAACCAAGAGGTGCTACGCACAGATTGTGCCACTCTTTTCAAGATTCTATTGACAGGATTTCCAACTATTCGTAAGGGGATTGTATGCGAAAAGTGAATTCACAAAATTGCGGTAACGCCCATGCAGAACCGGATGCTACACCTATTACATCCATGCTGGCAAATCTATTGCACAATTTGCCGGGTATTGCCTATCGCTGCAATAACGATGCCGATTTCACCATGATTCTACTCTCCGAAGGATGTAAACGTATCACTGGCTATGCGGCAACAGAATTGCTGGGAAATAAAGTCCGTTCCTACACCAGCTTGATTTTTGCTGAAGACCTCCCCGGAATCAGAAGAAGAATTGACCGGGCGATTGAGCAGCGCAATCAATTTGTACTGGAATACCGCATCACCAAAAAGAACGGTAAGCCGGCCTGGATGTGGGAGCAGGGTAATGCCATTTATAATGATCAGGGGCAGGTGCAATATCTGGATGGATACATTGCCGAGATCACGGAGTACAAAGAGCTGGAAAAGGAATTAAAGCAAGCTGCCCTGGATATGCAGGAGATGAATAGTGCCAAGGATAGGTTTTTTTCACTCATTGCTCACGACCTGCAAAATCCCGTGTATGCTATCATCTCTCTGGCCGAATTTCTTTGCGGCAATTTTGATAATTTCGCCAGGGAAGAACTGCTTTCCTTTGTAAATCAAATTAATCATGCCGCCAAAGGCATCTACTCCTTACTGGAAAATCTGCTGGATTGGGCAAAAGTGCAAATTGGCAATATCCGCATCCAGGAAGAGAAGATATCTTTACCCAGACTGCTGATGAATGTACTGGAGCATTTTCGCCCATATTACACCGCGAAAAACATCAGCATCGATTTCAATCCTGATCTCGATCTGGATGTTTATACCGATGCCAGGCTCCTCTCCAGTATTCTGCGCAACATCATAAGCAACGCCATCAAGTATTCCTATCCGGGAACCCGCATCCAGCTTGTGCTCAGCCGCGATTCCGGCAAAGTGAAAGTAGCCGTTAGCGACAAAGGCATTGGCATTTCCCGCAGGCAATTGGACAAAATCTTCAGCCTTGAAAAGGATGAACGCAGCATCGGAACCAATCAGGAACCAGGAAGCGGCTTGGGTTTGGTGCTGGTAAAAGAATTCTGCAAGATCATCGGGGGAGAGGTGAAAGTATCCAGCCGCCTGAATCAGGGCAGCACCTTCACCCTTATTCTGCCACGCTGTAATGGCGGTTTCCAAACCGCCAATTGACACAACTTGTAATGGCGGTTTCCAAACCGCCAATTTATTCAGCTCGTAATACCTGTTTCCAAACCGCCA
>CAZSST010000141.1:0-6673 GCA_964609575.1 uncultured Candidatus Cloacimonas sp.
TAGACGCTCAGTTTCAAAAATCCCAGATAAGCATCGAGAGTTTTCACACAGTCTCTTGCGCTGGCATGACGGCACCTATCGCTTAACTTCTAACTTTTAACCCGCTAACCCTCTAACCCGTTAACCCTCTAACCCGTTAACCCTTAATCAGAATAATCAGGTCGATCAGGTTATGAGAGTTCCATTTCTTTCATTATCTTCATTACCCCCCAAGTACCAACCCAGAACCTTCCCTCATCGCGATCCAGGTTGATTCTTGGTTGGTTCTTGGATGGTGGTAAGAAACTTGATAATTTGGGGACTGCACTCCCCAAATTTATAGGTAATTGGGGAATGCAGTCCCGTAAGTTAGTTTTTATGTCCCTATCGTTGCCTTGTCGGCAGCTCCGTAGTGGCTTTAATGTAATAAAATCCCCTATTCACGGCAGCTACGGTATATTGTAACTGCGTGGTGGTGCCTATCAGGGCAAATTCCCCATCAGGCGTGGCGCTGCGGTACACCTGATAAGCCACGGCGTTGGGAATGGCGTTCCAGCTAAGGATTAGCTGTCCGGCGTTATTATTCATTACCAGGGTGGGCGTATCCAGAGTGGGAAATCCTCCTGTTCCGGATAGCGAGATATCGTATTGATGAGCGTTTACGGCATTGGAGATGATCTGCAAAGTGCCATTGTAGGGGCCTACCGCGGTGGGAGCAAAGGTAAGCTCAAAGGATGCCGAGGCAGAGCCATTCAAAGCAAAGCGCAGTTCGGTGCCATCCAGGCGGTTCGTATCGAGGGTTTCGAGGATGGCCTTGCTTCCTCGTGAAGCGGAAACAGAATAGCCATTGGGAAGCAGGAAATAGCCTGCCAGAAGCTGTTCGCCGCTGTTTTGCACCGAGAAATTCTGCGTAGCGGTTTCTCCCGGAACCACGCTGCCAAAATCCATCGCGTTTGTAGATACCGAGATGGTAGCCTCAGCCGAAACTGGCGCCACGCTAATACGGATATTGGGTCGGCGGCTTACGGGTGCATAGCTTCCGAAGAAGACATTGGTTTGATCAGCGCTGTCGCTCCAAGTGAAGATGTAGCCATTTGTAACGTTAGTATATTGGATCGTTCCGGAGCGATCAAAAGTGGGCACCAGTCCGAAAGCAGTATCCACAACGATGTTATCCACTCCGTTCCATACGAAGGGGGTATTGAAGGCAAGCATGTCATATCCACCCGGAGAGGGGCTATAGCTTGCATTTGTATAAACCGTGATCATATCCACCGCCGTTTGCCAATCGGAGGCACTTGTGGCGGTAGTATGCTTCATACGAACCAGGAAATTCGGCAAAGCCTGCGTGGGAGCACTCACAATATAGAATCCCAGCTGGGTAATGGCTATGGGGCCATACACACCCAAAGCATTGAGCTCTGCCGCAGTGTAAATGGACTGGCCGTGGCTGCTTCGGTAAGTAGTATTGATGGGGCTGGCGTTATTGCCCAAAGAAACATTGCTTTCTGTTCCTAAAATGGCGAATCCCGTGGTGGGAGCATAGGGAGTAACCTGCAAAGTGGGGGTGGCAGTAGATTCTTCGGTATCATACATCGCTTTCAGGTAGTAGCTGTAGGAAGTGCCATTTTGCACATCCACATCGTTGAAGAATAAGCCTGATTCAGTGGTGTAGAGCACATCATCACGGTAAATCCGGTAAGCTGTGGGGGCTACCAATGCAGGTGCTTGCCAGGCCAGAGCGATGATCCCGTTGCCAGGCGATGCAGTGAAAGATACAGGTGGCAAGGCAAGCGGGGTGGCATTTACGGAATTGCTGGGGTCGGAAGTGCTGGAGCCATACACGGCGAGAACGTAATAAGTGTAGCTGAGATTGTTGGTAACATTGTTATCAGTATAGCTAAGACTGGTTGTTTGAGTTATCTGGATGCTATTGCGGAAGATGCGATAGCCAGTTGGCGAACCGCTGCTTGGAGCATCCCAGTTTAGTTGCACCAGATGGTGTGCCACCGTGGCTTCCAGATTCTGTGGGGGAAGCAGCGGACTGGCAGCGGGGAAGATCTTTAGCTGCAGATTGGGCAGATTGTTACTAACGCTTAGGGTGGTGGGCTGATTGTTATCATTGCGTTCCTGCCGAGCTCGGTTTGCGGCGGTGGAACAGCTCCAATATGGGTAGTCGCTGATCCAGGCCTGATAGCCCTTGATAACCAGGATGGAGAGGTTCTGGGTGCCATTGTAGGTAAACATGGGGCTGAAGTTCACTTCCATCCAACCGCTGGTGGCGGTATTGGGGAAAGCTCCGCTATACACCAGAGTGTAGCCGGTGAGACTGTAAGCCCCTGTGGTCAGCGTGCTGGAGCTGGTATGCTTCATATAGATGCTTACTGCTTCGATGGGATTGACATCGTTACCGGTGGCTTTGTAGTAAGCAAGCGACTTGATGGTGCCAGCCATGCCGATCTCGGAAGCCAGATAGATGGCTTCGTGTCCGGAGTAGTTATAGTAGCGGTCTATTGGATAGCTTTGCGTGGCGGTGCCGGTGCCAATGGTAATCAGCGTAGGGGCTCCCACTTCAAGAGTGGCAGAGTTTTGGACAGTATAACTACCTGCCGTGGCGGTCATGCTGAAATTGGCCAAAGTTCCGATGTTCATCGAAGCCGCAGCACTAACCGTGAAGTTTAGATTTAGGTGTCCCAATGCAGGAACGGGGCCAAAGCTCACGGTGCCCACGGTAACTGTGATGCCATAGGTGGAGCAACTTAGATTGGCTACTCCGGAAGGACTGGCCACTTCGCCGTTATTATTCAGAACAATAGTGAGAGTGCAGGTTTCTCCAGGATCAAGATTGCCGTCGTTATCGCCGGTAGAATCGTGCACATACATATCTCCCCATTCAAGTTCGGGCTCATAAACACCCAGCGGGAAATTGTAAATCCATGATTCCGCTCCGGCATAAAGGCTGATGGTGAATACAATTTCGTGCCCTGCTGGACAATTGGGAGCTACGGTAATAGCAAAATTGGTAAGGGGTGCACCGATGCCCTGAGCGGGAATATTGCCATAGCTGGCATTGGGAGTGGTAATCGTTACATAGGGATCGCTGCTGCTAAGCACTCCCGTTACTCCGGTGGCATCGGTTAAGCCACTATTGCGCACCTGAATGGAAAGCTGAGCGCTTTCTCCCTTTTCCAGATGGTTATTATTATTGGCATCTATTATCAGGGTTTCCTGAATGGTTAGATGCGGATTTTGCGAAAGGATATTACGGGTGGTGATAAATAAGGCCCGTTCGTTAGCAAGCGGAGCAGCAGCAGTGGGGTAGGTGTTATTAAATGTATATTCCAGGCCCACGGTGCCATTGTGATCTTTGATACCGATAGTGCTGTAATTTCCGTGAGGATAGGTGTCGCCATCGCCCAGGTCGATATTATTGAAAAGCTTGTATTGCAGCTTAATCTGGCCGTCATTGGTGATGGTAGGATAATAAAGGGGATCATAAAGGATGGCCTGGAATGTTTCCCGGGTGCTGGAATCATAGCCGGCTACCATACTGTACCATTCCACTACGTAATAATGCAAAGCACTATTGTAATATGTGTAAACTCCGCTTCCCGTGCCTATATCAAGGTCATCCCAAAATACGGCAATCATGGGATTGGGACCACCCGGACCGGGCAAACGCCAATTGCGCCAATCCGCATCAAGTGTGGAGCCAAAAGAGATGAAACCATTTGAGGAGATGGAGGCTTGGGTGTAGTGCACTCCATAATAGTTAAAGGTAAAGGGTAAATTTACGGTAGTGATGGCTACAGCACCCACCTGATCACCTTCGTCAGAGGAATTACCCGGATCGCTAAGGTTTAAAAGCGTTCCACTACCTCCTTCCGCAGGAGCAATGGGAAGCCAGCTGTAGGTGGGACACTGCTCATAGGCCATATCCCCTTGATCAAAAATGAAATATCCATAGGCATCCTGACCCAGGGGATCGGTAACCGTGGTTTGACCGATGGTAACCGATAAGCTGAGGCTTTGGCTGTAGCCTGAGGCATTGTAAACTCGAAGTTCCAAAGGAATCACCATGCCATCGATGCAAGTACCACGGGCATAGATTTGGAAAGCATCTTCGATGTTGCTAACCGTTCCATTTATCCCCACTGCATTAAAAGCGGCAGTGGAATCCTGAATCACAAAATAGCTATCGTGCGAAATCAACGTGGCGCTGCAAGCTGCAAGTCCTGCGCTTCCCGAATTTCGCAATGTAAAGCTTAAGGGCAAAGCGTTCCCGGGATTTACTATGTTTCCCGGCGCACCCTGAAAGAGCCAGCTTTGAATTTCCAATCTGCCTGCATGCACTATCACCGGCACCGGCACTACCCAATTCTCAGTAGCTCCAGCCACTGCCAGAGACAGCACAAATTGGTGTCCATCGGGGCAATTGGCAGCCACAGAAAAGATGATGGGATTGGTATTTTCGCCATATGCACCGGGTGCCAAATCGTCAAATTCAATGCGGTCAAAATCGATCATGGTTACATAGGGATCGTCGCAGGAAGCTTCGGCATTTATAAATTGGGTGCTGGCACTGCTATTTAGCAAAGTTACATATAGCTCCACTTCCTCACCAGGATTAACCAAGCCATCGCCATTGCCCGTAGAGGTATCGTCATCGGCTACAAAGCTGTCATACACTATTCCGCCGGCAGTATTGGTGGTTATAGTGCTTATGGATGGCTTGTAATCGTTTTTGCTAACCGTTAACGTAAAGCTGGAGGGCAGGGTGGCAGGGAGGGTTAAAATCACATAGCCATATTCATTGCTAAATCCCGTGATTTGAGTACCGGTACTGGTTACCAGGGTTACCGAGGCTCCTTCTACAGGCTGTCCCAAATTATCATCCACGTCCACCCTGATCTCCGGAGTGCCCGAGGCAATAGTAGCGGGAGCGTTAACGCTGAAGATTTTGGGGATTCCCACATATACCGTAGCCGTGGGATCACCCATAAGATTGCAAAATCCCGCGAAGTTATAAGCCTGAGTGGCATTGCTAACTCCATATATAGAGTTAAGATACAGCTTACCCACCAGCAACGCCGAACCCATATCCCTCATTCCCAAGGGGTAAATGCCATGAAAGATACCTACATTCAGGCAGTTATTCATTGGCGTATGCGTGCTGGAAGTAGCCATTCCGATCGCAGTTACGGAACCACCCAAGCTTGCTTCGGTGCCATAACGAACCACCTGTTCCGTGGTGGCAGTTCCTCCACCGAATGATCCGGTATTGCAAGTGATAAACACGGCATGAAAAAGCTTGTTGCCATTTGCCATGCTACTCATGCTGCTGGGCCAGCCGCTCATGCCAATGTAGCCACGATAATTATAAAAAGCCACGCCTTGATTGATGGCAGCATTGATAGTGGTACTACTGGGACTGCCACCATAAACAGTGGTATAAGTATAGCTGGGATTAACTTCTGTGGACACGTCGCTGATATAACGATTGGTGTAGATCGTAGAAATTCCAGAAGAAGCGGTATCACCCACCAGCACCATCTTATTCAGCCAGGAAGCAGAGCCCACATTGATGTTTTGTTCCAAGGCCCTGATCTTGCCCAAGTAATCCACTAATTCCTGAGTGGTATCCACAGAAATGCGGCCAATGAGCACATCACCGAGATTATCACTCCCCGCAAGCCAGGTATAATAATAATCAATGTAGGTATTGTATGAGGGCACGGCAATGGTGCCACTATCGTCTCCTATTAAAACTATGTAATCCGGCCGGGTGTTAATGTTATTATACACATTTTGGATATAGGCCTTTATGGCAGTATTGGAAGTACCTGTAGTAGCCGTGCTCACCGCATTAACGATGAAGCCCTTCTGGCGTTTCCAGGCTACGTATTCATTCACCTTGCCCAGATAGGTGGCATCAGAATAGTTTCCATAGATAACCAACAGCACGGGATTTTCGTATACCACGTCCCTGCTGCGGTTATAGTTCAAAATCATGCCCTGATAAATCTGATCAAAAACCGGAGAGATGCGCTCTGAACTAACCATCTCGTTAGGGGAAGGAGTGCTATTAAAATCTATGGCCAGCTCGATGTTTTCTTTCACAATCAGCCTTTTGGACTGCTGATCATATTGGAAGGGATAGATATTCAAGCTCACGATGCGCATATCGCGCAGAATCTGTGGCTCGGAAAGGGAGAAATTCATCTTGGGATAAAGCCCCTGTTCCTGCTTGTCATCGTTTTTTGCAGCGCTAAGCTCCCTGTCAAAATCTGCCGTAAAAAGCTGTTCCTCACGGCTTTGTCCCCCGATCATGCGGATACTTGCACCCCCGCTATTGGGAATGGCGATCAGGGTGCTAAAGATGGGAAGCGTTTCGGTTTCATCCAAAAACAGGTAGGGAGTTTCTCCAATAACCACTTTCTGGGCTTTGGCACCGGCATTATTTATCTCTTTCAGTTCCCAGGCTGGCAGGCTAAACTTAATCTGCAATCCGCTGGGTGATTCACTCAAAATAGTAAAATTTTCCTTGCCAGGCAGTTCACCCGCACATAGCAAAACAGGGATAATCAGCATAATTAGCAACAATATCCGACGCGACATGAATCTGAACATGGGTACCTCATTAAACTCTCGTGTTTAGTTGCTCTTTTTCTCATGCAATTTGCGGTGCAAAGTT
>CAZSST010000142.1:0-6615 GCA_964609575.1 uncultured Candidatus Cloacimonas sp.
GGACTGGGCTTGCCAAACATTCAGAAAAACAGTGATGTGCTGCATATCAGCTCTGCCCTGGGATTTCCCACGTTGGTAGAATTTTGGATATTTTTTTAGGTAGATGTATGACAGATTCGTTGTATTTTCATGCTATTCATATTCTGGAAGATAACTGCACCGGTTGTACTGCCTGCGTAAGGGTTTGTCCCACGGAGGCAATCAGAGTGCGTGATCGCAAAGCCACCATCGATGCCAATAGGTGTGTGGACTGCGGCAATTGCCTTTCCGTGTGCCAATTTCATGCTATCATTCCCAGCAGTGATCCTCTGGACGCCATTAATAGGTTCAAATATAAGGTGGCGGTGATTTCTTCCTCGTTCTTTGGCCAATTTACTGAGGACATCAGCTATGCCGTGGCCAAGCAGGCAGTGCTGGAGCTTGGTTTTAACGAAGTGGCCGAAGAGGCCAGTGTTACGGAATTTATGATCGATATGATCAGAGATTACATCCGTGCCAATAGGGACAAACGGCCTATCCTGAGCAGTAATTGCCCTGCCGCGGTGCGCCTTATTCAGGTGAAATTTCCTTCTCTGCTGCCCAATCTCTTTCATCAGGAAGCCCCGATGAGCATTCTCACCAGCTATCTGAGGGATAATATAAGCAAAAGGGAAAATATCCCCGATAAGGATATCGGAATATTTTTGATTGTGCCTTGCGTGGCGCATGTAACCGCAGTGCATCAGCCCGAAGGAGCCTATAAGCACTTGCAGGACGGAGCTTTTTCCACGGGAATGATATATGGCAAGGTACGGGAGATAGTAAAAAAAATCCAGAACGAAGCGCCCCTCGATATCGATACCTATCCCAAAGGCTTAACCTGGGCTCTTTCCGGGGTTCAAGCCGAACTGGTGGATTGTGAAGATATCCGCGCTCTATCCGTTAATGGGGTGGAGAATGTGATTGATATCCTGTCCCGCGTGGAAGATCATTATCTGGACCAATATGATTACATTGTGATGCGTACCTGCACCAATGGCTGCGTGGGAGGATGCCTGAATGTGGAAAATCCCTTCGTAGCCATGAGCAGAATAAAAAAGATGATAAAAGAAGGCGAAAAGAAAGACGTGGATGTAACCGATCTGGAAAAGCTGTACCGTCAGGGTGAATTTACCGTGGTACCGCTGGCTCCTCGTCCCATAATGGAGCTGGACAAAGATATTAAGAATGCCATCCAAAAGATGAAAAAGATCAATGAATTTCTCACCATGTTGCCGGGCTTGAATTGCAGTGCTTGCGGCAGCCCCACTTGCTATGCCCTGGCCGAGGATATCGTGATGGGCAAGGCTTCCATCGACGATTGCGTAGTGCTGCTAAAGCGTCATGGCCGTGAGGATGACTAAGCCAGGATGACAATCCCAATGTATATAAAAAAAACATAAGGATATAGAACAATGTCGGTTTTAAGTGAATTTATCAAGGCTACCGGAGGGGTGAATCATACCCCTGCCCTCGATCCGGAAAAAGTAGAGCTGGAAGGCGCTTACGTTTGCGACATGCTTAGTGACGTGATGGGCTCGGCCAAGCCAAATCAGGCCTGGATTACCATCATGAAACACCTGAATGTAATCGCGGTAGCTTCCATGACCGGGATTCCCGTGATCATTTTTGCCAAAGGGAACAATCCCGACGAAGCAGTGATCAGCAAAGCCCTGGAAGAAGAGATAATACTGGTAACGAGCTATCTGCCCACCTACGATCTGGCCGGAAAGCTATATCAACTGATGAATCCGTAAAAGCTATCGATGCGCTGGATTAGGGCTGATCTGCATATTCACAGTGTGCTGTCCCCTTGCGGGGGACTGGAGATGTCTCCGGCAGATTTGATCAGCCGCTTGAAAGAGTATAAGATCGAATGGTTTGCCATCACTGATCACAATAGCATGGCCAATTGCCCTGCCTATGCCGCAGTGGCAGCCAAAGCGGGAATGGCTTTCAGCTGGGGAGTGGAAATTCAAACCTCAGAAGAAATTCATTTGCTGGCCTATTTTGATGATCACCAAAAAGCGCAAGTATTTGACAATGAATTGTATAGTTCGATGCTCCCCCTGCCCAATGATCCCGATTTTTTCGGGGATCAAGTTGTTATTGACGAAAATGAGAACATTTTAAGAGTGGAGCAACTGGCCTTGATGAATTCCTCTACTTGGGACCTTAGTACCGCGGTGGATAAGATCGAAGCCTATGGTGGCCTGGCGATTCCAGCGCATGTGGATGCCACGGTAAATAGCATCCTCAGCCAACTGGGATTTATGCCGGAACACCCTGAATTCCAGGTATTTGGCATTACTGCCCTACTGAATGCAGATAAATGGCGGAGTGCCCAGCCATATTTTGCCGGACGCAGTTTGTTGCGGGCTTCCGATGCCCACTATCTTTCCGATATCGGCACCGGATACGCAGAGCTGTGCATAGAGCAGGCCACTGTATCAGAGCTGAAAATGGCGGCCATGCAGCAATCGGGCCGGATGATAAAATGATTTTTACTATGAATAAAAGTAATAAAAGGAGGAGTTATGACTCCCGCTGTTCAAACGCAAAACCAGCTTTATGACCGGTTGAAGCAGGTGATCGACGAAAAGAAAAACCTGCGCAATCCCCTTATCGAAATCCTCCGCACAGCGCAGGAAATATTCGGATACTTACCCATCGAAGTACAGGAATTTATTGCCAACGAAATGGGTATTCCCGCCAGCAAGATTTATGGCGTGGTTACTTTCTACAATTTTTTCTCGATGAAACCTCGGGGAAAATATACCCTGAATGTCTGTTTAGGAACCGCCTGTTACGTTAAAGGTGCACCCCGCTTGCTGCAAATGCTTTCAGAAAATTTGGGAGTAGGCCTGGGAGAAACCACTCCGGATGGATTGTTCACCATTTCTGCAGTGCGTTGCGTGGGAGCATGTTCATTGGCTCCGGTGTTCGTGATCGGTGAAGATACTTTCGGCCGGATTGAAAACAAGGACAAGGTGGCCGAGATTTTAAAGCAATATAAATAAGCCGGAATATTAATGCAAGATATCTCTTTGCATCTGCTGGATATCATCGAAAATTCGGTGCGGGCGGAAGCCAAAAACATTAAAATCCGGGTGATCAGGAACGTACAAAAGAACCGGCTGCGTCTGATCGTGGAAGATGATGGCGTAGGCATGGATTCGCACACTTTGGAGCTGGCGCAGAATCCTTTTTATACCTCCAAAGTGGAGCGCGAAAAGAAAGTGGGCCTGGGCATTCCGCTATTTAAACAGAATGCGGAGCAAACCAATGGCTGTTTCAAGATCGCCAGTGAGCCCGGCTTTGGCACTGTGCTAACCGTGGATTTCCAGCTCGATCATATCGACCGGATGCCCTTGGGCAACTTAAAAGACACGCTGCTGGGGGCTATTATTGGCCACCCGGAAGTGGATTTCTTTATCCATCTGATCTTTTGCGAAAAAGGCATGGAACAGATTTTTCACTTCGACACGGCAGCGATTAAAGAAGAGCTGGGGGGAATTCCCCTCACATATCCCGATGTAATAGAATACATCGACCAATCACTATATGAAGGAATACAAAATACAAACATGGAGGATGTCTGATGAAAACACTCGCAGACCTTAAGAAAATCCGTGAAAAAGCTCAGGAAGAGATGAAGCTTCGCGGTGGAAATGTCCGGATTAAAATCGTGGTGGGGATGGGAACATCCGGAATCGCGATGGGCGCTCGTGAAGTAATGAAAACCTTCCTGGAAGAGATCGCAAACCGCAATCTGACCGACGTTCTGGTTACACAAACCGGAGAGAAAGGTCTTTCCTCGATGGAACCGGTGGTGGACCTGATCGAAGATGGAAAGCCGAAAGTAACCTACGGAAACATGAATCCGGATAAGGTGAAAAAAGTAGTGGTGGAGCACATTGTAAATGGTAGAATCGTCTCCGATTATGTTGTCGCTACCGGCAATTGATCCAGGGAGGTTCTGCTAATGTCTCTAAAACGTATTGACCTATTGATCTGCTGCGGTTCCGGATGCATCAGCGCCGGTGCCATGAAGATCAAAGAACGCTTTCATGAGGTCCTGCAAGAAAAGGGCCTTACCAATGAGATAAACATCATCGAAACCGGCTGTATGGGTCCCTGCGACTACGGCCCGGTGATGGTTATCTATCCCGAAGGCATCTTCTATAAAACGGTTAGCCCCGATGATGTGGAGGAGATCGTATCCGAACACTTCATGAAGGGTCGTCCCGTAACCCGGCTGATGCTTCAGGATCAGGATGATAAGGCTATTATCACCCAAAAAGAAGTTCCTTTTTACCAGAAACAGGTGAAAGTGGCGCTTGCCAATTGCGGCTACATCGATCCCGAAAGCATGGACGAATACATCGCCACCGGCGGATATGAAGCTTTGGGCACAGTGCTGACCACCATGACTCCCCAGGATGCCATCAAAGTTATCAAAGAATCTGGCTTGCGCGGAAGAGGTGGAGGAGGATTCCCCACTCACATCAAGTGGCAAATGGTTCATGATAACATCTCTGATGAGAAGTACATCATTTGCAATGGTGACGAAGGTGACCCGGGAGCCTTTATGGATCGTTCCCTTTTGGAAGGTGATCCACATAAGGTGCTGGAAGGAATGATGATTGCTGCCTACTCCATTGGAGCAAAAGCAGGGTTCTTTTATATCCGTGCCGAATATCCCCTGGCTATCAAGCGCATAAAAATGGCTATCGAACAAGCCCGAGAAATGGGTCTGATAGGAGAGAACATCTTCGGAACCAAGTTCTGCTTTGATGCGGAAGTGCGTACTGGTGCCGGTGCTTTTGTTTGCGGCGAAGAAATGGCCCTTATCCACTCTATCGAAGGTCAGCGCGGTAATCCTACTCCCAAGCCTCCCTATCCTGCCCTGCAGGGACTTTGGGGCAAACCTACCGTAGTGAACAATGTGGAAACCCTGGGAAACGTATCTACAATTTTCCTGAAGGGAGCATCCTGGTTTGCCGGAATGGGAACCGAAACCAGCAAAGGCACCAAGGTATTTGCCCTCACCGGCGATATCAAGAACACCGGATTGGTGGAAGTACCCATGGGAATCACCCTGCGTGAATTGATTTTCGACGTGGGTGGCGGCATGGTTGGTGATCGTAATTTCAAAGCCGTACAGCTTGGTGGCCCCAGCGGAGGTTGTCTCACTTCCCAGCACCTTGATGTAGCCGTGGATTATGAAAGCCTGAAAGAACGTGGCGCGATGATGGGTTCCGGTGGCGTGATCGTGATGAATGATGAGAAATGCATGGTGAATGTAGCCAAATTCTTCATGGAATTCTGTGTGGATGAATCCTGCGGAAAGTGCTCTCCTTGCCGGATTGGCCTGAAGCAAATGCTGACGGTTCTGGAAAGAATCGAGCGCGGTGAAGGCAAAGAAGGCGATATCGAGGAACTGCAGCGTTTGGGCGAAACCATTTCCAAGCTCTCGCTATGCGGTTTGGGGCAAACTGCTCCCAATCCCGTGCTTTCCACCATTCGGTATTTCCGGGAAGAATACGAATCCCATATTCGGGATAAGAGCTGCTCTACTAAGGTTTGCACCGAATTGATGCATTACAATATCGATAAAACGCGCTGTATCGGTTGTTCGCTGTGTGCCCGCAAGTGTCCTGTTACCTGTATCAGCGGTAGTCGCGAAGAGAAATATACCATCGATCAGATGCCTTGCATAAAGTGCGGAAGCTGTTTCGATGTATGTCCCGTGAAGGCCATTTCCAAGGTTCCGGGAATGCATCCGGAAGTAGCGGCCAAACGTGAAGAGGAAGCTAAACACAAACATACCCATGATGAATAACAGATTAAGGGGATAGTATGTACAAAGAAATCTGCCAAAAATATACTCCCGATAAGGATAATTTGATCCAGATCCTGCACGATATCCAGGATAAACATCCGCAGCACTACATTTCTACCGAAGCTGTGGACTATATCGCGGAATATCTGCATGTTCCAGCTAATCATATTTACGGCGTGCTGACGTTTTACACGATGTACAGCACCACCCCACGTGGCAAGAACATCATCCGGCTTTGTGAATCTCCACCCTGCTATATTAAGGGCTCGGACAACATCCTGCGCAAGCTGAAAACCATTCTGGGTGTGCAGACCGGTGAAACTTCCAAGGACGGCCTTTTTACCCTGGAACTTTGTGCCTGCCTGGGAGTATGCGGAAATGCTCCAGTGATGATGATTAATGAAGATGTATATGGCGATCTCACCGAAGAGAAAGTGGAAGAAATCATTGCCAAACACAGGGAGATGAAATAATGAAGTACTATCGCAGTCATGTATTGGTCTCCATTAATGAGACTTCCATCGCCGCCGGAGTGCAAAGCTTCATTCAGAATCTGCGCAGTGAATTGGCAAAGAATGGCCTGGCGGAAGAGATCAACATTCTGGAAACAGGACCTCTTGGCTTCTTTGGCCGCGGGATTTGCCTAACCGTATATCCTGAGAATGTGAATTATGAATCAGTGAAGATCGAAGATATCCCCGAGCTGGTTCAGGAACATTTCTTAAAAGGACGCCCAGTACAGCGTTTGATGC
>CAZSST010000143.1:0-443 GCA_964609575.1 uncultured Candidatus Cloacimonas sp.
CTAACCCGTTAACCCTCTAACCCGTTAACCCTCTAACCCGTTAACCCTCTAACCCACTAACCCTCTAACCCGTTAACCCTCTAACCCGTTAACCAGGATAATCACACTATCAGAGCTCCATTTTTATAAATTGCCATTGACAAATTATCGCAGGTTCTAAAACGTTGTTCTATTGCTCTGCGGGCATTAGGGAACGCGTGGGCACTTGTTCGATAGGAGATAAAATCGGGTGGTTCCGATAGTTCTAAAAAGTATGTCTGTTATATATCCGCATCGTCATGATGTTTGGATCAGGCGAGGCTGTATTCATTTTTCAGTATAAAGGTACTAGGTTATTATTTGGAGTATTCTATGATTCGTTACCTTCCCCCTTTCATTATCCAGCAATACGAAAGCGGCGTTTATCAGGGCAGCTTTCCGGGCTTTGTACTGTTGCTGGATAT
>CAZSST010000143.1:453-6539 GCA_964609575.1 uncultured Candidatus Cloacimonas sp.
CGCACATTTTTCCAAATTGATCCGCGAGTTACAGCGCAGTGGACATCAGGGTGCCGAAGAGCTTGGCATGATCCTGAATAGTTCGCTGGGAGTAGCGGTGCGGATTATTAATGATCATGGCGGCAACGTAGCCTTTTTTGCCGGCGATGCCGTTTGTGCCTTGTTTGGCGAAGAGATTTCCGCAAACGTGATTCCCGTGATCAATGCTCTGTCGGAATACTTTTCTCAGCCGCTGCAAACCATGTTTTCGCCCCGGGGTACAAAGCTGCAGGTGCGGCAGGTATTAGCTTACGGCGAAATCGCCTGGGAGATATTTCCCGATCCCATTCAGGCCGAGTACCTGTTTTCAGGAGCGGCGATAGCAGAGGTAGATGAGCTTTCCAGCGCCAAGGAAGCCATTCTATGTGCCCCTGCAGCCGCGCAAAAGCTTGGCATCAGAAAATTTGAGAAGGTGGGCATAGGCTATAAACCGAAACCTTTTAAGGGCCAGATACTGCCTGTGGAAGCAGCTCCCCGGAGTATCAGCAATGTTTCAGAGCATTTTCTGCGACAAGATTTGCGGGGTATTGAGCCGGTGAATGAGATTCGCAGCGCGGCGATCTGCTTTATGCTCTTCAGACACAGCGAAGGCGAAAAGCAAGCTTTACCCATAACAATTCTGGAGAAACTGGCCGCTCAGTATGGCGGCTATGTGAATAAACTGATCCCCTTGGGACGCGATGTGGCAGCATTAGTGCTGTTCGGAATACCCCAAAGCAAGGGAAAAACCCTGGATAGAACCGCCAAGTTTGCCCTGGAAGCGGTGTCTATGATCCCCGGAACGGCTGTGGGAATATCCTGTGGCCTGGTTTATGCCGGATTCACCTGTGGGGGTGAACTTGCCGAATACACGGCCTATGGCGATCCTGTGAATATTGCCTCACGCCTAATGGACAAAGCTGCAGCGGGGATGATTTTAACCGACAGCACCTTCTTTTTGGAATTGCACTTCCGCTTCCAGATGCAGCCCTGGGGCAAGCTTCCCAGCCGCATGACAGGCAAAGAAATAAGCTATTATAGCTTGGAAAAACCAGCGAAAGCCTTGCCGGGATATCGGGAAAATACCTTTGTAGATCGCAGAGAAGAATTGGACTGTTTAAAGAGGATTTTCACAGAGGCTATCGCCACCCAGGAAAGCACCATCGTGTATGTTTCCGGTGATCCGGGGATCGGAAAAACGCGTTTGGCAAAGGAAATGGTGGCCAGATTCAAAGACCAGTTCACCACCTATCTAATCTATTGCGAAGAGATAATCCAGAGTCCGTTGGAAGGCATAAAACAGATTTTGTATCAGGAATTTTGTTACGATCCCCTGGCCTTCAAAAAATCCGATCTCAGCGCTTTTCGCAAAGCCTGGAAGATTTTTGCCGGGGAGAACGAAAGCCTGGCACAGCATGAATCGGTGCTGGCCTCGCTGCTAAATCTGGATTGGCCCGGTTCCTTCTGGAGCACTCTGCCCTCTGAAGCACGGGAAATGCATCTTAAAAATGCGCTGTTAGGTTTTCTGCAGCAGCTTTGTGCTACAAAACAGGTATGTATTTTGCTGGATGACGGTCAGTGGCTGGATGAGGAAAGCCGCACCGTGCTGAAGGAATTTAGCCTCTCCCACGGCAGGAAGTCGCTCATCATTTCTCCCTGCCGCTATTTGCATGATGGCAGCAAAGTGGATTTGCAGCTTGCACAGCATCGGCGTTATGATCTCGAATTAGACAATCTGGATCAAAATGGCAGCCAGGCACTCATCCAGGAAGTTTTGAATATCAAGCGCTTGCCGGAGGACACGGTAGTAAAAATCCATCTGCGGGCCATGGGTAATCCGCTGTTTATAGAGCAGATATGCTATTATCTTTTGGAAAATAAGCTGCTGGGAGCTTCGGGGCTGATTTTGGGAAGTGCTGAGGCTATGAATACTTTCCGGATTCATGATATTATAGGAGCTCGCATCGACTGTCTGGATCCCCAGCTTCAAAATACGGTGCTCAGTGCAGGAGTTTTGGGCGTGGAATTCAGCACCGTGGTGCTTTCGCATATGCTGGAGCGGGATATCAGTTCAGATTTGCACGAGGGTATTCGCCTGCGCTTGTGGAAGGATGACGGGAAGCAGATTTTTGCTTTTACACACGTATTGATAAGGGATGTGGCCCATCAACGCCTGATGGGAGATAAACTGCGCAATATGCACCAGAAAGCAGCGGAAGCTTTTAGCGCTGTATATCGGGACAAGGTATCTGCTTATGCCGAAGAAATTGCCTTACACTATGAGCTGGCGGGAATGTGGAAAGAAGCTGCCCACTATTATGATCTGGCAGGGGATGATCATTGGGAAACCAGTAATTTCAAGCGTTCTGAAAAAAACTACCATAAAGCCCTGAATTTATTGGACAAAAATAATTTCAGCAATACGCCCGAATATGTGGAAATCCTCTTCCATCTGGGCCTGCTGTATCATTATCTGCTGGAACATCCCACCGCACTGACCATCTATCTGGAAGTGCTGAAGTTTCAGGAAGAATACCGCGGTAAGGAAAATCCGGGGCTTTCACCTTATCTGAATAACCTGGGCAGGCTGTATAAAGACATGGAAAAATATGCCGAAAGCGAAGTGTTGCTGAATCGCTCGCTGCAAATAGAGATTGAAAACATGCCCACTTCCAGCAATGTGGCCGATCGCATGAATAACCTTGGGCACCTCTATACCATGCAGAATAAACACGCCAAAGCGCTACCATATTATCAGAAAGCTGTGGAATTGATGGGGGCAAATTACTCTTTTCATCCCTATTACGGGGGCTTTATCAAAAACTTGGCTTCCACCTATCTGGAATTAGGACGGCTAAAGGATGCAGAACCGCTAATGGCAGAGGGACTTAGATATACGAAAAAAGCCTATGGAGACAAGCATCCGGCCGTGGCAATTCAGCTTATGTCCCAGGGCAGACTGTATATTCTCCAGCGTAAATTCAAAGCCGCAGAAAAGAATTATCAGCAGGCGTTCTCCATCTTCAATGATGTTTTCGGTCATACCAATAAACGCACCAAGGGAGCTATGCAAGCCCTTAGCGAGCTCTACGGGCTGATGGGTAAACCGCGTATGGCAAAGTCCTATCGGGAACTACTGGAAAAAACCACCGTGAAAAACACTTGAGGCCAAAAAAAAGGATCATATTCCATTAGAGCTGGTCTGAGATAGTTGACAAGCTCCATCCCTAATCTTTAGCCATGAGACGCCCAGGCATTTGCCCGGTGGTCGCCCGGTCGTCGCATGGGGATCGATTAGGGTGCTGGGGTACAAATTTAGCCCGAACCCAAAATAATTCTTGACAATCCTGCCACAAAAGCGAAAACTACTTTAGGCCGTTTTTTATTGAGATTTAAATAGTTACATCAGGAGGAATAGATGATGAATAAAGAAACGCTTTTACCGGATGCCAGGATTAAGGCACTGTGGCATCTTATCAATTTTATGTTTCTGATTTTGGGGCTGGCGTTTATTTGGATTTTTATCCCCACAGCGATGAATGTAACCGTATCCCTTATCTTTACCGTTATGTGGCTGGTGATTATCTTTATCCCCTTAGCTGTGTATATCCCTGCCTATTTTCACAGCCTGGAATATAGCCTGGAAGATGATGCCACCCGCCTGAAAAAGGGGGTATTCTGGCGAAGGGTTACCACCGTTCCCTATGCCAAAATCACCAATATCGACATCACCCAAGGCCCCCTGGAAAGGCTTTTCAACGTTTCCAAGCTGCATATTCAAACTGCGGGATTCAGTGGTAACCAGGCTACTCATGCCGAATTAATGATGGTGGGAATCTGCAATGCCGAAGACCTGAAAGAGCAAATAATGAACCGGCTTAGAACCAGGATTGTGCCTGCCAATCCGATAGAGGCAACCCCAAAAGACGACACCCAATTGTTGCAGGATATTTTATCCGAACTTACATCCATTCACAATACCTTGAGCAAGAAATGATTATGCATACTCAACGCGTTTTTAAATGCGCCCTTGTCCTGCTGGTTATCTGCCTGGGAATGCTGTCTTCCCTATATGCCACGCAGCCTTTCTGGAGCATGGAGCCCAGCACCCAAAGCATCGATCGTGCCGATTCACTCACCGGTTTCGATGTAATAAGCTACGATATCAATCTGGCGATAAATGACCAAACTCACGTCATAAGCGGGGTGATCTCGGCCGTGGTGCTTGCTGAAGATGATCTCAGCTTTATATCTTATGAATTGATGGGCGGTTCGCTGGTGGTTAGCGATGTGAAGGTGAATGAGCAATCCGTGCCCTTCACGCATAGCGAGGGGATTATTAATATTCCCATAAGCCAGACTGCTGGTACGCAATTCTCCACGGAAGTTCACTATTCTGGCATTCCGGGGAATAGCCCTTCGCCCTATAATATCGGGATTATCTTCGCCAATAATGCCGTTTATACCCTTTCCAATCCTGATGCGGGACGCTATTGGTGGCCCAGCTACGATCACCCCTGGGATAAAGCCCTGGTTGATTGGCATATCACCATCCGCGAAGACTGGCTTGCCGCTGCCAATGGACTGCGCACTTCCATCACAGACAATGGCGATGGCACGCGTACTCATCACTGGCATAGCGCTTCACCAGTGGCCACCTATGTGATTGGCTTTGCGGCAGGGCCTTATGTAGAGCTGAGTAGTATGGCTGGCGATCTGCCCATTCAGAACTTTGTGCAGCCAGCATTGGTGGCTAATGCCACTGCTGATTTTGCCAATTTGCCGGCGATGATAGACTATTTTTCGGAGCTCTATGGCCCCTATCCCTTCGAAAAATATGGGCACATGACCGTGAATATGTCCACTTATGCGGCCATGGAACATCAAACCATGACCACTTTCGGCACGCAGTACATCGACGGCCAGCAAACCTATGAAAGCATCGTGGCCCATGAACTGACCCATCAATGGTATGGCAATTACCTCACTCCCATCACCATGCGCGAGGTGTGGCTGAAAGAAAGCTTCGCCACCTATTCCGAGATGCTGTGGACGCACCGTAAATCAGGATGGGACGCTGCCTGCCAATATCTGAAGGATGAGATTCAGGATTACTACATTTCCTGGGAAAATAGCAATGGCCCGCACACCATTTACAATCCTGAATATAATCTCATGTTTGCTCCACCCACCTATGAGAAATCTGCTTCAGTGCTGCATATGCTGCGCCTGAAGATGGGCAATGAAGCCTATTTCAGCTTTATCCGCAGTCTCTTAACCACCTATCCCAATGGCAATCTCCGCACTTCGGAATTCATTGACCTGGCCGAAGCTGCCAGCGGATTGAATCTAAACCAGTTCTTTGAGCAGTGGATATACTCTCCAGGTATTCCCAATGCCCGCTTCAGCGTGTGGAGTGACCGCCAGAATATCGCCAAGGTATATGCCAAAAGCATTAGCCCCACTGCCACAACCTTTATGCTGGATGTACCATTGTCTCTACCAGGATCGGCCTTAGCGGATTCGGTGGTGATCGTGGCAGCCCCTACCTGGCAGGAAAATACCTTTGCCATCACGCCTGCAGACGATATTTCCACCCTGCTTATCGATCCCCATCATTGGGTGCTTACGCGGCAATTGGAACGGACACAGCTGCAGCTGATCTCCTGCCTGCCCTATAAATCCGCTGTATCCCTGAAGTGGAACGCCTATGGCGAAGATATTCCCGTGGTGGGTTATCATGTTTTCCGCAAAGAACTGCCGATGGGTAGCTGGCAGCAAATCAGCACTGATCTGGTCACCACGCTTGGTTATACAGACAATGCTGTAAGCAACGGCATTGAATATCAGTATTACATCTGCGCCATCGATGATGAAGGCTTTTACTCTGAAGCCTCAAACACGATGAATGCCAAGCCGATTGTCTTCCCTTTTGACCTGGGAATGCTGGTGATCGATGAAACCAAAAACGGCAATGGCAGCGCTATTTCCCCCACTAATGCCCAGGTAGATGAATATTACCATGCAGTATTGGACAGCATTCCTTACAGCGAGTGGGGCTTCATCGA
>CAZSST010000144.1:0-6317 GCA_964609575.1 uncultured Candidatus Cloacimonas sp.
TTATAATGACTGAAACTGACAAGAGCTTCATTCTCTCTTTTCCACTCTATAAACTGCATTAAAGACCTAATTCGCGCTGCTCTCAGCGAGCAGGTTGTGCCATCTTCAAAATGGCCGTTTTTCTGTCAACAGCTTTTTTTGATTTTCTTTGATATTTCTTGAGCCTGATTTTCCATCTTACTGCCACACATATACATATACAATATAGAAATCTTTGGAAATGCATTACTCAAATAGCTTCCCGGTGCGGTTTCAGCCTTGGCATACCCGGTTTCCCGATGAATTCTACCGGTTTCCGGGAGTGTTTTGCCGCAACTCCCAATCCATATTCTGCCCCTATCATCCCCATCCTGTGGCATGGGGATCGCATGGGGATGGCATGGTAATGTATTAAGGAAGAATAGAGAATGATGCATGAATACTGTGTCCAAAACAGCAGGGGGAGGTTTATACAGTCTTCAGGTATTGGTTTAGCGATGCAGGCCGGTGTATTGAGCGCAAACTGCGATGGCCGCGGTTTCGGCGCGTAAGATGAGACCGGAAATGCTTAGCTCCGGTACAAGAAGGGATGTGAAGAGCTGCAATTCGGATGGTGCCCATCCCCCTTCAGGCCCGATCAGAAAACAGGGCGGAGCAGTAAGCTCCAGATTTGTAATCCAGGTATCGGGTCTGAATTCGGAGCATAACACTGGTTGCCAGCCGTCATCCTTTATCTTACGCAAAACATCGGCCAAAGCGCCAACTTCACGGATAAAAGGCAGCCAGGGATTATCACATTGTTTAATAGCGCTGATGGCGATCTTTTCGAAACGAGCCTTGGTACCCGTTCCAGCAGTTCGCACACTAAAATCGCTGACGAGGGGATAAAAGCCCGCTGCGCCAAGCTCGGTTACCTTTTCGATGATCATCTCATCGTGCTTGTTTTTTAGCAGGGCGAAGGCCAGGGCAAAATGCGGCTTATTCTGATTATAATGCTCTATGGAACTTACTTTTAGCTGTATACTATGCTTGCTGATCCCCAGAACTTCCCCCGTAGCCAGCAGACCTTTGCCGTTGTTCAGTTTCACTGTGCTTCCCACCGATAAGCGTTTCACATGGCTTAGATGATGGAACTCCAGCTCCGTGATACTCAGTTCATGGGAACTCTCACTTAGATGGGGAGCATAGCAGGAAGGCATATTTTAGCTGAAATACTCGCGAAGCTTATTCAGAAAACTCTTGCCTGGCTTTAGGTCACGCTTGTGATCAAAATCCTTCAGACGGGTGTAGAGCTCCGTTTCTTCCTTGGAAAGCTTGGTGGGGGTAACCACGATGGCGCGCACGATCTGGTCACCTTTGGAATAACTGTTAAGCCCCTGAATGCCTTGTCCTTTCAGGCGGAAAAGCCTTCCGCTCTGTGTTCCTGCGGGAACCTTCATTTTTACGGAGCCGCCCAAAGTGGGAACAATAATCTCATCGCCCAAAACGGCTTGAGAAACGCTGATCGGATATTCCAGAATAATATTATTGCCATCGCGTTCAAAAATATCGTCCTGACGTTCGTGAATCAGCACCAAAATGTCGCCTCGTGAGCCACCTCGAGCGCCGATATTGCCCTGTCCACGCAGGCGGATGTATTGGCCTTCTTCCACTCCGGCGGGGATTTTTACGCTGATCTCCTTCACTTTGCCCATGCGTCCTTCGCCGTAGCACTTGGAGCACTTATTCTTGATAATCTTGCCTTCACCACGGCAGGAAGGGCATTCGGAAACGGTTTGCATTTGCCCGAAAAGCGATTGACGCACCTGGCGAACCTGTCCGTTGCCATGACATTGATGACAGGTTTCGGTATTGCCATCAGCACTTCCTGAGCCATTACACTTATCACAGGCTTCCTTGGTGCCGATTTTAATGGTCTTTTCGGCTCCCCCTGCTATTTCTTTAAGACTAAGGGAAAGTTCTATTTGCAGGTCTTCCCCACGATTGGAATTGCGTTGCGAGCGCCCACCACCCCCAAATCCGAAGAGACTTTCGAAGATGCTGCCAAAACCATCGCCAAAGATGTCGTTCAAATCGCCGCGATGCGTGAAATTCTCCCAAGAGAATCCACCGGAACCGAATTGATTTTCAATTCCCGCATGGCCATACTGGTCATATAGCTGGCGTTTATCCTTGTCGGAAAGGATTTCATAGGCTTCGCTGGCTTCTTTGAACTTCTCTTCCGCTTCCTTGTTATCGGGATTTTTATCCGGATGAAATTGCATTGCCAGCTTGCGGTATGCCTTCTTTATGGTGGCGTCATCGGCGTTTTTCTCCACGCCCAATACTTCGTAGTAATCTCTCTTGGCCATTAAATCTCCACTGTGTTCACATCATTATATCTTTATAGATCAACACGGAGACTGCTGAAAAGATGCAGTATCCGTGTCAATCTGAATGTTAGGTTATAAGGTTATCTTATTTATCATCCACCACTTCGAAATCGGCATCGATGGGGCCATCTTGTTTAGGAGCTTCCTGCTGGGGTCCCTGCGCTCCGGGATCAAAGCCAGCGGAACTGGGATCAAAGCCCTGAGCACCCTCGGCACCTTGCTGCTGCTGCATATTGGCATAGATGATCTCACCAAGCTTTTGGGCTTTCTTGGCCAATTCTTCTTTGATGGTATTCACTTCTTCGGATGTGGTAGCCTTTTCCAGCTTGTCTTTGGCAGTTTTAATTTCAGCTTCCAGATCGCTTTTTTCCGTGGGGGAAAGCTTGTCGCCATATTCGCCCAAGCTCTTTTCGGTGCTGAAGATCAGGCTATCCAGTTCGTTCTTGGCAGTGATGAATTCCTGACGCTTTTTATCCTCATCGGCATGCATTTCCGCGTCTTTGATCATGCGTTCAATATCTTCCTTGCTGATACTTCCGGCGCGATCGATCTTTATGGATTGCTCTTTACCGGTGCCTTTGTCCTTCGCAGATACGTGCAAAATGCCATTGGCATCGATATCGAAGGTAACTTCGATTTGCGGAATGCCGCGGGGAGCAGAGGGAATTCCCACCAGGTCAAAACGCCCCAGGGACTTATTATCCTGTGCCATAGGCCGTTCACCCTGAAGCACATGGATGGTAACTGCTGTTTGATTATCGGCAGCAGTGGAGAAAACCTGGCTCTTTTTGGTGGGGATGGTGGTATTGCGTTCGATGAGTGGAGTCATCACACTGCCCAGGGTTTCGATACCCAAAGAGAGCGGAGTTACGTCCAAAAGCAGTACATCGCTAACCTTGTCATCACCGGAAAGAATGGCACCCTGAATGGATGCGCCTATAGCTACCACTTCATCGGGATTCAGGCTACGATTGGGCTTTTTACCAAAATACCTTTCCACCGCTTCCTGCACTGCGGGAATACGGGTGCTTCCACCCACCAACAGCACTTCCTGCACGTCCGAAGGACTCAGCTTGGCATCCTGCATGGCTTTGCGGCAAGGCCCCAAAGAACGTTCCACGAGGTCGGCGGTAAGCCTATTGAATTCTGCCAGAGTGAGATCGATGCTGAGGTGCTTGGGACCCGTGGCATCGGCAGTGATGAAAGGCAGATTGATATTGGTGGTTTGAGTGCCTGAAAGCTCTATCTTGGCTTTCTCGGCAGCTTCACGCAGGCGTTGCATTGCCATGGGGTCTTTGGAAAGGTCCATGCCTTCCTGTTTCTTAAATTGCTCCAATATCCAGTCGATCACGCGCTTATCAAAATCATCGCCGCCAAGGTGAGTATCGCCATTGGTGGAAAGCACTTCCACCACACCCTGCGAAATATCCAGAATGGAGATATCGAAGGTGCCGCCACCAAGGTCATACACGGCTACTTTCTGCTCTTTTTTGTTTTCCATGCCATAGGCCAGAGCTGCGGCAGTAGGCTCGTTGATGATACGCTTTACTTCAAGTCCAGCAATGCGTCCGGCATCTTTGGTGGCCTGACGCTGATCATCATTAAAATATGCAGGCACCGTGATCACGGCTTCAGTAACGCTCTGCCCCAGATAAGCTTCGGCAGTTTCCTTCATCTTGGTGAGGATCATGGCCGAAATCTCCTGCGGAGTGTGATCCTTATTTTCCACATCGATATGCACTGCAGCCTGGTTTTTAATGCCGGAGATCACCTTAAACGGTACTTGCTTGATCTCTTCACCTACTTCATTATAGCTGCGTCCCATAAAACGCTTAATCGAAAATACGGTGTTTTGGGGATTGGTAACCGCCTGGCGTTTGGCCAATTGGCCTATCAAACGCTGTCCATCTTTGGTGAATCCCACCACGGACGGAGTGGTACGCGTACCCTCCGCATTGGTAATAACCACCGGTTTCCCGCCTTCCACAACGGCTACGCAGGAATTGGTAGTTCCCAGATCTATTCCTATTATCTTTCCCATTTATTCCTCCAGGGATGTCTTATTTTCATCTTTATAGTTAGCGCCATTGGAAACCGCTACACGTGCGGGGCGCAATACTTTATCGTTCATTATATAGCCATTTTGAATCACCGCAGCGATGGCATTTTCTTCCAGGTCGCTGGGGATATGGGCCAGGGCATCGTGATACTCAGGATCAAAGGGTTTGCCTTGCACATCCATTTTTTTCACCCCTTCCTTTTCCAGAGCCCCCAAAAGCTGCTTTTCGATCATCAGAATGCCTTTGCCAAAGGGCGTATCCAGCTCATCACCGCTTCCCTGAGCCAGGGCGCGCTCGAAGTTATCGGCCACATCGCAGATCTCCAGAGCAAATCTCTGCGTGGCAAGCCTTATCCAATCAGACTTTTCGGCGAGAGAGCGCTTGCGAAAGTTCTCAAATTCCGCCATAATCCTGAGGTATTTATCCTTCCACTGCAGTAGTTCCATTTCCAGATCCACCTTGGGCTCTTCCTTGCTTTCTTCTGCTTCCACAGTAGGTTGTGTGTCCTTACTTTCCATTTCTTCCTGTTCTTGTTTATGATGTTTTTTACTCATTTTTTATAGTCCTTTTTGCGGAACCACCATACCCTTTTTCGTGGTTTGGGTAATGGTTTTGGTGATATCGCGTACCAGAGGGATCAGCTTGCGATAATCCGTCCGTAGCGGAGCCAGAACTCCCAAGTATCCGGGAATGCCAAATACTTCATAGCGCCCATAGATCAGGGCAAAATCAATCCAGTCATTCAGGGCAAAATCCTCTCCCAGAATGATGTTCACAGGCTTTTCCTGTTCCTTATTGCGCATGGCATTCAGCAGAAAATCCTGCCTCTGGATCAGGTTCATGAACTTCAGAATGTTCTCTTTGGAATCAAATTCCGGCTGCTCCAGAAACTTGATGCTGCCATCATAATGTATAAAGAAATCGCTGATCTCCACGAAGGCCTTGTGCAGCTCTATTAAAAACTGCCCCACCAGCGAGTTATCTACATGCTCCCGCATCTCCAGAAGCACCTTATTCGCAATGTCATAAATACGTAAGCCTACAAGTTCGTCGTTCAAATAGCGAACCAACTTTTTTAGCTGCTGATCGCTGAGGTCATTATCGCATTTCATAATCACGGTTTTATCCAGGCCGCTGTCCAGGCTCATCACAAAGATGAACTTGCGCTCCCCGATGGCAAATACATCCAGCTTGGCCAGATAACCGCTGGAGACTTCAGGCTCTGCAACAAATGACAGTTGATCGGTTTCCTTGGCAAGAACCTGCATGATGTAATGAAGTGCTCTGGGAGTGTCCTTGTAGTTATGTATCAACAACTCTCGCAGATTATCCATGCGCGGATAAGAAACCTGCTCATGCAGTGGCTCGATATGCCTCAGATATGCACGGTAGCCGCTGATGGTAGGAATTCTTCCCGCAGAGGTGTGTGGCTGAGAGATCAGGCTCATCTCTTCCAGTTTCATCAAATCCAGGCGCAAAGTGGCAGAGGATACTCCTTTTAAGTACTTTTCATTCAGAATGCGTGAAGACACCGGTTCGCTGCTGGCGATATATTCATCCACCAGCGCACTTAAGGTCTCATTTAAGCGTAGCTGATTCTTTTTCATTCCTTCCTGCCGTGTTGTTCTTAGCACTCTCATCATTGAACTGCTAATCTAAGGACAAAGTAATCAGCTTGCCATTTTTGTCAATCGAAATGTTAGAGTGCTAAAAAACATCCCCGAAAGTATGGATTTACAGTCTCACTATAAACCCTCACTGAAAACTTCAAATCCAATCACCAAAACTTCAAATCGGGGGAATCCAGTGATAACAGGGGTATTTGGGGCTGGTAGTTTTTATCACCAATTTTTCAAATACCATCACCGTTTCTTCAAATCTGATCACTGAAAACTTCAAGCTTTTA
>CAZSST010000145.1:0-2451 GCA_964609575.1 uncultured Candidatus Cloacimonas sp.
TCAACGACACCATGCCCCTTCATACCATTGAGATCATCAAGAAAGTGTATCCGGAGCTGAAAAACATCAAGATCGCGGTGCTAGGCGTTTCCTATCTGGAAGATGTGGGCGATACGCGTCACAGTCCTTCCAAGGTGCTGGTGGAATTCCTGCGCAAGGATCTGGCGGTGGTGAAAGCCCACGATCCTTACGTGGAAGCCTGGCCGGAACTGGAAGAAATCCATGTGCATAACGACCTGAATGATGTTCTTCCCGATGCCGATGTGGTGATCTTTGCAGTGGGACACTCCCAATATAAGCAAATAGATCCCAAGGAATTGCTGGCGATCTGCAAAACCAAGCCCCTCATCGTGGATTGCTCAAACTTCCTGTCCGATGCCACGGTGCATACCTACAAAGGCCTGGGCTGCAAAGTCCGCGGCGTAGGTAAGGGCCATATCGTAGATTAAAGATAACACCTGAACCTATACAATCAAGGAACCCGGAGCAGTTGTTCCGGGTTCCCCATCTATAAGAAACAATGCCAGAAAAACCTATCCGGGAGGAACAATGATGACCGATGCCCAACTCTTCAGCGAAATCCGCCGCTGCGAATATTGCGAAACCAAACCCTGCAAAACTGCCTGCCCCTGTGATTGCTCACCAGCAGATTTTATGATGGCCGCAGCTTTGGGAAGGCCTTCGGACTTCAAGCGTGCTGCAGGGATAATCCTTTCCAGCAATCCCCTGGGAGGAATTTGCGGCAACGTATGCCCGGATTACCATTGCGTTCAGGCCTGTTCGCATGAAGGTTTTGACGCTCCCATTCGCATCCCGGAAGTGCAAGCAGCCATTATTCGCAAAGCCCGAGAGCTAAATCAAGTTCCCGAATTTGCTCACCCCAGTCCCCTGGGCAAGAAGGTAGCTGTGGTAGGTGCCGGTCCTGCAGGCATCGGCGCAGCGGTAAGCCTTGTCCAGCTTGGTTATGAGGTTGTGATCTTCGATCCCGATGAGCTTGGCGGACAGGTGAATCTGATTCCCTCGGAGCGTTTGGACAAGGGAGTACTGCTCAGCGATTTGCTGTATCTGGTGGAAGTATTCAAGCTGCAACATATAAAGAGGCAGGTGGATGATCCCCGCAGTCTTTTACATGAGGGTTATGCTGCCGTGGTGGTGGCAGGAGGCTTGAATATCCCTATTCGCCTTAATATTCCCGGTGATGAACAGGCAATTTACGGTTTTGATATCCTTAAGAACCCGGATTGCTATCTTTTTGCAGGCAAGCGCATTGCGCTGGTTGGGGGAGCTATTGCTGCAGACCAGGCCATTATTGCCAGCCGTAAAGGCGCAGCCCATGTGGAGATGATCACCCTGGAAAGCTTTTCCGAAATGCCTTTATCGGACAAGGAAAAGGCAGCTTTAGTAGAGGCTGGAGTAGCTTTTTCACATCGTAGCCGCATCTCGGAAATAGTGAATGAAGCTGGCAGGACCATAGGCATCAAGACCAAAAAAGTCTATCTGCAGCAAGGAGAAAGCTTTCATCCCTCACGGATTAAGGATGAAGTAGGCTCTTCGGAAATGTACCGTCCCTTCGATATGGTCATCATTGCCGTGGGTAACCGTCCACCCTTTAAAGAAGCAAGCAGCGGTCTGTATTTCTGCGGCGACATGGCAAATGGGCCTACCACAGTGGTTGAAGCCGTAGCAGCTGGAAAGAATACAGCGATGCAAATTCATACAGAGCTACAGGAACTTGCTCTCCATAAACCTGAAAAAGCCACTAAAAGCTGCTTTCCCGTGCTCGGTTGGAAAAAGCACCCAGTGTCCTTGGAAACAGATTTCTTTGGGCGTAAGCTATCTTCTCCCTTCATATTAAGTGCCGCACCCCCCAGTGATGGTTATGAGCAAATGAAAAAAGCCTATGAAGCAGGCTGGGCAGGCGGAATCATGAAAACTGCCTTTGACAATCTGGACATTCACATCCCCGGGGAATACATGTTCAGCTGGGGTGAGGGCAAAACGACCTTCGCCAATTGCGATAACGTCTCTGAGCACCCTCTGGACAGGATTTGCGAAGAGCTCAGCCGTTTGATACATGAATTTCCCGATCGCCTTACCATGGCATCCACCGGTGGCCCCGTAACCGGAAATGACGAAGCGGACAAGGCAGGCTGGCAAAGCAATACAAAAAAGCTGGAAGCAACCGGAGCGATGGGCATCGAATATAGCCTTTCCTGCCCTCAGGGTGGAGATGGAACCCATGGCGACATCGTGGCTCAGGATCCGCTTTTAACCGCCAAAATTATCGATTGGGTGATGCAGATAAGCGATCCCGAAATCCCCAAACTCTTCAAACTAACCGGTGCGGTAACTGCCATCTATCCCATCATCAGTGCCGTGAAAGCCGTATTGGACAGGTATCCCGGCAAGAAAGCAGGCGTTACCCTGGCCAATACCTTCCCCACTTTGGCA